>CAZZFQ010000030.1:0-7652 GCA_964653695.1 uncultured Candidatus Bathyarchaeia archaeon | reverse complement strand
GCTCAAGATGCACGATGTGCGAAGCTTGCATAGAAGCCTGTCCTGAGTTCATTGGTTCAGCGACGATCGACTACGAAGCCTTCAAGAAGCCTGATGGATACCTACGCATAGTAAACACAAAGAGTTCTTGCGTTGGCCACGACTGTCAAAGATGCGCGAAGGCATGTCCGACGGGAGCGTTGTCTGTTAGACTTAACCCCGGGTATCTTGCTCTTGGCGACCGGCGATGGACCGCTGATCTAATACTCTCAATCTCGGAGCAAGCTGAGACTGGAAATCTATCCGAAAAACGCGAGTACAGGACCGGAGATTCCGAAGGTGGCTTCGACAAAATCAGGTTCAGCTTTGAACTGATTGAAGACAGAGGCTCTGATGCTGAGATGCCCGGGGAAGAAGACTATGACACTTCAATAGTCCTCAATAGGCGAGATGACCGAAGGCCGAAGATAGAGATTCCCATTCCGGTTTATGGGGCCGACATGTCCTTCGGTTCCGTTAGCTTGAATGTGATGGTCGCTAGGGCTGAAGCGGCGAAAGTTTGGGATACCTTTACCAGCACTGGTGAGGGAGGATATCCCGATGAGCTGATCCCATACAAGGACCATGTAATAACACAGGTTGCGACAGGACATTTCGGTGTAAATGCTGAAACTATCAAACGGGCGAGGATTGTTGTGCTGAAGTACGCTCAAGGCGCAAAACCCGGTCTTGGAGGACATTTGCTCGCTGACAAAGTTACGCCCGAAGTCGCGAGGATACGAGAGGTGGTTCCGCACACGAGTCTATTCTCTCCATTTCCATTTCACAATGTTTACTCAGTTGAGGATCACTATCGGCATGTTCAACTGATGAAAGACATAAACCCCCGCGCTTTGGTCTCCGTCAAAGTTTCTACTCCAGTCGATGTTGACATGGTTGCCATTGGCAGCTACTACGCAGGAGCGAATATCCTGCAGATAGACGGCGGCTTCGGCGGGACGGGAGCGGCTCCCGACATCGCCAAGAAGAATATTGCCATGCCTGTTGAGTATGCAATTCCGATCGTTCACAACTATCTGGTAAGAGAGGGCGTCAGAGACGAGATTGTCATAATGGCCAGTGGTGGAATTAGAACTGCCTACGATGTTGCAAAAGCAATTGCCTTGGGGGCTGACGGAGCAGTAATCGGAACTGCAGAACTGGTTGCTCTTGGATGTAAGAGATGTGAGAACTGCGAAAGAGGTAGAGGTTGTCCATCTGGAATCGCAACCACTGACCCCATACTGAAGCTCTCAATAAACCCAGAACAGGGCGCTCAAAGAATAATCAACATGTATCGCTCATGGAGAAAGCAATGGTGTCACATTCTAGCGCGGCTCGGACTAGAGAGCATACGAGAACTTCGACCCCGAGGCGAAGTGAGATTCAGAAAAGGTAGATTCGATCACCTCGTTCACTTGGACCATTTGAGATGACGCATATGCTAGCCCTGAAGAGGAAATCATGCACCGATTTCCTATGTACTCCAGTTCATGAAAACGAGGCAGAGGGCGGATGCGGAGTTCTCGGAGTAGCCAGTTCGATTCCGATACAAGGAAAGTACCTCCTGAATCCAATGTTGCAGATGCATAATAGAGGCAATGGCAAAGGTGGCGGCGTAGCGGCCGTCGGTCTTTCTGCGAAGCAACTCGGGATTTCATCAAAGATCCTAGAGGAAGACTACTTAGTTCAAGTCGCCTACCTCGATCCCAAATCAAGGAGACAAGTGGAGACCCAGTTCATAGACTCTTGCCTTGACATCGAATTCGCAGAAAAGCTTCCAACGATTGAAGACTATCGAAGCGTTGGCTTGGAGGTAAGGCCTCCCGAAGTTTGGAGATACTTCGTCACCCCGAACGAGGACAAGCTCGCGGAATACGTAGCCAAGAACAAGCTTGAAGAGCTCAATTTGAATGAAGCACAGGATGAGTTCATTTACAGAAATAGTTTCGCCCTTAACAAGAAGTTCTATGCCTCGCTGGGCGACAAGAAGGCCTTTGTTGTTTCTCACGGAAAGAACATGATGGTCCTAAAGATTGTTGGCTACGCTGAACAGGTTCTCAGATACTATCAGCTGCTGAGCCTGGAAGCCCACGTTTGGATTGGTCATCAAAGATATCCAACAAAGGGCAAGATTTGGCATCCGGGTGGCTCTCACCCGTTCATAGGCCTACACGATGCACTAGTTCACAACGGGGATTTCGCAAACTACTACTCCATGACGGAGTATCTTGGGCAAAGGAACATGTACCCCTTGTTTCTCACAGACACAGAGGTTGCAGTACTGTACTGGGATCTCCTGACGAGGGTCTACAAGTATCCCTTAGAGTACGCGATCGAAGCCATCGCGCCTACAACGGAGAGAGATTTTGTGATGCTCCCCGATGAGAAGAAGAAGATCTACAAGGCAATTCAAGTAACGCACATTCATGGCTCTCCAGATGGCCCTTGGTTCTTCATAATTGCCAGAAACGATCCGAACAAGAAGCTGTTTCAGCTGATCGGGATAACCGATACATCGATGCTGAGGCCACAGGTCTTCGCGCTTCAAGACGGGCACGTTAAGATTGGCTTCATCGCTTCAGAGAAGCAGGCAATTGATTCGATGCTCGATGGCTTGGCAAGAGACGACCGAAGGTTCCGTCCGATGGCTGATCTCTATTGGTACGCCAGAGGAGGTAGTTATGCTGACGGCGGAGCCTTCGTTTTTTCTGTTGACGAGTCGAAAAATCTGATATGTACCGATAAGTTCGGAGGACTCATCTCAAGCTCGAAGCGTCAGATGCGTTTCAGTAGACAGACAACAAGTAGCCCGAGTAGCTTCCCAAGCCCTGACAGGCTATTCTGCAAAGGTCTAGGATCGCCGGAGCTGTTTGATCTTCTTTCCAAGGGGATCAGAGAATGGGACTTCGAGCAGATACGTTCGTTTGTAAAAGGCATTAGGGAATATGCGGATAAGGGCGATGAAGAGAAATCAGTTGCGATAAACGTGCTAACTGAGCTTATCGACAGGAGATATGATGCCGGTGACAATAGAAGGAGCGACATAATTCCCTTACTTGAACGGGAACTCTTTGAGATATTCAGTTCAACTCCTCGCATCGAATCTAGATCGAGCAGCAACTATCATCTAATCGATTGGGAGAACAGACAAAGGCTGAGACGACCTCTTCAGCCAGGCCAAACATTGGTCGCAGACGTAGGCGAATTCGCGGCCGAGGGAGAGGATGGAACCTGCCCGTTTCTTGAGGTTGCTTACAGGTTGGGCTGGAAGAAATTCATCGCTTACAACTTTCGAGGACAAAGGAATTTTGGCGCAGGCTTGATTGCCGGAGATAGGATTCGCATTGATGTCTATGGGAGGGCGGGCGACTGTTTAGCTGCCTTTGCAGACGGCCCGGAGTTCTACGTTCATGAAAGTGCTCAAGATTCTGTCGCGTATTGTTTCAGATCGGGAAAACTAGTAATCTATGGTGATGCCGGCAAGGCGTTCGAATATGGCGCCAAGGGAGGGATCACTTTTGTTCTGGGAGATCTCATTGATAGGCCTTTGATCAATGCCGTCGGCAGTGCGACTGCAGTGATCAATGGTTCATGCAAAGACTACATGGGTGAATCCTGCATGGCGGCGAATGGGTTTATGGTTCTAAACGGGATGAGGTTTGATGAACATGGGAGACTTCTTGAGCAGGAAACGCCCTACCCAGGGGGCAATCTGTTTCCTCTCGCGGCAGCTGGCGCCGTATTCTTGAGAGATCCCAAGCACACAGTCGGTGAAGACCAGCTCAACGGCGCCAAGATTGTCCCTGTCTCTGAAGAGGACTGGAAGAGAGTCTTGCCGCTGCTTGAAGAGAATGAGAAACTGTTCGGCATCAAAGTTGAGAATCTCCTGACTGTTGACGGCGCCAAGAGAAGGATCCAGGAAGTATACAGAAAGGTCGTTCCCATCGAGATCGCTGCCTTGGCGAGATACGAAAGAGGCATCTAGGGCGATCGTGTGGGAAGGATCGAGTGCCATACATGAGGCTTGATACGATTCTCGTCCTTGATTTTGGAGGGCAATATTGTCACCTTATTGCCAAGAGGATCAGAGAACTCAATGTCTACTCCGAAGTTGTTCCGCACGAGGCGTCTCCAAGAGAGATCAAGCATCTTGATGAGAGGTTTGACATCAAGGGTTTGATTTTGTCAGGCGGACCGACCAGTGTGTATGATGAGCAGGCTCCAAGACTTGATGACGAGATACTAAGCCTAGGCTTGCCAGTCTTAGGGATTTGCTACGGACATCAGCTTCTAGCCTTGATGTCAGGAGGGGAGGTTAAGCGTGCATCAACGAAGGAGTATGGGATAGCCCATGCCATAATCGATAAGCCTCGCGGAGTATTGGGAGGTCTGGGCAGGCGAGAAAGAGTCTGGATGAGTCATGGCGACAATGTTGTCGCAATTCATGGAGACTGTGAGGTTCTTGCACACACAAAGAATTGCTCCATAGCAGCGTTCAGGCACAAGCTGAAACCGATATACGGCCTGCAATGGCACCCTGAGGTGACTCACACGAAGAGTGGTAAGCTGATGCTGCGAAACTTCGTCTTCGAGGTGTGTGGTTGTGAAGCAAATTGGAGAACAGAGGATTTCGTAGAAAGATCTGTGCGAGAGGTGAGGCAGATCATCGGCCACGGAAAAGCTGTAATCGGTCTCAGCGGGGGCATTGACTCCAGCGTAACTACTGTCATCGCCGCGAAAGCGATTGGAGAAAATCTGACGGCGGTATTTGTTGATCACGGATTCATGCGGGAAGGCGAACCTGACTTTGTGAAGCGGACTTTTCAAAAACTGGGTGTGAACTTGGTCTGTGTAGACGCGGCAAGAACATTCCTACATAGATTGCGAGGTGTTACAGACCCAGAGCTGAAGAGGAAGATTATCGGAGAAGAATTCGTTAGAGTTTTTGAGAAAGTCGCCGAAAGGGTTGGCGCGGACTATCTTCTACAAGGAACGATCTACCCAGATAGAATTGAGTCTGGCATTAGGAGATACTCTGACAAGATCAAGACTCATCATAACGTCGCTGGCTTGCCGACTAAGATCAAGTTCCGGGGGATCGTTGAGCCACTAAGGGATCTGTACAAGGATGAAGTGAGAGAGGTCGCCGAATCGCTAGGATTGCCCAAAAACATCGTTTGGAGACAACCCTTCCCAGGCCCGGGTCTTGCGGTCAGAGTGGTCGGCGAAGTCACACAGGAGAAGATCGACATCGTAGGGAAGGCTGACAGCATCCTCAGAGAGGAGATAGAAGACAGCGGCCTAAGCAAGAGTCTGTGGCAGTACTTCGCTGTATTGACCGATACGAAAAGCACAGGCGTGAAAGGTGACTCCAGAGCCTATGGACATACGGTTGCGGTGAGGGCCGTGGAGAGCAAAGAAGCCATGACCGCCACGTTCGCAAACATTCCCTATCACATTCTAGAGAAGGTTTCCACAAGGATAACAAACGAAGTCCCGGAGGTTGTGAGGGTTGTCTACGATGTTACGCATAAGCCACCGTCCACAATAGAGTGGGAGTAGCGTAACTTTATCGCGCAGATAGATTTGGCAACGTCTACGGAAACAGTCCGAGTTTTTGGAAAGCATCAGCGGGCCTCTGCTGCAAGAACGTAGGCCGCTGCTGCCATATGGATTCTCTCTAGGGCCGCCATCTTATACACATCTGAGAATGCTCTCGTTGTTTGATCTTGAAGTGTTCCATTTGCTGTCTCCTCTGCATATCTGTCTCGATTCATGTTCTGGACCTATTCCTATCAGCCGACTGTGACCCCTCCTGTATTTGCTAGTCCGAACCTCTGCTTGGTTTCTCGTTTCATGCAACGGCCTGAGTCCACACTTCTCAGCTCATATCGCATGCTCTATCGCGTCACTCACCTTAGACGGTCCTCACTCAAACTCATCGTTCGCTGTGGAGTTACGGATCTTGGTTCATATCTGCTGGGTGCAAGTAAGCCTGCTTGATCTTTGGGAACTAGTTCGACAAGTCGTATTTCTTTTGATTTTGCTCGCAAAGTCTTAATTACCAAAACCCCTTTGATGATCGCCACCAATCCTGAACTCGAAATTGGAGAGGAAAGGCATGCCTGAAAGAAAAGGTAGCGCTTGGGACGAAGCGTTAAAGCAACTGGAGATAGCTGCGGAGAAGCTTAAGCTGGAACCGAGCATCGTGCAGATGCTTAAGCATCCAAGACGAATGATAATTGTCGCTGTGCCAACAAGAATGGATAATGGGTCGATCAAGGTCTTTACTGGATACAGAGTTCAACACAACAATTGGAGGGGCCCGCATAAGGGGGGAATAAGGTACCACCCTAGTGTAGATCTCGACGAAGTGAAGGCGCTTGCGATGTGGATGACTTGGAAGTGCGCTGTCATGGACTTGCCCTATGGAGGAGGAAAGGGTGGGGTGGTATGTAATCCGAAGGAAATGTCGAGATCAGAGCTGGAACGAATGACTAGGAGATTCACTGCGATGCTGATCGATGACATAGGCCCTTACAAGGACGTCCCAGCGCCAGATGTCTACACGGATTCTCAGACAATGGCTTGGATTGTTGACACGTACAGCCAGATGCGAGGGTACTATGAGCCAGGAGTCGTGACAGGGAAACCTGTGAACATCGGGGGTTCTCTAGGCAGAGATCAGGCTACCGGCAGAGGCGTGGCCATCTGTGCAAGGGAAGCTGCCAAGGAGAAGGGGATCAGGCTTGGGGGAGCGTCTGTTGCAGTTCAGGGTTTTGGCAATGTTGGCTCCTACGCTGTAATCACACTTCACGGTTGGGGAGCGAAAATAGTCGCTATCAGTGATTCTCAGGGTGGCATCTACTCTCCGAGTGGGTTAGACCCGAATGCCGTAATGGCCTTCAAACAGAAGACAGGAAAAGTCTCGGGATTTTCCGGCAGCAAGGATATATCAAATGAGAACCTCCTTGAACTAAGCTGCGACATATTAGTTCCAGCCGCTCTGGAGAACGTGATCACAGCCAAGAATGCATCTCGCATAAATGCCAAGATAGTTTCTGAGGGAGCAAATGGCCCGACGACGACGGAAGCGGATCAGATACTTGATGAGAAAAATGTGCTGGTTGTGCCGGACATATTGGCTAACGCAGGAGGCGTGACTGTTAGCTACTTTGAATGGTTACAGAACCTTCGAAGAGAGCACTGGGCCTTGGAGGAGGTCAACAGCAGGCTGGAGACGAATATGGTCAAAGCATTCAATGATAACATGGATCTGACGAAAAAGGAAAAGGTTACGATGCGAACGGCAGCGCTAATGCTAGCTATTGGAAGAGTCGCGGATGCGTTTGCTCGGCTGGGTCTCTTCCCGTAGACCTCTCTGATACTTCTCTTCTCTTGAGTACCTCATTCAATTCCTCAGGAAGTCATGGATTGCTGAAGCTGCCTTCTTTGCGTTCCCCATGGCATGTATGACTGTCCCCTCTGAGGACGCTATGTCTCCAGCTGCCCATATTCTGTCCCGGCTAGTCTTGCCACTCTGATCGGTGATTATTCTTTCATCTTCTCCTACCTTTAGCCCGGATGTTGTCTGTGCGATCAACGGGTTCGGGCCTTGACCTATTGCCACA
>CAZZFQ010000029.1:10324-16547 GCA_964653695.1 uncultured Candidatus Bathyarchaeia archaeon | reverse complement strand
GGAATGTTCGATTCACCACCTGACTGGCCGGAAATCGCAAAGCACTTTCGGGGTTCAGTCCTCCAAGACTACTTTGAGCGTCTTAGCAAGGGAAGCTTAAGGGTCGTTCACAAGCCTCAGTATGTTGACACCATACCACAAAGGATCAAAGGAAAAGTTGCAACGATTCTGGAAAAGGGTGATGATAGAAAAGTTCTGGAAAGGGTCTCCCGTGAACTTCAGATCACGAGCATACTTAACCGACAGATAGGTGTACTGAGCGGAGGAGAACTCCAAGCTGTGGCAATAGCTGCCGCTGTCTGCAGAGACGCTGATGTCTACGTGATCGATGAGCCATCCAGCCATCTTGATGTTGGCCAAAGAATGAGAGCTGCGAAGATCATCAGATCACTCATCGACGAGACAAAAGTCGTCATCCTAGCTGAACACGACCTTGCGATGCTTGACTATCTTTCGGACCAAATCTGCGTTTTGTACGGAGAACCAGGGGTCTATGGAATTGTTTCGCACAACCACGGCGTGCGAGTCGGTGTGAACATATTTCTTGACGGGTTCATCTCAGACGAGAACATGAGGTTCAGAGCTGAAGCCATCAGGTTTCACACCAAACCTCCAAGAGAAGCTCCTCCGGCCAACTCATGGAAAATTGAATGGGACGCCATGGAGAAACGCTTTCGAGGATTCTCTCTGCGGGTCGAACGTGGTGACATCAAGCGAGGAGAGGTGGTGGGTATAGTGGGCCCTAATGGTATCGGCAAAACCACGTTCATTAAGCTTCTTGCCGGACTGGAGAAGCCTGACCTAGGCCTAACTCCAGCACTCAGCGGATTTTCCATCAGCTACAAACCGCAATATATCTCAGCGGAATATGAAGGTCCCGTAGACTCGCTTCTGGCAAGTATCGCAGAAGACAGATACAGTACGGAATACTTCAAAAATGAAATAACCCATCCTTTGGATCTCGATGATTTTCTGGAAAGAGATGTCAAAGATTTGAGCGGAGGAGAACTACAGAGAGTCGCTGTCGCCGCTTGCTTAGCGAAGAAGGCACAGCTGTACCTTGTAGACGAGCCAAGCGCATACCTCGATGTCGAGGAGAGACTGTCAGTTGCAAAGGCGATACGGAAAGTCGTAGAAGACAATGAGGCTTTCGCCTATGTCGTCGAACATGACATAGCCATCCAGGATTTCATTGCAGATAGACTGATGATCTTTTCTGGGCGACCGGGAGTCAATGGCATGGCGGCATCGCCTTCACCGTTGAGAGAAAGTATGAACGAGTTCCTGCAAGAGATGGACATAACCTTCCGAAGAGATCCTGAAACTGGACGACCGCGAGTCAACAAACTTGGAAGCAAGACAGACCGAAGTCAGAAGGAAGCAGGAGAGTACTACTACGTTCCCACGAATGCATAAGAGCAAAGCATTCTGCAGGTAAGTCGGCTACTTTCGGTGACATCGTCATAGCGCAATGGCTTATATCGTGCACCGAAGGCTTAGCACCGTGGTCTTCAGGAGTTGCACGAATGAAGAGAATCGTTCGAATAACATTGATTCTTGTTCTGCTTATCTCTTTTGCATGTCTGGCTTCAACATCCATGATACACGTCTTGTGCGCACAGAGCGCAACGGTCAAAGCTTCAGTGATCGCTACTAGAGCCGTACCGTTATCTATCAAGGTTGTCTTCATCGGATTCAACCAATCCACGATCAATACAACTTACCTGCTTTGGAAAGAGAACATTCCATTGAGGCGAGTGAACCAGATCCTGACGGAACCGAAGGACACGGGAGTAGTATTCCAACTAGACTACGAGTTCGTATTCGCAAACCCGCAATTCGAGAAGGAATTAGTAACTTTTCTGAGAAAGATCGAGGTTTCCAAGAAGATTCTCAATCCGTGGTTTGGAGTCGAGACGAACAACACTTTCTATGACGCGAATAGACTGGAAGACTGGCTGTACGAAAGACGAGAAATGTACCAAAGCTTTCCACCTAACGGCTATACATTCTTCATTGCGAATCTAACTCAATTACCTTCAGTGACCTACGACCAGATAGCTCGGCCTTGGCTGAAGAACTCCCCCTCACCCCACTATTACAGCGTTGAATACTATGACCTTGACTTGGAGTACCGAATCAGAAACCGAGACTTCATGACAGCGTGGGGAGGACACCACAGGTTTTGGTTCTTGGATATTAGCGCAGGGCCTTCATTTAACACACCAAGCGACGCACCTCTCCAGACGGTGCTGACAGCGCTGGAGATCGACATACGCACGCTGTACGGCGGCACTTGGCTCACTCAATACCTGTCCGACTACATATGGGAATCAGTCTGGAACCTAGCTGTTCCTCAGTTCGTGTACGCCCCAACATACTCCGAAAAGTATAGGATCGCCATCACGGTTTTCGACAACAGAACAAAGGAAGATGGAGACCAAATTCCCATACGCAAGACTGTCAGGGCTGAACTGATAAAGAAAGCTTACAAGGATCTTGTTCCATACAGTGATTTCGATGTCACTGTCGCCTTTCGAAACTGTTCCGATGATCAAAGCCTCTCAAAGGAATTGGCAAAGGCTTACAGGTACTCTAAGGACCCGGCCCTTCGCTACGTTGACCTCAGACCTCTCTACAAGTATCTTCAAACTAAGCTGGATCATTACGTCGCAAACATATCTAGGACTGAGAACGAGGTCACGATACCGGTCTTTGCCTTCGCTTTCAGCAAGTCTTACCTGGGCTACACATACAAGTGGGATGTCAGTCAACGGCCGCCGGCTGAGGAGACTTTCTGGGGATTAGCCGAAGAGGACATGGTTCTCCTTGCCCTGACACAGGCAAGTGAATTCGACCGAGGGGCGATTGTGACCCCTCCCCAACCGAACAAGGGAATCGGGTTCTCCCAGCTCATCATCCACGAAGTGGGTCACATGTTGGGTCTTATGCATCCTCATCAATACGGCGACCCTAATGATTTCGTGGCTTCAGCCATGAGCTACTTCTGTTATGACTACAACTTCAGCCAATTTGACAAGGACGCGTTGCGTAGAGCGCACGTGGACAGCGTAATCATGCGGACCGTCGCTAAGATCGCTGAAGTCGAGGCAGCGGCAGCAACCAAGTTGACCAACCCTACAGCGTCTTCGAAGCTTGCCAGAGCTGAAGAACTGCTCGCAAATGCGGACAAACAGTATGTCTCGATGGACTACGTCACTGCTCTGGAAAGGGCTCTGCAGGCGCGAAAACTTGTGCACGAGGCTGCAATCGACATAGATCTCTTTCCGAACGCTGTGCCATTTTGGGCCATGTGCTTCCTGATAGTGGGGGTTGCAGTTGGATATGCGATTCGAAGATCGCTCGAACCGAAGTTGCGGGTTCGAATAGAGAGCACAAGGAAAAACTGGATCATTGAGAACCTTTAACTACCTGCCGCGGAAGTTTGGTGGCAGATGGCAATGATGCGTAACTACTGCCTTGAATGCGGCGGGAACCTGTCCTATGATTCCGTCCTCAAACAATATGCGTGCCGTAGCTGTGGGATGACCTTCACGGCCCAAGAGTTGATGGAAGGAAGAGAGAAGCTGTTCGAAGGAAGAGGCAATTTGGATGAGGAACGGAAGCGAAAGCAGAAAGACTACTTGAAGTGGTGGCTTTCGAAGAAATAGGCGCTGCACTCACTGAGATGCCTGGCGATGGCTTGTAGCGTTGAGCTTCTTTGCGTAGGAAATGAACTCCTGGTTGGTAGAACCGTAAACACTAATGCGACTTGGCTTGCGAGGAAGATAACCTCTCTTGGCGGATCCGTCCAAAGAGTTACGACAGTCGGCGACGATGTTAGGGAGATCCAAGAAGCAGCGAGAGGCATTTTGGCTCGAAAGCCAGACTTGCTTTTGACGTCAGGAGGCTTAGGCCCTACTTTCGACGATACCACGATCAAGGGACTATCTCGCGCGGTGAGGCTTCCGCTAGAGGTCAACACGGAGGCTCTGAACCAAATCAGGGCTAGATACAAGAAGATCCTCCCCTCTCGACACTGTATGCTCACAAGATTTCGGACAAAAATGGCTACCTTCCCAATAGGAGCGAAACCTCTTCTCAACCCTGTAGGCACGGCTCCGGGAATGGCGCTCCAAGTTCGGAAGACCCTTATCGTATGTCTTCCGGGAGTCCCTAGAGAACTGCGCGCGATTTTCTCCAGACACGTTGCCTCGATGATTAGACTCAAGGCGGGAATGGATAGATACATATCGCGGACTATTCACGTGCAAAGGTTCTTCGAGTCAGAGCTTGCTCCACTTATAAATCGCGTAATGAAGCGATACCCAGAGGTCTACATCAAGTCTCATCCTCAGGGCGGCGAGGGGCGAGCTAATTCTCGGATAGAACTGGACTTTTCGTTCAGCGGTCGCGACGTTGCAGAGGGTCGCAGGATCGTATCGCACGCTATCGCCCAGATGAAGCACCTCTTGATCAGCAAGGCACGAATGACCAAGTAGCCTTGGAGTGCATCATGCGCAAGATTTTTCACCCTCTCCAGCTCTAGGCCGTATGGTTGGCGTGGCGATGAAGCTTCAGGCTAGACTCTGAAAAAGTGATGTGGAGGAATCTGGGTTAAGAAGCCTCGCCAACCTTCGGCAGAACATACTGGTGAGTTTGCGTTGAGAGTTGTCTTCATAATCGGGATGGCAGGATCTGGAAAGTCTTTGCTGACGGCAAGCCTTCAGGAATGGCTGAGACTTCGTGATCAGAACGTGGTGGTTCTCAACGCAGATCCCGGAGCTCAAAACCTCCCTTACACACCCGATGTGGATGTCCGCACCTATGTCGACATAGAGAACCTAATGTCACAATACTGCCTTGGACCGAACGGAGCTTTGATCATGGCCACAGACCTGGTTGGAGAGTACATCGAGGAGATCAACGAAGAAATAGATGAGAGCGGAACTGATCTATTGTTGGTCGATACTCCAGGCCAGATGGAACTGTTTGCCTTTCGAGAAGGAGGGCCCTTCTTGTCTCAAGCCCTAGGAAGCGAAGAGAAGGCCATACTCTACTTGTTTGATGCACCATTTTGTCGAAACCCCCTCAACTACGTATCCAACATGTTCATAGCCACAGCGATATACAGCAGGCTGGCTCTACCACTGGTATACGCACTGACAAAAACAGACCTCATTGTCCCTGAAGAGCTGCAGGACATACTGTCAAGATCCGAGAACTTGGACTCATTGGAATCGGCGATCGAGATGAAACTTGGCAAGACAGCTTCGATTGTGATCCGTGACTTATCACGATCGATTGTCTCATCAGGCCTTGAATTCGATCCTGTTCCAGTATCGGCCAAAGATAACACAGGGCTAGTTGACCTCTACGCAGAGCTGACTCGCGTATTGACGAAAGGTGAGGAGCCAACACCATAAGATTCCAAAGTCTTTTGAGAAGCTGAGCGAACTAACCTGGAAGCGTGCCGATGTTCCTTTCAATCAGCCTCTATGGATTGCCCCCAGTGGTATGGCTTGTGATCGCCCTGGCGTTCACTGGTCTGATCTTCGTCCTACTGACCAAGGCTTTGAATGCCCGCGAGATCTCGGTAATCGCTGTATTGGTATCGACATGTCTGGCTAGCAACTACGCTCTGATCTGGTTGCCTAACGTGAAGGTGATGGATCTCATTGTTTTCGTTAGCGGACTGCACTTCGGCGTACATGTCGGGGGAATGGTGGGCGTTCTGGTGTGGGCGATCTATGGATCAATTAACCCACGTGGGTTCGTCATGCCCATATGGCTTGGGTGTATGGCTGCCGAATCTGTGTTTGGCATTGTAGGAGGATTGATGGGCAAGCCTTTCTCAGTCAATGCCATGAAACACAGACGAGTGGCATGGGAGATGGCAGTAACAGGATTTCTATTGACCTTCATCTATGATCTTGCCACAAACCTCTTAAGCGCATTGACTATCAGCTGGTTTGAGACTAGTCTCGAAACGATCGTTGCAGTGATGATTTCCGGAATCCCATTCGCATTGATTCATGAACTCAGTAATGGCATCCTCTTCTTTCTGGGAGTTGGCCCTCTTGACTCTTCCATAGAGAAGATAGCTGGAGGCAAAGTTCATGTCACAAGATGATAGGCATTTCTGGAAAACTGTAGCTGGCATCTTCTTGTGCTGGGGCCTGTTGGCGTCCATGCTCGCGTCCTACTACTGGTACCAGTACGC
>CAZZFQ010000029.1:2239-10224 GCA_964653695.1 uncultured Candidatus Bathyarchaeia archaeon | reverse complement strand
GTGATATGGTACTACACCTCATTCGAGTCATGGCCGCCTCAACCACCAGAACCCCCAAGTACGGGCTCTAGTGGCGTCTAGTTTTCCACAATAAACCGGAAAGCAGCCTTGTTTGACGTGACTTGCTTTGTCGATCCTTAGGCGCGTGAATCAGAGTCCTATCGCTGACCAATCCCTCACCACGCTTGGAAAGGTTAGGAGCAATAGCGCTGAATGTTCTTTCTTCATTAGGATTATAACAACTTGCTCGGTTTTCATATTGCCGAGGGAGCGCGATGATGATGGGCAAGAGGACAAGGGAGATCATTGAAACTGCTCTAAAGAGCGGCCGTGCAAACTTACTCGAGACCGAAGCTAAGGCGATTTGCGAAGACTATCAGATGCCAATTCCTCAGTCCGAGTTGGCGAAAAGCCCTGAAGAAGCCTCAAATGCTGCCCAAAGGCTGGGGTACCCAATTGTGCTCAAGATAGTCTCCCAAGACATTCTGCACAAGACTGAAGCTGGTGGTGTACTCCTCGACATCAAAAACTCCGTCGAAGTTAGGGACGGATTCGTAAGAATAGCAGAAAGCGCAAGAAGGTATAGTCCTGCGGCGAAGCTTGAGGGTGTCCTAGTCCAAAAGATGGTTCCTCAGGGAATTGAGGTGATTATAGGCGGTCTGATGGACCCCCAGTTCGGCCAGACTTTGATGTTCGGTCTTGGAGGAGTATTTGTGGAGATTCTGAAGGACGTGACTCTCAGGATCGCGCCTATCACTGAGCAGGATGCTAGGGAGATGATTCGTGAGATCAAGGCGTATCCGATCTTGAAGGGCTACCGAGGTAATCCTCCAGTCGACGAGGATGCGATAGTCGGTATTCTGCTGAGAGCTTCAGACCTCACCATGGAGAACCCGCAGATCAATCAGATGGACCTCAATCCTGTTATGGTCTATGACAAGGGCGCTAGCATAGTTGACGCAAGAATGATCTTACGTCTTTAGCAGAGCGTGTATTCCTCTACCCGTAGCTGAACGCGATGATCTGTCTCAGATACACTAGCATCTTCCAACTCAAGTTTGTCTCTTAATGGGAATAGTGTTGGCAATCTGCCTGCTTGTTTCTGCACCGATGTCATTCGCCAAAGCTTAATTAAGAAAAGCGATTCTCCGTCTTACACGTGTCTGGGCTTGGCTGAGGGCTAGAGATGACGCAGATCGTGGACACGGTCGAAGACCTCGACGAGAAGATTGTCTCGTCCAGAACCAAGCGAAATCAACTAGACGATCAGGCAAAACTTCTGGCCCAGAAGAGAGACGAACTGAACGAGCAGTTCCAAAGACTCAAGCAGAGAATTCAAGAACTGAAGGAAAGAAGAGACTCGCTGAATCTACGTGTACGGGAGCTGAAAGAGAAGAGGGAGGAGGCAAGAAAGAGGCTCGACGCCAAGCGCGATGAGGCAGAGTCTGTTAAGAACGCCATCAACAGCCTTGAGAAAAGAGCCTCAGGAAGCTATTCTGGCTTGAAGAAAGGAATGCAAGAATTAGAGTGGAAGATTCAGACAAATCCCTTGTCCACTAAGGAAGAGGCCAGACTCATAGCCCAAATCAAGAAACTTGAGGCTCAAGTTGTGGTTTACGACAAGATCCGTGAGTTAAGAGACAAGATGATCATGCTTCAGGCGGAGATAAATGCGGCTAGAATTGTGGCGAATGAAGCGCATGAAGAGTTGAGTGGCGTCGCGAAAGAGAGCGAGGTCTACCATGAGAAGATGATTGAAGTCGTGAAGCAGGCCTCGGATCTGAAGTCAAAAGCCGATGAAGCGCATCTGGGCTACGCTGAGATCAAGCGACAGGCGGACGAAGCTCATTTGGAGTACATAAAGGCGAAAGAGTCAAGGCAGAAGATGATCATGGAGGACCAAATGACACGGCTCAAGAAACAGCAACAAGTGCGGAAAAAGGTCGAAGATATTGCTGAGGAAAAGTTGAAGAGGGGAGAGAAACTTTCACTTGACGAGTTCAGAGCTCTCGTTGAGAAAGGAGCGGTATAAATCTCGGGAAGTATTTCCGTTCTTCCATCTAGGAACGCCTCACGTTCCAAGGCTCCATTATGAGGAAGGAAACCCTTGGCCAAGGTAGCTGTCATAGGGGGCTCGGGCCTTGAGGAGATGCTGAACAGAGGAAAGGTTACAGAGGTGGAAACTGAGTACGGCAAGCCTCCGCCCGTGACAATAGGTATTGTCAACGGCCGCGAGGTTGCCTTCGTTCCGCGACACGGCCCAAAACATGAAGTCCCTCCTCATATGGTAAACTATCGAGCGTTGATCATTGGACTGAAGAATCTCGGCGTCGAGCGAATCATCGCAACGAACGCAGTAGGCGCCATAAACGAGAAGTATAAACGAGGAGACATAGCGATACCATATGACATTGTAGATTTCACAAAGACTAGGCCCAGAACTTTGTACGATGGGCCACGAGTGATACATGTAGATGTTACTGAGCCATATTGCTCCACTCTAAGAAGAGTCTTGATCGAATCGTCAAAGAAGTGTACAACGCAGGTTTGGACAGAATCAGTGATGGTATGTACGGAAGGGCCGCGCTTTGAGACTCCTGCAGAGATAAAAATGTTCAGGCTGCTAGGATGCGACTTGGTCGGAATGACTGGAGCTCCAGAGGTCTTCTTTGCAAGAGAGGCAGGCCTATGCTATGCCTCAATCTGCCTTGTATCGAACATGGCGGCCGGAATGCAGGCCCGAGTAAGTCATGAGGAAGTGAGAGAGGTTGCTTCGAAAGTCATGCCGACTATAGAGGCAATAGTGTCACAATCAATCGCTCGACTAAGCGATGCAGAACGGTGTAAATGCAAGGCATCAGTCGGCCCGGGAGTGTAGAGATCAGGGATGCTTCGCAGTTTATTGGAAGCAACAGGAGTCTACAAGATCTACGAAAAATGGCTTCTTGACCAAGTTAAGAGTGAAGAGATGCCCCAACATATTGGAGTGATATTGGATGGGAATCGTAGATGGGCTCTAGGACAGTCACTCCCGAAATGGGAGGGGCATTTGTGGGGCGGAAAAAAGGCGGAGGCTTTCCTTGAATGGTGCTTGGAACTCGGGATACAGACAGTAACAGCCTACGCCTTCTCGACCGAGAACTTCCAAAGATCTCGAAAGGAGGTTGAACGCATCTTTGAAGTCATGCAACAAGAGGCGCAAAGACTTGACGGTGACGACAGGCTCAGAGAAAACGAGGTTAGGGTGAAGGTGATTGGGAGGACTGAACTTCTTCCGGAAACGTTGCAGAAGTTGATTGCGAAGATAGAGGATCAGACAAGGAACCACGACAAGCGCTTCTTGAACATAGCCATAGCCTACGGCGGCAGGGCTGAGATAGTCGATGCCGCAAAAAAGATAGCTCAAGACCTAGATATGGGAAAGATCTCTCCAAGCGATATCAATGAAGAAAGCTTTCGAAACTACCTATACACAGCGCATCTCCCGAACCCTTACCCAGATCTCATCATAAGGACATCAGGTGAGGAAAGGCTCAGCGGCTTCCTTCTCTGGCAGTCCGCATACAGTGAACTCTGCTTTCTTGATGTGTACTGGCCTGAATTCCGCAAGATCGATCTGCTACGCGCGATAAGAATCTATCAAAAGAGAAAGCGAACATACGGTCGCTAGGTTGAATGTGGTTTTGCGCCACCTTGAGCAGATAATCTGCCAATCATTCATGACTATGCAAAGATAGAATATGGGTCCGCATATCCTGAGATAGATGCGTTGGCGATTGCCTTCCCAGGGAAGTTTACAGCAAATTGACAGTGAGGAATCAGATGCGCCAAAGTTGAACCGAGTTGTTGAGTCGAGGCCCACTGGGAAGGACTGACCGTAGTTAGGAGATTCCTGTGTCAAGAACAACGTCTCTTTCTGATGCGGGATTCACTTTTCTTGAAGACTCTCGCGTGTCAGCTGTAGCATCATGCTTTCTGCTCTTTTTCTCTCTGTCTTCAAAGGCGACGATTGGTCTGACAATAGAGAACTCTCTCTCATTTGCTCCAGGAGAAAACAAGGTGACGTCTTTAGCCTTGAAAGGCGACACGCTCTATGTGGGCATGAACACGGCACCGGGAACGATCGTCAGAGTTGACGCGAGAACAATGAAGAAGATGAGCTCCCCCCTGAGGCTGTCCGAAGGTGAGAATTCAATATACTCTCTGCTAGTTGTCGGAGATCACCTGTACGCAGGCCTATACACTTCACCTGGAAAGGTCGTGAAGGTTGATGCAGATCACTTTTCCACAGTCGAAACACTTACTCTTCCAAGCGGCCAAAACTGGGTAAGCTCCTTGGCATCATCAAATGGTTTCCTTTACGCAAGCCTGAGGATGTGGCCCGGTAAGATCGTCAAGATTGATCTCAGGACCTTCAAGCAGGTCGATCTTGTTGAGCTGGCCTCGGGAGAGAACAACGTGTACTCAATGGCGACTAAGAATGGATATCTCTACGTCGGCATAGCAATGCGGCCTGGAGGTGTCGCGAAGATAGACCTAGAAACCTTCCGAGAGGTGCAATCCCTTCGATTTCGACCTGGAGAAGACTATTCCCAACCGATCGCCATTTCGGATGATATGCTGTTTGCCGGATTCTACTCAAAACCAGGAGGAATCGCAAAAGTGAACCTGACGACATTCGAAGAACTAGGTTCTAGCATACTTTTCTCCCAAGGGGAGGACAATGTCTGGAGCCTCGTCGTTCACCTTGGCTCGGTGTATGCAGGACTGGACACGCGTCCGGGGAAGATCATAAGGCTGGACCTAGATCTCAGGAGATTGGATACGTTGAGCCTTGGAGAAGGCGAGGACGGAGTCTACGCCTTTGCCAGTATAGATGCGTCCCTGGTCTGCGGTGTGTATAGTTCCCCTGGAAAAATCATTCTGCTTCGGCCCCACGAGCCGGCCACACCCTCATTCCTCTTCCCAATAATCGTCTCAATAGTCTTGGGCGCTTTCCTCTGTTTGAATCTGTGGTTTCTGAAGTCAAAGTCTAGAAAGCGCTCCATTGCCGACTAAGCGATTCTTGAAAAAGCCTAGATGAACTTCTCCATCCTACGATAAGAGCGCTTTCGCCTTCTAATGGGATCTCCCATAGTCGTCTGTCCCGCGATCTCGGGCATAGCTAACTTTCAGGAGCCCACCTGGGAAGACTACATGTGCCCTACGTCTTCTTCTCCCGACTTGAAAGATAAGTGACATCGCCACTGCCTCGACCGCGAAGATTGTAGAGTATCTGAGGGCAGGAAACTCCGGTATATCGATTGACATAGCGTGAAGCATCGCCTCCACGCACTCTGCAGTGATCTCAGTAGTCGATCTCCCATTGACATGAGTGCTGTTCTCCATTCCAGCATAGAATCCTCCTCTGACTGCAGCTGTATTGTTCACCTGTTGCATATCAAGATTCATCTCATTCTTTCCAACAAGCCAATGGTATGATTGTTCAGCCAGAGACCAGTAGTATGATCCTCCGAGATCAACCCAGATGAGCGTCAAGTCCCTAATGAATTCCGCAGCAGCCAAGGCTCTCTTAGGGTAGTTCCTGACTGAAGCTTGCGTGCGACCCTCCCCAGGGCCTCCGAAGCGATCCATCATTCCGACGGCAAATCCCTCCGTCCAGGCGATCATCCTCCTGCGCAACGCCTCATAGTCTGGCTGAGTGACCGTCAGTCCAATGAACGTCCAATAGGCGAGAACACCGAAGACTGTTCGTCCATTCGATAGAGTTGTCTGAAGGGCTTTGGAATCATCATCGTAGAATCCTCCATATCCCCAAGAGTTTCGGTCGGTTTCCTGCTCGCGAAGAATCCACTCGCAAGTCTTCTGTGCTGCTCTAGACAACTTCTCTGCCTGGCTCCGGTCGCCCCATTTCTGCTCGTATCCTGACATGCAGGACAGTGCATTCAGCATCATTCCAACATCCTCGGTTCGTGTTGGGCGCGGCTCTGGGTAGGCAAAGACCCAGCTTCCGTCTGACCTCATGCTGTTATCGATCCACGAATCGATGCAAGAACGAATCCTTTGGACAACTCTATCCCAGAATTCGTACTCAATGCTCGTCTGCGGAAGTTTGTGCATGATGAAAGCGGTTTGCGCAAGGAGGGCCATTATATGGGCGTTCCAGTAGTAGAAGGATCCGGACATGACCCACTGCTTTTGCGTTATGTCGTAGTAGCGGTGAAAGTCCCTTGTTCCAGCTTGGCTTTCCAAAACAAATTCAACTGCCGCCTTCAGCCATTTATCATGCTTCACTGACGTGAAGTCTAGGTGGTAGTTGCATATAGTCCACGCAACCCTTGCGTTCTCCTGGGAGTATATCTTCCCGGCGTCCGCTCCCTCCGTGTCGGTTACGAAGCCGTATCTATTCTCTCGATATTCTACGGCTTGTCCCAAAATCCAGTCTGTTCCCTTCTCAATCCGGGTAACGATGTTGATGTCGGCACCAGCTATGACTGAAGTGAAAAGTGCCATTTGAGTTGTCCCAGTGAGCAGAATGGTCACAATGCACGCAACCAGAAAAGCAGTCAAGGGCCGATCCATAAACATCTTCGCTCCGTCAATCTTCCTAGCAAGACATGTGTAACAAGAGAACGTCCTGTCTTGCTCTTATCTGGATTTTGGCGCACTGTCTAAGCCTTGAGTGCTCCATGGGGCCAGCAGGTTCAGACTATGGAAAGATGCAATTGGCCCGCTACGATTTGCTCCGGCTATGACAACCGCGGTAGGTGCCTCTTCTCTGTTTTATTTGTACTTGCTTCAAAACATTATACGATTGGCGAGCAACCAAACTTGCCGTTTGAACGGAGAACTTTGAGATTGAGATTCAAGAGCGGATTCCTGATTCTCATGGCGCTTGCTGGAATAACGATCGCAGCCTTATCGTGCTGCGGACGAGCAATGCCGTGTGCAGGGCCTTCGATTTATCAAAGGGAGGCAGTTTCCTCAGTCAGAAACACGATAGTTGAGTTTTCAGTTGACGCGGAGACAAAGAGCGGTGACTACATCAAAGCCACGAACGATGGCGGGCTCATCTTTCTCAAGAGAACGTACTTCAAGATAGTACCTTGGATGGCTTTGTACGACAAAGGACGTAGTGCTTGGATAGTGCTCCTCGTAAACGTCACTTCCAGCAACTTCAGAATATCCTATATGTTCCTTCGGAACGGAACTGGCACGTTCACTCTCTGGCACTATGACTACGAGAGCTCAACTTATGACGGCTACTTATTCTACGGTGCGGACTCTGTCAAGAATAAGACATGTC
This sequence comes from uncultured Candidatus Bathyarchaeia archaeon, assembly GCA_964653695.1. GTDB lineage: Archaea > Thermoproteota > Bathyarchaeia > 40CM-2-53-6 > JALHTG01 > JALHTG01. Next base: position 2,918 of record CAZZFQ010000029.1, on the reverse strand, counting down.
TGTCCACATCTGTACCGATGCCGAACCTTTCTATTGTTCCCGAGGCAAAGTGCTCTAGTGGCATATCCGCTTTGGGTGCTACGCTTTTCATAGATGATCAAAGAGGGTTTTACATAAGCGGAGCAGAGTCCCTATCCCTGTATCCCATCCTCAGAGATGCGAGCCAGATTTGGTTCTTGATGGATGACCACCAAGGAAGATACTACTTTTCCATCTTCTCTTTGTCTGAGACTGACCGGGAACATATTCTAAGAGCCCACACTATTCGCTTGAACGATCTCTATCGACTTTCATTCGAAAACATAGCGGCTCTATGGATGCCTGGACGCTTTCCCTATTCCTTAACTGTGTTCTCCGACCTCGGGAATGTGACGGTGAAGATCAATGGCTTTCCTTTCAAGACGAACGAGCTTGGGAGGATTGAGTTACGGGTTCCGATAGGGGATGTCGCTGTCGAGGCTCAGAACGAACTGGCGGCAGGCCGCGGTTCAAGACGGTTCTTCAGCGAATGGAAGTGGCTCACAAGATCAAACCCAACATTGGTAAGAATTACGCAGAACACTGATCTGTACCTTACATACAGGACGCAGTTCTACCTGTCACTGAGCTCACCCTACGGATCACCAAAAGGAGAAGGATGGTACGATGCAGGTACACTCGCCAAGTTCTCAGTAGAGCC
>CAZZFQ010000029.1:0-2139 GCA_964653695.1 uncultured Candidatus Bathyarchaeia archaeon | reverse complement strand
ATTCTCCCAGTCACTGTCAAAAGCCCAATGCAACTCATAGCAAGATACGAGACTGAGGAACCCTTCATAGGCAAGATAGCCTTGCAAGTAGTTCCCACAACCTTGCTTCTGGAGAACACAGTCAAAATAAAGGGCGCAACGACTCCTCCCCGACCTCTTACGAACGTTACCATTTTCTCGAGCCAAGATTCAGTGGAGTGGATTCCAGTTGCGACAGTCACAACAGATTCAAGCGGCAACTATGAGTATGATTGGGACGTACCTCAAGGCGAAAAGATCTTGTTCAGGGCCAGATGGACCTATGACCCGGACTATGACCCTCTTGAAAGCTCCATCATCACTGTAACCAGAATCGTCTCCGTAGCCGGCCGACAGTCACAATGGCCGCAATTCCTGTATGTCATCCTAAGGCCACTTGAGAATGCTCCCATCCCTGGACAAGTGACAGCGACACTCCTGTATCCCTTGATAAAGATCAGTGAGATCACTATGCAGGCCTCGGCTGCCGCTAGAACTCCTAAATGGCTTCAGGAAGTTACTGCCTGGGCTCTGACAGGCGCGTTGACTGGCCCGCTCTACCTAGGGCCCCTCTTTGCTGTTCTCGCCATAGCATGGAAGAAGGCGACACACAGGTCGCCGTCAGCCAGATGGCTCATAATATTCGTCATCACAACAGCTGTAGGCATCGGATTGACGCTAATCGGACAAACCCTGTCAGCTTCTGCGATTCTCCAAATAGGTCTAGCTGTCGGGACGATCGCCCCCTCGCTCTTTACAGCCTATGTCGTGGCGCTCGCGATAGCAAAGATCACATAGATCCGACGCAGGTCTTTCCCCTAAAGGCTGAACGAAATAGGCCTGCCACTGGAGAATCCTGCTAGACGGCATTGGAGCGGGCTAACGTTGAGCAAACCTACGTCATCTAATCTGACGGCTGCGATCATCGATTCGACATCCTACACAGGGAAGTCAGGCGAGAGGGCTAGGGAAGTTCTCAGTCTCCTAAGGGGGCGGATGGCTCTGGAAGAGAAAACTATCTTGGATCTGGGGTGTGGGCCGGCCCCCATATCAGAGTTCTTCCGACAAGGTTCCACCCTCTCAGTGGGCCTTGACAAAGAGAGACGGTACTTGAGGCAAGCCCGAGCGAAGAGGTCCTTGGAGTTAGTCTGGGGCGACGCAACAAGCTTACCATTCAGAGATGAGAGTTTCGGATTCGTCCTGTGCAATGATGTATTGGAGCATGTTTTTGACCAGGCCAAACTGATGCAAGAGCTTATCAGGGTCTTGGCTCGAAACGGGGCAGCGTATGTCCAGTGTGCGAATAAGTACCAGATAATAGAGCCTCACTTTCTGCTTCCGTTTCTTTCATGGATTCCTCGACCGTTAGCAAACATCTACGTCAAGGTCGCCCGCAAGGGAAGAAGCTACGAAGGGTACTTCCCTAAGACTCGCAGAGGTGTCCTTGCGCTAGCCAATATCTATCGAACAGTTGATCTAACGTATGAGAGAACGCTCATGAAAATTAGAAGCCTCAACATACAATCGAATGTGCTTCGGGGAATTGTCTTGGTTGCTCGAAGAATCTTGTCTGACGAGTTCCTCGCCACACTGGCACAGAACTTCAGCATAGTCTCAATCCTAGTGATGAAGGATTGATCATATCAGTCACAGTAGACGATTGAGTAGCGCGGCTATTCCCTACGTCAATGATTGGGGGGTGTTGGTCTTCATGCTTTTAAAAGGCTGAGATAGACCTCTCGACCATCGAAGGCCATCACTGTCGATGCAGCATCAAAAATGACCAGCACATGTTGATTTTCGCGTGAAATTGTTGTCGGCTCTATATGATAATGTGCTTTGAACTGCTTTATGCCACGAGACACGACGGTACGGGGCTACTCTGCACAGGGAATTCGTGAGAAAGGAGGAGCACTCGTGAGAAAGGCGCCCAATAGAATTCCTAGGTTACTTATTCTTTTGAGCATCATATCTACCATGTCGATCCGATTCTCAAGCCCCCCGGTCTCGGCATTGGCTACCCCTGCCATTCCAACGCATTTCTCTCCCCCACTCAATGAGACAATCCCGATACCACTTTCCTTGACAATTCCACTGGGATACGGGCTTGCACCATCAGGC
>CAZZFQ010000028.1:0-16554 GCA_964653695.1 uncultured Candidatus Bathyarchaeia archaeon | reverse complement strand
ACGACGTCTTCGTATAGAACTTTTCCAGCTGGGCAATTCGAGAAGGGCCCTCCTCCGGATCTCTTGCTGGCGGGAGAGGTTCAGGCAGGTCTGGAACTATGTTATACCATTCCTTCGGCATTTCGTCAATACTGAGATTCACTACGTCGGTTTTCATTTTGAAACACCAGACGCCTCTATGTCCTTGAACGTAGCTATATAAGATTGCACAATCTCCTGTGAAGAATTCATTCAGGCCAACAAGAGGCCGAGCAACAGTCATCAACTCGTAATCGTGAGAGAAAAATTGCGAAAAGCTAATTCACGAGCAATCTCGCAGACGGATCTGCTTCTGCTGCTAATGGCTGCGATTTGGGGAACAAATTACGCAGTGGTCAAGCAGACCCTACGCGAGATGCTTCCTCTAACCTTCAACGCAGTCCGTTTCAGCCTCGCCTCGGTCTTTCTGTTCTTTGCATTGAGACTGTCAGAAGGAGGCTTCCTGTTGGACAGAAAAGACCTCAAAGGAATCTTGATCCTGGGTGTAATCGGACACACGCTCTACCAGTTATTGTTCATACTTGGGATCGACAAGACAACCGCGAGTTTGTCGGCGTTAATGTTGGCGACAAGCCCCCTATTCGTGGTTCTCATAGATCTTCTTATGAGAGTCGAGAAGCCTTCAGGAAGACTAGTCCTTGGAATACTTCTTTCTCTCGCAGGAGTGTTCATGTTGATGGTAGGATCCCACTCTGATCTGGCACCCTATGAAGGACAAATCATTGGAAGTGCTTTGGTACTAGCCGGATCGGTGTGTTGGGCAACCTACACAGTATTGTCGAAGCCGTATCTGCTAAAATACTCTCCCCTCAGATTCACGGCAACTACAATGACACTCGGCACGATCATCCTTGATCTCTTAGCGATTCCATCTCTGCTAGCACAGGAATGGCAAGCCATAGGCCTCGAAGGTTGGATAGGCCTAGCTTACTCCCTAGGTCTCGCAGTTGTTCTAGGATACGTCATCTGGGAAATCGGAGTTCAGAAAGTGGGCCCCGGAAGAACCGCCATCTATCAAAACCTCATACCCGTAATTGCAACATTAGTCTCATGGCTGTGGCTCGGAGAGACCATAGGAGGAGCGCAGATCGTCGGAGCCGTAATGGTCTTTCTAGGGATATATCTCGCTCGAAGATCCTAGCCCCTTCCTTGCGGTGTACGCGCGCTAGATTATTAACCGTGTTGTCGGTAATTTCTCCAGATATATTGGATGGCCGGCTCTTGCGAGGGTGGATGAAGGCTCTTATTCTTCTTCTCGTGTTTGTTGGTTTTCCAGTAGTAATCATCCTCCCTAACCTTGCTTTCATAGAAGATCTTGCGTTGAATTTGGGGTATGGAGCCACGGAAACCTCTGTCCGATCGCCTCAACCTCCTCAATGGAACAGCTTTATAGTACGTCTCTCTTTGCTTGCAATTGGTGGGATGGTTGCAATGTTAGCTGTGATCTTCTTGTTTGAAAGACTAATCCCTGAAGACGACTACCCTCCTGTTGAGTGATCCTAAGGTGTCATTTTTGGTAAGTGGCTCTATGCTGAATTGCAGTGAGCGCGAACGTCAAAGGGAAGGGATCTGTTAAAGACATGCCAGCAGAGCCTTCTATCCAATGCAAACTGTCAGAGATCTTGCTCACATGATTAAGGAGAGCTAGCCATGGTAGAACTTGACAGAATATTCTCAGACATAGAAGAACATCAATCGAGACTCCACGAGATCATCAGAATGATCGTTGAGAGGCCAAGCGTCAATCCACCGGGAGATACCACAGAGCCTGCAGAGGTCACTGCATCCCTCCTGTCTTCAGTCGGGCTCAAGGTTGAGTTGGTGAAGGCCGCTGAACGCAAGGTCAATGTCGTAGGAGAATGGGATCTAGGCCGATCGCAATCTGTCCTCTTTAACGGGCACCTTGACACGGTTCCGATCGGCGACCGATCGCTTTGGAGCTTCGATCCATACCGCGCCGAGGTCTCAGAAGGATGGATGTATGGCAGAGGCGTCGCTGACGACAAAGGAGCTGTTGGATGTGTAATAGCGGCTCTTGAGGCAATAAGAAGGCTCGGCTTGGAGCCGGCAGTCAATGTTATTGTTCACGCCGTCTGTGACGAAGAGGTGGGAGGGAAACTGGGCACTTCGTATCTGGTTGAGAAAGGTTATGCCAGCAGGGCTGACTACGGCTTCGTCTTGGAAGCATCGACGAGAAAGGACAAGATTTTCGTCCGTAACTCCATGAAGGGCAGCGCCTCTCTCAGCTTAACCGTTCAGGGGAAGACAGCTCATGCCGCCAATCCAAAAGAGGGAATCAACGCTAACCTGAAGATGTCGAAGCTGCTGATTGCACTAGATCATACAAAGTTTAGATTCAAGCGCAGCAAGTACCTGACACCTCCAACTATCGCAGGTGGAACCCTGGTTCAGGGCGGAGAAAAGTCAAACGTCATCCCTGGAAAGTGTACATCCACATCCGACATAAGATACTTGCCAGGAATGACCCGGGAAACAATAAAACACGACATTGATCAGGTTATCAACCGAGTGAAAAGAGGCGACAAGGAGCTCCAAGTGTCCTACGAGCTGAAACTTGGAAGCCACAAGGCGGTCGAACTAGATGAGCATCAGCCAGTCGTTAGAAAGGCAAGAGACATGATAAGAAAGGTGACCAAGTATACGCCTAGAATTATGGGAGGATACGGAGCAACTGACGCGTCCTTCCTCATCCTTGACGCAAAGATGCCAACACTAATCGGGCTGGGGCCTGCCGACATAGACTACGGGAACGTTCACGGCATCAACGAAAGAGTATCGACAAGAAAGCTGTTGGAGTTCACAAAGATCTACGCGGGCCTCATTCTATCATAGGTCACTGTTCGTCTCCATAAACTCGCTAGTCGGAATTGAGAATTTCTTCTCGATCTCTGGGCGGTGGATGCTGTTCATTGTGCAGAAAGGAATTATCCTCCCATCTGGGACAGCGTAATGTATGCAGCACCTCTGAACTCGCTGCAGATCGAAGTTATACGGATCCATGAAGTGCATACTGCTTATCATCACCATCTTGCGCATCATCTTTCCTAGAGCATCATACGTTCCGCTCGTAAGAACTCCTGTCATTATGCTCCTCAATGCGCCCAGGCCTACGTATCGCATGGAACTCATCATCTGAATTCTTGCCTGAGTCTTCTTTCCTTTCAAAGCCAACTCGTGGACCCTACGCATAGAATTCATGAACTTTTCCACGTCGACAAATCTCGTGATCGGAGTGATCTTGCCATTCTCTACAACAATGAATGTTGCAGCGCCACAGTGCTGATGTGCCGTGAACTCTGAATATCGTCTTCCTTTGATTGAGCCAACCGCCTTCGCAACCGGGACCACTGTCGGAACAGGATAGAAGTCCAAGGCCTTTAGCTCTCCATTTGTCTGTTGCTCAGCGAGCCTCAAGAAGTCGCTTATGGTTATCCTCATTTCACTAAGCTTTGATCGGTCAATTCTCCCGCAGATCGATACCGGTTGGAAGTTTAGTCCGCGGATCACGTCATGGTTTTTTACCGCGAAATGGATGAGGTCGCCTATCTGATGGTCGTTCACTCCTCTCACTAGGGTCGGTACAAGAACCATGCTATCAAGCCCTGCCTTCCTCGCGTTCTCTATGGCTTTCATCTTGACATCAAGAAGCTGTATGCCTCTGGTCTTACGGTAGACTTCATCGTCCAAGCCATCGAACTGCAGGTAGAAGGTGTCAACTCCGGCTTCCATAAGCTGCCTGATGTAGTCTGCGCTTTGGGATATCTTGATGCCATTTGTGTTGACCTCTACATGGTCGAAGCCCAAAGCCTTTGCTTTCTGGGCCAGTTCCGGTAGATCCTTCCGTATGGTAGGCTCGCCGCCGCTGAACTGGATAGCTGTCGGTGCCATCGGCTCGTTTCGTCGCAGGTTTCTCAGCATTTCCTCTATCTGTTCGCGTGTAGGCTCATACACATATCCCGTCACGGCGGCGTTCGCAAAGCACACAGGACACCTCATATTACACCTGTTCGTGACGTCGATTATCGCCAGAACTGTCTGAGACTTGTGCTCTGGGCATATGCCGCAGTCGTATGGGCATGTCTTCACTGTCTTCGTCCGCGGGTTTGTGATGCCATCGCCCACCCATTCATACTTCTCGAACCTTGCGTACTGCTCATAATCTGACCAGTATGTGTCCTCGAAGGAACCGTGCTTGCTGCAGGCCTTGACTATCTTGACGGCTCCTCTGTCCTCCAGCACCTTTGCATCGATGACCGTTAGGCATTCTGGGCATAGGCTCTTTGTTTCCTTCAGAATCCGAGGCAGCCGTGACACCACCGAGAGTTGTAAATATCGGGTTAGACAATCAACTGACCGTATAAAGGGATTTCCGAACCTCTCAAACGGTGAAAAGTAGGATTGTCAATCAGCGAGAAGACAAAGCGGGCCCTCCAAGACCTTGGCTTGACAGAATATGAGACAAGGGCCTACGTGGCCCTCCTTCAAAGAGGAAGCATGACTGCAAGTGAAATCAGCGAGATGGCACCGGTCCCTTACTCGAAGATCTATGAAGTTCTAGGAAACCTTGAGCGGAAAGGTTGGATTGAGAGTGAGTCCGGCCGTCCTTTGAAGTACTATCCGCGGTCGCCGCCTGATGCGCTTGAGGCCACTAGGCTTAGACGCGAGAGACTTCTCAAAACCAGCGAAACACAGGTTCTTGGCGAACTGACGCCCATCTTTCAGAAGAGAGAGTCCCAGGAGAGACCTGACATTTGGATCGTTCGCGGAGAGTTCAACGTAATGTCCAAGACAAAGGAGACCATGGAAAGATCCACCAAAGAGATCTTGATAGCGGTCCCGGCGTTCACCAGGGAGATGCTGGATCTCGTGTCTCCGACGCTTTTCCACCTTAAGAACCGAGGTGTAAAAATCCAAATCATGACCTCGGAAAGTGTTGAAAAGCAAAATCTGGACGAGGCTTGCGCATTCGCGGAAGTCAGAGTGCGAGGCCAAATGTTTGGCGGAGGTATAGTATCAGATGTGCAAGAAGTGATGCTGTTGCTCGAAGAGGAGGAGGGGCGAACTGCTCTGGCTATCTGGTCAGACCACGTAGGCCTTGCCAGGTTTGCGAAGAACTACTTCGAATATCTATGGAATGACGCTAAAGACATCAATTCCCTTGATGCTCAATCTTAGCATTGGCAAGGGCTATGTGAATCGGCATAGAGTTCAGAAGGGAAAGCAGGTTTACAGAGATGCCTACCCCATTGGGAACTATGAGCTGGATAAGAGCGAGGAACACTACCCCCTCGCAAAGATGTCTGCGTGAATAAGTCATGATGCGGCATACCGCAGAAGAGCTCGTTAGGATACTGAGAGGACCGAAGGTTCCCTTCATTCTCGTGGATGCGGAGACAAGGCTACTCGATCCCAGTAACTATCCGTTTCCTGATGGAAAAGCACCCGTACAGTGCGTCTTCATGGATCCGCAACCAGAGAAACTAGAAGCCCATACGAGCGGAAACAGATCGATCATACTGCCCCACAGGGGGCATTGGTTCAAGGCCAAGGCAGTTGGAATACCGAGCGGTGTCTCTCAACCGATCTTGAACAACGGACGAATGTACTCGTACTTCTTGTCTAATGATCGCATTGGTTCAGGAACCTTGATCTGGGGTTTTTCACAGATCGAGGAAGCCGAAAACGAATTGCGGTGGATGCAAAAGATTCACGGCTTCGCCCCATCACCAAAGCCGGTAGGAATAGGGATCTTCAGAAATCTCTCTGTCAAAGAGTTCAAGGATAGACTTGAACTCTTCGAATACCTGAAAAACGCTGATGCCAATCGGCGACTGGAAGAGTTTGCAGGTTGCAGCCGATTGATGGATGCCGCGTCAGTTTACAGCCTACAGCCGACAGACATCAGGGTTGATGAGATACTATATGGCTTCATTTCGCCTGAGCTGAGTAACGAACTGGATAAGGAAGACTGTAGAGACTACTTGAAGTGGCTTGGATCGTCATGCGGAAAAAACCTGAGGCTGCTCCATGACAATGGCATCCTACATGGCAGCCTCTTGCGATATGGTGGTGTCATGACAAACTCACATGTGGGCAACCACATCGTCAACGGAGATTCAACATGGATAACCGACTTCCACATGTGCCAGCCGGTTAGTGATAATAGACTCAAACAGATAGAGCTGGAATGCCTGACATATGTCATGAATCCCCTCGAGTCAGCCGAAAGGATCGGAAAGGGAAGATTCGAGCAAAGAGCCTCTCCCATAGTATATGCTCTATCCGAACCACTTACTCCGGACCATCTTTCCCGATATGTGGAAGATTTCCGACCAATAACTGCGGGAGAGGATCTTTCCGTGGCATTCATCGATGGAGTCGAGTACGGATACTTCAGGCATAAGGTCACTCATGTTGAGATGAGTCTCAGAAGTGAGGTTCTAGGAAAGGTTGCTGAACTGAAGCGTAGACTCTGGAGGATGCTCAGCTTGCCGGAAGGGATGCAGCGAGGACATGGAGTCGTCCGCGAACTCATGGCAGGAAAAGGGTTGCTAGCCGACTTCAAAGAAGTCAATGGATGAGGTTTCATTGCACAATCGTTGCTTCGGCGAAAGCAGATCCAAGGCTCTCGGGACATGCGTTTCGCTGAGGACCTAGCTAATCGTAGTGAATGAGCTCCTTCTGCTCAAGGGTCTCTTGAAGCACGCTGACGGCTCGGTGCACCTCTTCTTCTTTCTTCGCTCCCGTGCAGACGAGCTTCCCGCTCGCGAACAGTAGGATAACCACTTTTGGATCATCCATGCGGTAGATCAGGCCAGGGAACTGCTCAGGCTCATACATCGTTCTCTTCAATGAGTATGTTGACTTTTCGAGGTCAATGGATCCCCCCAGTCCTGCGGAGGCGACGATGTTCTGTATCTGAATATCGGGCTTCCCCACAATGACGATTCCGTTCTTCTTGAGTTCATCAACAACCTTCATCACCGCCTTCTTGGCCTGCCGCTCAGACTTCGCCCCGGTGCAAACCATCTTTCCCGAACTGAAGATCAATGTTGCCGTCTTAGGTTTCTTCAACCTGTACACGAGCCCCGGAAACTGCTCCGGGCGATACTCGACTCCGGGGAATATTCGGACGATGGAGCCGAGATCTATGTCCTGCCTGAGAGTCGCTGAAGCGACAACGTTCTCAATGTTGATGAAAGCCTTTCTCTTCGCCAAACTTGTACAACTCTTGGGCTGAATATGTGCGGAGCCCTACGAGGCTATAGGTAGCTTATATATACTTTAAAAGTTGTGTTCGGCGCCTCTCAAGGCCCAGAAGCCAACTTTGCACTCGTAGGCAGTTCCTGGCCACTCTTCTTTCGACTTTTCTTTACTGCAGGAACTATGAACTCATAGATGATTACGACTGCAGTCAGTAGGATTATCGCGGCCATGCCCAACGGTTCCTTCAAGGCTAGAATTATGTAGCCGAGATACGCCACCTTGCCGATCACGACACCAACCAAGTTGGTTTCAGGGACCCCTGGATACGGGGACCAGCTGTCCTTTGCGGGATTATTGTCTCCTTTGGTCTCAAAGTAGAGTCTTCCCGCTTGATTATTGATTCCGACTACTCTGTGAACTATTAGCATATCGTGGTTTCTTGGACTGTGAAAGACTATGATATCGCCGACACTCACAAGTTGCGGTTCGACACCTCTGACAACGATCAGATCTCCAACGTTGAGTGTCGGAACCATGCTCCCAGATGAGACTGGATGGAAAGGGAGGTACTCAGTTCGAAATGTGACCCGGAGACCAAAGAACAGAGCGTACTCCGCTAAAACAACCAACGCAAGTACTGCCGCAGTCCTCGCAAGCTCGTTCCGCGTGACATGAGAGAGACTCTTTCTGAGAGCGCTCGTCAAACTTCTGTTCGCCCTGATGAACTTGTTTCTCGGCATACTCGGACAACAGGCATAATTAATATTGTGATGTGAACGCGCCTACGTGCGTTTGCCTTCTGTCCTAACTTTCTGTGCTAGATCTTCAAGAGCCCTTTGCCCCGCAAGCAGAAACTCCTTTCCCTGCTCTGTTATCCTGTAGATTCTACGGCCTCTCCCCTTCTCTGACTCCCACACCCCTTCGACGTAAGCCCTTTCTTCGAGTAGGTGGAGCAGAGGATACAAGGTGCCTGCACTAAGATAGACTTCAAACTTGTCGCGAATCTCCATGTTGATCTCATAGCCCCACCTGGGTTTCTCCATCAGCAATCTCAGGATGATCAGGTCGAGACCAGTCTTCACGACCCTCTCCTTCCAGACCCTATTGGGGCTCCTGCTCAAGGAGGTCATGACACCAAGCGATGTATCTGCACAGATCTAAGTTAATTCTTTTGGTAATCTATCAGGTCTCGCAACGTGGACATCCATCGATCAAGAAGGCGACTTGGTCCTAGGCGCACTACATGGCTTAAGTACGTGACGCGCGGGGTAGAGACAAGTCTAGGCGAGCGGTGTTGAAGCCGACGGCGAGACGTCTGGCAAAAGTCTGTCCTTCAGGGATCAGGAAGTTCTTCGACATGGCAAGGACGTATCCAGACGTGATAAGCCTCGGAGCAGGAGAACCAGACTTCACCACTCCTCAGCATATAATCGACGCTGGCGTAGACGCCCTGAAGAAAGGGTGCACCCATTACACAGGAAACCTCGGCGACTCCGATCTTAGAACTGCAATAACTGACAAGTTACGGAACGAAAACAGACTCGACTATGCGCCGGATGAGGTTCTTGTGACTATGGGCAGCAGTGAGGCGCTAGGTTTGGTCTTGCAGACAGTGGTTGACCAAGGAGACGAGGTCCTGCTTCCAAATCCATCCTACGTGGCATATGAACCTGCTGTAAGACTGGCCGAAGGCGTCCCTGTCTGCGTGCCGACCACGGAAGAGAATGGATGGATCCCTGATCCTGAGGAAGTAGGGGCGAAGATAAGCAAACGCACAAAGGCGATGATGATCCCGAGCCCCTGTAACCCCACTGGAGCGATCTATCCAAGGAGCATAGTAGATGAAATGGCAGAGCTCGCTATGAGCCACGACCTATTTGTCATATCTGATGAAATATACGAGAAGATTGTCTATGAAGGCTCAGTTCATACAAGCATAGCGTCTGTCGAGGGCATGAGAGATCGTACATTCCTTATCAACGGCTTCTCCAAGGCCTACGCCATGACTGGATGGAGAGTCGGCTACGTCGCATGCTCGAGAACAATGATGAATGAGCTCCTCAAGATTCATCAGTACTGTGCCATATGCGCGCCTGCGGTTTCACAGCGTGCTGCATATGCAGCGATCACAGGACCTCAAGACTGTATCAGAGAGATGGTAAGTGAATATGACCGAAGAAGGAGAATGATGGTCGCCGAACTTAACGGAATAGAGGGAATCTCGTGTAGAATGCCGCAAGGTACGTTCTACACTTTTCCAAGCGTAAGAGAGCTCATGAAAGAGAAGGGACAAGCTGTTAGAAACCATCTGGCAAGAGAGGGAGAAATTGCGGAGAGCATCTCTGAACAGGCAATGGATTTCTTGTTCTCTTCCGCCCATGTGGTTTCAGTTGGCGGAAACTTCTTCGGTCCGGGTGGAGAAGGCTACATGCGGATGTCTTTCGCCACGGCCTATGAGAAGATCGTTGAGGCTATTCAAAGAATGAGGGAAGCAGTCTCGAAACTCTAGTCATTTTGAAACGTTATGCCCACGCCTCCCCAGTGTTCCGCATATCTCCCAATTGAAGGCCCAAGGAAAGATAGGCTTCGTCGGCCCTTGCATGTTTTTATTTGGGGCCTTCTTGATTGAGGCATTGACTTCGATGTTGCCGGAGGATACAGAAGTCTTCTCAATGCTTGCGAAACCTGTCAGGGAAGCCGTTAAGGAGAAGGGCTTTCTCGAACCGACAGAACCTCAAAGGAAGGCTATCCCTTCTATCTTAGAGGGCAAGAATGTTCTTCTGATCGCTCCGACAGCATCTGGAAAAACTGAGTCCGCAGTGCTTCCGATACTGAGCCTCCATATATTGAATCGGGAAGCTCGTGGCGGAATAAAGATCCTGTATATTACCCCTCTCCGCGCGCTGAACCGTGATCTCCTCGAAAGGCTGGAATGGTGGTGCAGCAGGGTCGATGTGAAAGTTGCAGTAAGGCATGGAGACACTGAAGTCAAGGAGAGAGGACGACAAGCCAAGAGTCCTCCGGACATGTTGATCACGACACCTGAGACACTGCAAGCAATCCTTCCCGGGAGAATAATGAAGCGCCATCTCGCCGGCGTACAGTGGGTCATAGTAGACGAGGTCCACGAACTTGCAGAAGACAAACGCGGAAGCCAACTCTCTCTGGCACTTGAGAGACTGAGATGGATTACGATGAGAGATTTCCAAGTTGTGGGGCTGTCCGCAACTGTTGGAAGCGCGGATTCGGTTGCGCAGTTCCTTGTCGGCAGCGGTAGGAAAGCTGAGGTAGTCAGAGTTCCTGTTGCAAGGAAGATGAGACTTGCAGTAGAATTTCCTGAGCCAGTTCCAGTAGACTATGCTCTAGCATCTCGACTTTACACGCATCCGGAGGTTGCCGCCAGGCTTAGGCTGATGCGCAGCCTTATTCAGAACCATCAGTCGGTCTTGCTCTTCACCAATACTCGTGCTATCGCGGAAGTTCTAGCTAGCAGATTCAAGGTCTGGGATGTTGACTTCCCGGTTTCGATCCACCATGGCTCACTGTCAAAGCCTTCAAGGATTACAGCTGAAAGAGGGCTCAAAGAAGGTGGGCTGAAGGGGCTGGTATGCACCTCATCCCTTGAACTCGGAATAGATGTAGGGCGAATCGACTTTGTCATACAGTACATGAGTCCTAGACAAGTAACCCGCCTTATCCAGCGTGTTGGCCGCAGCGGTCATAGCATGGGCCGAATGGCGGATGGGGTCATCATATCGATGGACTCAGATGACACTTTGGAAGCCCTGGTGATTGCAAGAAGAACTTACGAGGAGATTCTGGAACCAGTCTCGATACCAGAGAAGCCTTTTGACGCTTTGACTCATCAGATCGTAGGCCTTCTGACCCAACAACGCAGATGGTACTTCAACGAGATCTTGGACTTGTTCACCAAGGCCTACCCTTACCGGAACCTAACGGAGGACGACCTGAAGAACGTCGTGACCTATATGCACGCGAGATACCCCCGCTTGGCATGGGTCTCCTTCCAAGACAAGGTAGTTCTCAGGCCGCAGAGAATCAAGGACATGTATGAGTACTACTTCAACAAACTATCCATGATTCCAGATGAGAAACAATACCTCATCATGGATGATTCGACGGATACTCCGGTGGGGGTATTGGATGAGGCGTTTGTGGCCGAATACGGAGTGCCTGATACGAAGTTCATTGTGAGAGGTAGCCCTTGGAAGATCCTCAGAGTCCGAGGCGACAAGATTCACGTAAGACCGATCTCGGACCCGTCAGGAGCGATACCCAGCTGGGTCGGCGAAGAAATACCTGTCCCGTTCGAGGTGGCTAAAGAGGTTGGTCAGATAAGAGGGGTTGCAGCAGACAAATACTTGATGCAAGCAAAGAGGAGACCGGTTGCGGAAGAGTTTGCAGTAGCATATCCAACTAGCCCCCAAACAATGGAGCGTGCGCTTCAGGAGGTTTTTGATCAGGTCGACAGAGGAATTCCAGTCCCTTCGGATCGGTTGATCACAATCGAGGAATGGGAAGACTACATAATTATCAATGCTTACTTTGGGACGCTAGTTAATCGTACTTTGGCAAGGCTTTTGGGCCATATTCTCTCCGAAGAGACAGGTTACACCATAGGTGTTCAGCAAGACGCCTATCGCATTGTTCTTCAGACCGCTGGAGCGATCACATCCCAACGGGTTTCAGAAATGCTCAGAGAGTTGGGTGATCGAGATGTTGCAACAGAACTCAATAAGGCTTTGATGAAGACGGGGCTCTTTAAGAGAAGACTGGTGCATGTGGCGAGAAGGTTCGGCGCGATATCTCGAAGGGTAGACTTCAGCAACCTGCGGTTAGATCAGTTGATGAAAACCTTGGAGGGGACTGTTGTACTGGAAGAATCTTTGAGGGAGACGCTTGAGAAGGATTCGGATGTGCCGAACATGATGAAGATTCTAAGAGATATTCGTGACGGCGCCGTTCAGGTTCAGCCAATTGACAGCAAGGGTGAGGCGACTCCGATCACACGTATCGGAATGGAAAGGATCAGTCGAAGGACGGATCTTATTCCTCCTGAGAAGATGAAGCGAATCCTCATCGAATCCACTCGGGTGAGAATATTAAATGAGGCGAGAACTTTCATATGCACATCATGTCTGCAATACGTGGAGATGAAGCAGCTGAAGGACCTACCGCTCAGGCCAAGATGTCCAAAATGCAAGTCTAAGGCAATTGGGATGCTTCCACTGTCCGAGGAGGAAGTTTTGGCTATAGCGAAGAAGAGAGGTCGAAGCATCTCTGCAAGGGATCAAGAAACACTAGAGCTAGCGAAGGATACAGGAGACCTAGTAAAGAAGTATGGAAGAGTTGCAGCGTATGTCTTGGCTGGCCGCCGAGTAGATCCCCTGGAAGCTGAATCTGTCCTAGAACAAGAGAGACATGTCTGCGACCGGCTCTTTGAGCTTATCATGGAAGCTGAGAGAAATGCGTTAAGAGACAGATTTCTCTAGTACATAGGTACAAAGATGGAGAGGCCTTTTCTGGGTTTAGGCTGCTACGGTGAGCTTTTCTATCAGGATAGTCGGTGAAATCAGTGTCATACCTGGACCCATTGTTACCTGCTTCGAATTCGCGGCTGCAAGCCGAATCTGCCTCAAGATGCCAGGCATGTTTCCCCCTATCATGGCCTGCTTGACAGGGAAGGACAGCTCCCCATTCTCTATTCTGAAGATGCAGTCCAACGCAAGAGAGAAGTCGCCGCTCTGAACGTTTGAAGTATGGGCCCCGATGAATCCTCTGACGAAGATCCCGTTCTTGACCTCGCGGATTAGATCTTCTCTCCCTCCCTTGCCTGCTTTCAGAACTAGATTGTGTGGACCTATGATCGGCTCGAGGGCATACTCTGATCTCGTTCCGAACATGATGTATCTCATGGAGTTACCAGTATTCTCAACACCCTCCTTGTTGGCTGTATACGAGTTATGTAGGAAAGTGCGAAGTACACCTCTCTCCACGACGGGCCTAGGATTGGTCGGGCATCCCTCAGAGTCGAAAGGTTTCGATCCAAGCGCTCTTGGAACATATGGATCATCCATCAACGTGACATTCTCTGAAGCCACTTCAGATCCAATCTTTCCAGTAAGCGGCGATTGGTTTCTCTGAACCAAGTCTGCTCTGATCTGCTGGACAAGAGTGTTCATGAAGAGGTCTGCCAATCCATCCTGATCAACGACAACATCGTAGATTCCTGGTTCGAGAGGCCTAGGATTCAGTTGCTTTATTGCTGTCTCCGCAGCGTAGCCTGCCGCTGCGACTAGTTTCTCGCTTTCGTAGTGACTTGAAGAATGTGCTTCTGAGCCCACACCTATGGATCCCCCGGACTCAGCCACTACATACATGTGGCCTCCGAATCCAGTCGATCTGTAGCTACCCGAGACTCCAAGCGAGTTGGCGATGGAGGTTTTTCCGAAGCCCGCGTGTACACTCCCGCTGACCGTGGATACCCTTGAATCCCTGCAGGCTTCCTCTAGCATCGACCTTCCAATTTGGATCAGGTCAGACGGATCGGTTCTAGGTATCCGCTTGTCAAATATGTTTGCTACCTTCCGAGTTCTAGCCTTCTTCTGAAAGGACCTGAGATCCTTATCTGGGCGCTTGAGCTTAGCCGTTGTGACCGCTTTCTCCACCGCCTCCATCACAGTACCCCTGGAGAAGTCTGTCACATAGCCGAATCCTGTTGAGGCTCCACCCTCTTTCTTGACCAAGACCCTGATGCCCATTCCGCGATCACGCTTCACCTGACCTATCTTTACCTGCTTCTTCTCGATCACAATGTCTGTGCCAACCTCGTCGATCGCGAACACTTCTGCTTGAGTAGCACCTAGTTTGAGGCATCTCCTAAGCGCAAGGTCCATAGTTTCGCTCACACTATTTCCCTCCTACAACGGCGTTCCTGATTCTTACGTGAGGACTCCCAGTTCCCGTTGTGGCGACCTGCCCTGCCTTGCCACACAGGCCTATAGTCAACTGGAAATCGCTAGCCACACCGTCGATATTCATGAGTGTCTCCAAGGTCATTCCTGAGAGTGAGACATCACTCAGCGGTTTGGATAATTGGCCTTTCTCAATCATGTATCCTTCCTCTGCGCTGAACTGAAAGCTTCCCTTAGCTGTATCCACCTGTCCTCCACGGGACCCCTTCAAGTAGACTCCTTGGTCTACACCTTCAAGAAGCTCGTCAAAGCTCTGAGCACCCATGGTCAGGTAAGTGTTGCTCATCCTGACGACTGGCCGATATGCGAAGGACTGGGCTCTAGCCCCTCCGTTGGGATCCATATTCAGCTCGGCAGCAGTCTCTCTGTTCAGAATGTATCCCCTCAAGAATCCTTTGTCTATGATGAGACGTTTCTTCGCAGGCACCCCCTCTGAATCATAAATGGAGGAACCCCACCCTTGAGGATACGTAGAATCGTCATACATCGTAACCAGGTCAGATCCAACTCTTTGACCGATCTTGTCTTTGAGTACAGATTCCCCGGTTATCACGTGGTCCGCTTCGGAGGCATGGCCTACGGCCTCATGCGCAAACACCCCCGCGAGTTTCTGGTCAGCAATGACAGTGAACCTGCCGCTTGGAGCCGGCGCCGCCTTAAGAAGTTTGACTGCTCTCTCAGCGGCTCTTTTTGCCAATACCAGTGGATCAATCTTCTCGAACAGTTCGAACCCAGCTTGCATTCCGTTCCTCTCTCGGATATTTCCTACTTTCGTTCCCTCCCTTGCGACTGCCACAACGACTAAGCTTCCTCGACTCGGTCTTCCAACTAGGCGTGTTCCCTCACTCGTCGCTAGGTAGGTCTCTCCACTGGAATCGCTATAGGTTACGGTTACGCTCACGATTCGCGTGTCAACCTTCGTAGCCTCCTTTGAAGTCTCCAAGGTTAGCTTCATCTTTCTGTCCATCGGTACCGACCGCATCGGCTCCTTTACCGTAGCCGTCACAGTGTCCTTGACTGGTGAGACATCTGCCAGACGGCTTTTCGCTTGAGTGTGCAGGGCGGTGGCCTTTGCGGCCTTGAAGGCTCCACGAACGGCTTGTGTTACATCTCTGGGCTCCAGTGAAGTGGAGGAGCCGAATCCCCATGCTCCCTTGTAAAGAGCCCTAACTCCTAACCCCTGGTCAGCTCCGAAGGCTACTTGGTCAAAAGTATCTTTCATGAGCCTGATGTCCGTCGAATATGTTCGTTCAACTCTAGCCTCGGCATAGTCTGCTCCGAGCTTCTCGCAGAGCGCCACTGCCCTCTCTGCAATTCTCATAGACAATACAGATCACTACCTTGGCTGTGAAAGCTTGCTACGTAGATTTATCAGTTGCGAAGACGACAATGACCTTGTGGGATATGACCCGGTTTCTTTCCGCTTGAGCCATCGAACTTAGAAGAATACCTGTCTCCTAAGCTTAAAAAGCGCGAGAAAAGTAATGCGTCTAGCCAAGTTTGCAGAGAGGCGAAGGAACTACGAGCCAGCGCCAAACAAAGAAGCCGGAAGAATTCGAGATAATGCTGGTGACGGACGTAGGCAGCACTACGACTAAGGCACGTCTTTTCAGGAAAAAGAGCGACGAGTACAGATTTGTTTCAAGTGGAGAAGCCCCAACGACCGTTGAGGCCCCGTTCGAAGATGTGACGAGAGGTGTCAGGAACGCGGTTCGAGAAGTGGAAGAGCTGACAGGACTGCGTTTGCTTGAAGAAGAAGGTATCGTGTGGCCGCGCAAGGTGAACGGAGACGGCGTCGATCTCTATGCCACGACTAGTAGCGCAGGTGGTGGCCTTCAGATGATGGTTGCAGGCGTCGTGAAGACCATGACTGCGGAAAGCGCCGAACGAGCCGCACTCGGCGCAGGAGCCATAGTCATGGACGTGATCGCAGTTGATGACGGTAGGATGCCCCACCAGAAAATTGAGCGAATAAGAACTCTCAGGCCGGACATGATCCTACTTGCCGGAGGAACTGACGGCGGCACGATTACTCATGTCGCAGAGATCACCGAGCTGATAGCTGCGGCCGAGCCGAGGGCACGGCTAGGCATAGGCTATGAGCTACCGATCGTCTACGCCGGAAACAGGGACGCTAGAACGGCTGTCTCGAAGACTCTGGAAGACAAGTTTGCTCTCAGAGTGGTAGATAACATCAGGCCGGTGCTTGAGCTTGAGAACACGGAGCCTGCTCGCGACGCGATTCATGAGCTTTTCATGGAGCATGTTATGTCTCATGCTCCGGGCTATGACA
>CAZZFQ010000027.1:0-16691 GCA_964653695.1 uncultured Candidatus Bathyarchaeia archaeon | reverse complement strand
CCTTCATGATCTTGTCGTCCAAGCCTGGTATATCCAGGCCTACTCTCTTGGCAAGTGTTCCCTGAGTGGAGTGGCCAAATGGCAGCGCAAAGTCATGAGGATCAGCGTAGTCAACTACCCAGCCGACGCAGAATAATGGTGCTGTGCCCTGCCTCGTCTTTGCCAGGAAAGTGGGCCAGTCGAGCTCTAGGACGTCGATTGTGAACCCAACGTTCAGCTTGTCAATGCTGTCTTTGAGTAGGAGACCTGCTCTCCTTCGGATCTCGTTTCCGGCGTTGTAGTAGTACTCTAGTTTTAGTCCGTCCTGGTATGCACCTGCCGCCTTGGCCTTTAGGAAGTATTCCTTGGCCTTTGCGGTGTCCAGACTGAACGTGAATACGTTTGCGTCGTAGCCGAACATGCCTCTAGGGATGCATCCTTTGGGGAGCTCACCGAAACCATTTTGTATATCGGTGATGAATGTCTTGTAGTCGAATGCATAAGACATGCCGTACCTGAAGTCTATGTTGTCTAGAGGCTTGAACCTGACGTTCATTCCGATGTAGGTTATAGCGAACTGCGGATATGCAGCAAATACTGCTATGCTTGTTCCGGGAGGCTTCATCTGCAGGTCAGTTCTCAGAGCTATTTTGCCCTCCTTCACCCAAGGATCCTTCTGAAGAATGTCAAAAACGTTGGCCGCCGCAATGGTCGCCGCTTCAGCTTCCCCAGTGAAAAGTGCGAGTTCCCTCGCTCCAAGTTCCGGTACGGTCTGTATGATGGCTCGCTTGATCTTTGCCGGTCCCCTCCAATATCCGTCGAAAGCCTCGATTACTACCCTTTGTCTTGGGACCCATTCCACGAACTTATACGGGCCAGTGCCAACCATGTTCTTGTCCATCCATTCGTTGTGCTTTCCTGGCACTACTCCGCCATGCTGTTCGACGGCCGTTGGGCTAACGATGCATGCACCTGAAAAAGCGAATATGTACAACATCGGCGCGTACGGTCTACTGAGTTTCACACGCACTGTGTAGTCGTCAACGACTTCGACTCCGCCAGCCGCCAAGTACTCCTTCATATCGGCCTCCGTCATCTTGGAGGCCATGTACTTCTCTGCCCCGAGAATCTTGTCGTACATCCAAGAGGGGCCGTCTGGTTCATTGATGATGATCATCCTATCAAGCGAGTATTTCACAGCCTTGGCATTGAAGGGCGTTCCATCGTGAAACTTGACGTTTGTCCGCAACTTGAATGTGTAGGTCTTTCCACCATCGCTCAGCGTGGGCATTTCCTGTGCCAGCAGCGGTTCAAGCTTGGCTGCGCTAGCTCCTTTGAAAAAGATCAAGTTTTCGTATACATTCAAGATTATGTATCCTCCTGCAGTCTCGTAGGCTACTGCCGGATCTAGGAATTGAGGGTCTCCAATCACTTGGTGAACAAATGTGTCAGCGTGGGGGATAAGTGCAAGCTTTTTCTTGTACTCTTCTTCGGCAAGCCTCCTAGCTTCTTCGGTTTTCTTTCTGGCTTCTTCCGCCTGCATGGCAGGGAGGTACCAGAAGTAGTAGCCGCTTGTAGCGCCGAGAATCACAACGATCGCGATTATTCCTATGATGACTTTCCTGTTCAATGTGGGTTTCTGTTGTGTAGTCAATTTTATTTCCCTTTCATAGCTGTACAGGCAAGTTGGTAAATAAGCTTATGGGCAACTCTTGACGTGAAAAATCTCTTCGATCCGAACAGCTATCTTCTCAGCCTAGGATCAAGTATGTCTCTCAACCCGTCTCCAACAAGGTTGAATCCTAGTACGATGAAGAAGATAGCCAGTCCTGGGAACGCGGCAACCCATGGGGAACGATACAGGTAGTCTCTCCCCAGCGCAATCATGTATCCCAATTCCGCCATTCCTGATCCAGCTCCAAAACCTATGAAGCTGAGGCCTGCGAATCCCAAGATGGTGCCTCCCAAGCCAAGAGTCGCACTGACCAGAAGGGGGTAGATCGCGTTCGGCAACACGTGTCGAAACACTATTCTTCCTCTGGAGGCCCCGACCGCACGGGCCGCTTCCACGTACAGCTTCTCTCTTTCCGACAAGATGACACCTCGAACAAGTCTTGTGTCGCCCGCCCAGCCAGTCACAACCAAAGACAGAGCCAGATTGTACAGATTTCTTCCCAAAGCGGCGGCGACCGCCATGGCCAAAATAAGGCCTGGAAAAGCAAGGAAGACGTCTGTGACTCTCATCAAGGTTTCGTCAACTTTTCCTCCGAAATACCCTGAGATAGATCCCACTACTATTGAAATCACTAGTTGACCTGAGACAATTAGCAAGGCTAGTCCAAGATCAAGTCTTATGGCCCAAACGATTCTGCTAAATATGTCTCCTCCGATTTCGTCCGTACCCAGAAGATGCTCCAGACTTGGAGCTTCTAGGTTTCTATTCCATTGTCTCTCTTCCGGACCGTAGGGGGCAATAAGAGGTGCGAAAACCCCGGCCATAACTGTTATAGTAATAAGTACGACGCCAAGAATCACGAGCGGGCTTTGTCGAAGTAGATGAAGGCTGAACTTCAATTCATCGATTTGCGCTTCCCTACGGCTTCTTACACTGGACTGTTGATCGGTCGCAGGCACGCCTCATCCCAACCTGATCCGCGGGTCGATGAACGCGTAGAGAATATCCACGATCATATTCACCATTACGTAAACCAGGGCTGATACAATCGCGAATCCTGATATTGCACTGAAGTCAGTTCTTAGTATGGCTCCAGCCGCCCATCTGCCCAATCCTGGCCATGAGAAGACAGTCTCGGTAATCGGTGCGCCCGTCAGAAGGCTACCAAAAGCCAATCCAACAACCGTGACGGTCGGAATCATGGCGTTCTTCATCGCGTGCCTGTAGATGACAATCCTTTCCGGCAATCCTTTCGATCTGGCCAGCATAATGTAGTCCTGCCGCATCACTTCCAGCATGCTTGAACGCATCATCCTTGTGACCATTGTGAGACCGTTATATCCGAGGACAAACGCGGGCATTATGAGATGAGCGAGGACATCGAAGAACGCGTCAACTCTTGCTTGCAGAATGCTATCTAGTAGATAGAATCCCGTGATCGATGCCAAGGGAGGATAAAGAAACGTGCTTACCCGTCCACCGCTGGGAAGACTTGGCAACCCCATTATTTCAAATCGGTAGTAGAAAACGAATAGCATCAAAAGTCCCAGCCAGAAGACTGGCATGGAAACCCCGCTCAGGGCGAAGAGTCTGGTTGCGTGGTCGAGGGGTTTGTCCTTGTGGGTCGCGGAGATAATCCCTAACGGAATAGCGATGACGACTATCATTGCAAGAGAGGCGGCTGTCAACTCGAACGTCGGTGGGAAGAATTCCCTGATCACATCGGTCACTGGTCTGTCATTCACGGAACGCGTCAAACCCCAGTCTCCTCTCAGCAGGTCGCTGACATAGATCCCGTACTGCACGAAGATCGGCTTGTCTAGACCCTTTTGCGCAATCACCTGCTTAATCTGCCATTCAGGAGTACGCTCACTCACATAGGCCGCCACTGGATCTCCAATGACGTGAGACAAAGTGAAGGCTATCAAGGTCACTCCGAAAAGTACAGGCAACAGCAGGATTAGCCGCCTTATGACGTAGTCTCTCAGGCGCATGTTTTGTTGAGATACCTCAACGTTCTGTTGATCTTCTTGCTCGGATCTTTTGCAGTAGCGTTCACATAGATAACCTTTATCATAGAGAAGGACCAGCGTTATGCTGAGAGCAACCGCGTTCGGGCGAAATCCTGCAATGACCCGTGATCACGAAGCACCGTGTACGACGCTACTGCTCAGAGCCTGGAAGAGAAGTCGAGGAAGTAGGCTTCTTGTTTACCTGATGACTATAACGGGAGTCATGGATGCTCTTCTTACCTGGATCTCTCTTGAGTACTTCGGCACAGTTGGAGAGTTGAATCCTGCCATTCTTCAATTTCATCGAATGGAACTATTGCCCTTGTGGTCGTTCATCACGATAGTCAGTTCACTACTGGGCGGGTCCATACTTGTCTCGGTATGTCTCATGTTCAAAGGGGGGACACGCAATGTTGCTGCAACAGCTTTCGGACTCCTACTAGGCATTAGAGTCGCAGCCATAACGGTGTCGATAGCCAATTGCTACAAGATTCCGTTTCTCGCATCAGCGGGGATGCTGACAGGAGTGGGAGTATTCCTTCTTGCCAGAAGGTATCTTGCAGACACAGTCACGGTTACTGCCGATGTCATTCTTTGGAGCATCAAGGATTTTGCTTTCGCGCTGATGGATATAGGAGCAAGACTCTCGCAAATCGTACTGCCAACGCCACAGCCGAAGATGAATTCATCGTCACGCTTTGCGACGGATGTTGTGCAAAAAAGATCGAAGAGGTCAGCTTGGAGGAAAATCCTAACCCCGATATTTCTCATAGCGGTTACTTTGGTCGCCCTGGTAGGCGTCCTTGAGTTTCTCCGAGGTCACGTATTTCAGTCGGTGCCTTGGTGGCTGAGAGAACTCGGCATCGTCGAGCAGACGCAAGGCCAGGCATTTCTTGTTGTGTTCATTAGCATTTTGTTGACGCTGGCAGTTCTGACTTACTGCGTTCTTTCTATTGCGGAGGCTCTGAGCGGACCTCAAGACTAGGTTAGATCAAGAAACACAACAGGCAGCTGACTGGACATGTGGGTCTTCCTTCTCTTTCGTCCAATGCATAAATACCCCCCTGCATCTAGTTCTGAAGTCGTATCAAGTTCACAGATGAGAAGAAAAACGGTGTAAGGACGCGCTGAAGTGACATGGCAGAGACGGTGCTTGAAATTCGAGACTTGAAAACCTACTTCTACACGTATGCGGGTATAGTCAAGGCGCTTGATGGAGTCGACTTGACAATAGGGCAGGGAGAGACTCTAGGTCTCGTCGGAGAGACCGGATGCGGGAAATCTGTTACTTCTCTCTCTGTTCTGAGACTTGTCCCGGACCCGCCAGGAAAGATCGTTGGTGGAGAAGTTTTGTTCAAAGGACAAGACCTGCTCAAGATGTCTGATGAAGAAATCAGGAGCATCCGGGGAAACAAAATCGCAATGATCTTTCAAGATCCTATGACATACATAAATCCGGTCATGACGATCGGCGACCAGGTTGCTGAAGTCATTCTACTTCATCAAGATCTTAGAAAGGAAGCAGTTCGAATAAGAATAGATGAATTGAAGGAGCAACTCAAGAACACGCCATCTGATCAACGGAGGCAGATTGAGTCCGAGATTACAGAACTCGAAGCACAAATGAGTAACCCTCCAAGGCTGCCAGGTCGGGAAACAAAGAAAATCGCGCTTCGCAAAGCGACAGATCTTCTAAGGCTTGTTAGAATGCCGTACCCTGAGAAGGTTGTAAACCAGTATCCTCATGAGCTGAGTGGAGGGATGCGTCAGAGAGCGATAATTGCGATGGCTTTGGCCTGTGGGCCCTCGCTTTTGATAGCGGACGAGGCTACTACTTCACTTGACGTGACGATTCAAGCCCAGATTCTGGCCTTACTCAACGATTTGAAGCGCAGCCTCCAAACATCGATCATGATAATAACGCATGACATGGGGATAGTTGCCGAAATGTGCGATACTGTTGCAGCGATGTATGCGGGAGTTGTCGTCGAATATGCCGATACGAAGAGGCTTTTCAGGAATCCGCTTCACCCATACACGAAGGGACTGCTTAGAACAATACCTTCTTTGACGAAGGAGCAAGACAGACTGGAGACCATAGAGGGAACCGTTCCGAATCTCATTTACCCACCTGAGGGATGTAGATTTCATCCGAGATGCCGCAGTGCTTGGGATACATGCAAGCAGGAAAGACCTCAGATGATTACAGTTGAAGAGAATCACAAAGTCGCATGCCATCTGTACACGGGGCCGGGTCACAGATAGAAGAGATGACGGAAATTGCCGGATGTGCTGGTTAGAGTCGAAGGTCTCAAGAAATATTTTCCAATTAGTGGGGGCGTGCTGAAGAAGACCGTAGGATACGTCTATGCTGTTGATGGAGTGAGCTTTGACATTCCACAAGGAGAAACTGTTGGTTTGGTAGGTGAGTCTGGATGTGGAAAGACAACAGTTGGAAGATGCATTCTCAGACTAATCAACCCAACTGACGGACGAATATTCTTCAGGAAAGAGGACATATCAGAGTGGAAAGGTGAACAACTTCGCCACCTTCGAAGAAAAATGCAGATAGTATTTCAAGATCCATATGCATCCCTCAACCCTAGATGGATGATCAAGGACATTGTCGGAGAGCCTCTCCTGATCAATGGACTGGCGAAAGGTGAGGAACTCTATCAGACTGTTCTGAAATCTTTGATGAGGGTCGGCCTGAGCGAAGACCACATGAACAGGTTTGCGCACGAATTCAGTGGTGGCCAGAGACAGAGAATCTGCGTCGCAAGGGCTTTGACGTTAAGGCCAGAGCTCATTGTACTTGATGAACCGACATCGTCGCTTGATGTCTCTGTTCAGGCCCAAGTGCTCAATATGTTGAAAGACCTTCAAGCGGAGATGGGGCTTGCCTATCTGTTCATTTCTCACAACCTCAGTGTAATACGACACATGAGTGACACAATAGGGGTGATGTATCTAGGAGATATCGTAGAGATCGGGTCGAAAAGCGATCTCTTCAAGGAACAGTTGCACCCATATACCAAGGCTCTCTTCGCCGCCATACCCATTCCGGATCCAGACATAGCAAGAGAGAGAACGGTGTTGAGCGGGGAGGTACCGAACCCAACCAACCCTCCAAAAGGGTGCAAATTCCACCCAAGATGTGAATATGCAAAGGACAAGTGCCAGAACACTCATCCAAAACTGATTGACGTGGGCTCTGGCCGTAAGGTCGCATGCTACCTATAGCATACGATAAGCAGATCATCAGTCTTCCGTGAGAAGGCGCCACAATGGACACTAAGAGAGAAGCAGGTGCTTCGGATCGAGAGAAACAGAAGGGAAAACTCAAGCTTGACTGGAAGGATTACGTGGCGATCAGCATCGCAGCTCTCCAAACTACTCTTCTTCCCATTGTACTTCTTCTGTTCGCTGTGGTGATAATTTCAATCATTTTTAGGGTCTTTATCTTCCGATGAAGATCAAAGCGATCTTGAGGGCTCACAGATTCTTGAACAGTAAGAGTATCAGTCTTGTTATGTGAGCAACATCTTCGAGAAGAATTCGCGAAGCACATCTGCTCGATCATTGTTGATGTTGAAGTAGTATCTCACTATCTCTCCTCCTTTGGACATAATCAGATTCCACTCAAGTAGTTCTCTCATATGTTTTGATGCAGCTTGGCGCTTCAAGCCTGTTATTTGACATATTCTGTATTTAGTGAAGGCATGGTTTGGATATTTGGCGAAGAGTCTTAGGATCCTAAGCCTCGCCTTGGATCCTAGGAGGCTCTCCATTTCAGAGGCGTAGTTGTCATTTCTTATTCTGAGGTTTACTGTTTCTCTCATCTCTGATTATGTTCTCCAACTCTCTTCTAAGGATCTCGATCGGGATCTCTGGAAGGCTTACTAGGAGTCTGCCCTCAAGATTTTTTATGTCGATAAGTCCAGTTTTGGAGAGTTCTGTTAAGACACCCTGCAACTGGGCAAGTCCAATCTTTGTGAGGCCATATTCTTCGCAGCATATCTGATAGGCCTTACTGACATCTTTGAGATCTATGTATGCTTCGTCAGGCTTCAACCCTCGTGCCACAGCGAGAAGTATCACCTTCTCTTGAATGGAGAGAGGGATCAGATCGTCTCGTCTGATTCGTGGATGTATCTTCGACCGTGCCTTCCTAACGTGTTCTGGAGTAACTCTCTTGGTGTCTTCAAGGTCGGCGTACCTCCCTGCGAAAGCCAGAATCTCAATCGCGTATCTTGCATCCCCTTGCTCCCCAGCGATATCGGCTATGAAGTCGATGACCTCTTCGGATACTGTGTGTGGCTTGAAAGCTTCGATCGTCCTCTGAATTAGAATGTTCTTCAGCTCTGAGGTCTGATAAGGTGGGAGCTCAATCGTGTTCGCGCCGAAAAGGGTGCTCACCGTGCTGGGATCAAGTTGAGGGAGCTCATATATTCCATGGTTTCTGGCAATGAAGATTACCGCTATTCTCTTTGGGAAGTTGGCGAGCTCTTCACTTAGCCTTGTGAAGTCGTATATCACGTTCTCGCCAGTTCTCTTTATGAAGAAGTCAACCTCATCCAATGCTAGAAGCAGGTGTAGGTCGTTATCGTTCAGGTAGTCGTAGATTCCTCGAAGCATCTGGCTTGGGCCGTATCCCCTCGCAGCGAGTTCATGCGGGTTTATCTTCACAGCCAAATTCAATACCAGAGACCATCTGCTCTCAACCGTTCGGCAGTTCAAGTAAACATAAATCAGATTGACTTCTCGACTCTTTGCAACCTTGACGAGGTTCTCGCCAAAATATTTCGCCAGAACGGTCTTACCTACACCGACCCCCCCAAAGATTAACGCCTTGGGGCTGGCTCTACCGGGGTTGTCTAGTAAAAGATGGAACGCTTGCGCTAGACGTTTAAGTTGAGCATCTCTATGCGGTAGCCTAGGCGGCATATAGTCGAAATCAAGTTTGGATTCATCGATGAATACAGAATCTTTGATCTTTGAAATGGCTACTTCTATATACTCGGCCACTTTCCCTTCCACACAAACGAATCTGACAACGACGCCTCATGAACGAGATGAACCCACGTCCAATATAAGCAAGAGAGAAAAACGAAAGTGATGAAGATCGAGAAGATGAAAGATCTCTTCGACTGATACGGAGAGGAATTCTGAATCACGGAGCGTTCCGTTGGACTAGGCGCTAATAGCCTGCCTTCTTGTCAATAACATTGATCAGTGGTTGCCCTGAAGTATAACGCTTCAGGTTTTCGCAGAAGATGTCGCAGACCCTGGCCCAGTAGTGAGGAGTTGAGCCAGCTACATGCGGCGTAATAATGACGTTCTCCATGTCCCAAAGCTCAGAGCTAAATGGCAAAGGTTCTTCTTCGAATACGTCGAGGCCAGCGCCTCCTATCTTGCCTTCTCTCAGAGCCTTGACAAGCACTTGTTCCTGAACTATCCTACCCCGGCTCACGTTGATCAAAATGGCATCTTTCCTCATTGTCGTCAGTTCTGGTTCTCCGATCAGCCCTTCAGTTTCCCGGGTGAGAGGTACTGATAGGACAACGAAATCGGATTGCTTTAGCAAGGTCGACAGGGCTTGTGGCCTGAGCAATTCGTCTACGGAGGTTGGAGCCGCGGCCATGTCTCTATCTACGGCTAAGATTCTCATACCGAAGCATTTTGCCTTTCGAGCAATCTCTCTTCCAATCGCTCCTAGGCCAACTATGCCAAGGACCTTTCCCTGAAGTTCTTCGCATTGAAGACGGGCCCATTTTCGTTGATATTGAGACTTCGTGAATATGTTGAGTTTTCTGCTGAACGCTAAGATCAGGGCAAGAACGTGATCAGAGACCTGAGCGGGATGAACGCCTCTCGCATTTGTGAGGACAACATCTGAGGATACAAACTCACCGAAAAGGAACCTGTCAACTCCCGCCGCTATGGCCTGAACCCACTTCAGCCTTTTTGCAGCTTTGAACATCTCACTGTTGAATCTGCCCGCAAGAAGGACCTCTGCATCGCAGATCTCTGATAGAAGTACGCCTGGATCCGAGCTTTTCTTGACATCAATGCCAGACAAACAGGAACGAATCCTCTCGACATGCTCTTCATCAAGGTTGAACGAAATCAAAATCTTCAACATGGAGGGCCTCATCCGTTTGACAGGATTCTCCGATTTTCTATGCCAACGATAGCTATCTTCTCTTGAGTTCGGTCTTGGTTCTTATCGTCTTCCTCTCGATTATCCGGGCTGTGAAAGCAATCAATAACGGTACGACAACAGATACAAGCATTAGGACATGTGAGGTCCCGACGCCAGTCTCGGACATTATCGAATCTCCCTTGAGCTTGGCGAATCCAGAGGTGGCTATCTCACCTGAAAGATCCATCCAGACACCAAGCTCTGTTACTGAAGCGTTGACTTCCCGCTTAACCGCGAGGTCAACGACGCGCCCCAATTTGAGCCTGTAACATGTATCTCCTTTCGTGATGTTGTATGCCATCTGCCAATTCATAAGGGGGGCTTCCAAGGATTTGAATCGCAGCATCGTTATGTTTCCTGCAACATCTTTAGCTCTGTAAGTAGTGACGGGAATCGTACGATTCTCGTAGAACTGCGCTCCAGTCATGTTCTCGAAGCGAGGAATGATGCCTCGGAAGTAGGCTTTCCCGACTAGATTGTAGCTCACATTCTCTACCGAGAAATCGTCAAGGATGTTGAGCGCCCTCCAAGTCAGATTCGCAGTAACGAATTCTTCCCGCCTTGAAACGACCCCCAAGACTTTGAACCGCACAGAGACCTCAACGGTAGTGTTGGTGAATATACAATTAGCCGAGATATCCCTGACAGTGGCTTCGGGCGACTTTGCCTTGATCTGTTTCTCAAACGCCCTTGTTACGTTGGTTAACGGATCTCCAGATAGGCTTATCCTCCTTTCGAAGAGGCTTGTGATGTTTTGACTAAGGGTCGATGATATCTGAACATCGATCGCGTCACGTTCGATCCTGGCTGAGAAGGTCGAGGCAGAAGCTGAGGCGAGATTCTGGCTGATCATGAATATGACGAGACATGCAACCATCAATGCTTTCTTCATCGGGAAGTCCTCGGATCTATCTTGTCTTCTTGAGGTTTGCAAGGTGATCTGAGGCATCTATATAATTCCTTTGTGTGCCTGGATTTGCATCAGCTCGATTATCTTACCTTTGTCCCCGCCGGGACCTCATCATCCACAGTCAGCCAAATCGGTTTTCCCTGAAAGTCAGCCGCAAGCAGCATTCCTTTTGATTCGATTCCTCCTATGATCTTCGGTTGAAGGTTCAGCAGGACTACTACTGCTCTCCCTTCGAAATACTCTGGGGAGTAGTGTTCGGCTCCTCCTGCGATTGTTTGGATCTGTTGCCCGCCCACATCTATCTGCAGCTTGTAGATCTTCTTCTTTTCAGGGATCCTCTCCGCTTTGAGGACCTTTCCGACTCTTAGGTCCAATCTTTGAAACTCTTCTATCGTAACTGTGCTCATTGGAACCGCCGTTCTCGCTAGATACGTTGATTAGCCTAAAAGCGTTTAGTGGCGGTTTCGGCGAGCGAGGGTGCTGATCTCGTGAACGCGTCGACTGGGCTAGCCAACAAGCTCTCACCACACGAGCTTTATGCTGAGATAGATGTAGCAGTAGTGATCATTGCGGGACTAGCTCTGATCTGAGACGTTACTCCTGACGTAGAAGACGTGGTCGCATTCACCCTGATTGTCCATCAGGGTCTTAGTTCGCTTGAACCCGAGCTTGGGGTTGAATGATCTTACGGCTGGTTCGTCTCCTTCGCAGAGCCATCTCCCGATATCTGGCGCCTTCAGCTCGTTGAAGATTTCGGCCCATAAGCAGCGATAGAACCTGTAGCAGACTCGGTCTGGGCTGTCAACTAGGCGTTGCCACCGATGCGATCCTATGCATCCTTTCTCCAGCCGTTGGCAGAAAATGCGCAGATCCTCTTCAGGCTTTCCCATCTGTGAAGTCGGCCTGGGATCGCATGCCAATAGTGTACTCCTAGCGATCTCCATGACTCTGGGACCATATTCAAGCTCCAGTGCCCGAATGACTTTCACAAGGATACTCGCACACGAGCTCATCTTGCTCCTTAGTATGCCGACAAAGAAATCTTCAGTATCTTCAGAGATCTCTTCTGGCAGAACCTCTCGAATCGAACCTGTGGCCAAATGTCCCAACCTCTTCATCCACCCAGACTGCTGATAATCGCAGTTGCCATTTTTACTGTTATGGAAAGACTTTACTGAAGAAATGTAGTATTGAGTTGCTGATCGAGATGTCAAGCCCGGATGTTCAGAAGTTGATTGACGAGCTGAGAAACCAACAAGAGATGTTGACTCATGCCTTCCATGCCGTGATGAAATCTGTAGACGATGTTCTCTGGTATCATAGGATGGGAGATGTAGCCCATATTGACAAAGTGAGGATGACCGGTCCTCCTCCTCGCTATGTTCCCAATCCTACTGCGATGGGTGCAAGAAATCCTGTGGTCTTCTGGTCATACGTCTTCATCCCAAAAGGCCTTGATGAGGGCAAGAAGTATCCGCTTCTAGTCTACATTCACGGAGGCATACACTCCAACATGGGATCCTCCGGCGTCCACATAATCAGAGAGCTACTTCGTCAAGGATACATCATCGTAGCGCCAGAGTACCGTGGGAGTACAGGATATGGCAGTGGCTTCTACAAGCTCATAGACTATGGAGGACTTGAGGTCGAGGATACCTACGCCGCAAGGAACTGGATGGTTGAGAACTGCGAGCTTGCTGACCCCAAACGTGTAGGGATCATCGGCTGGAGCCACGGGGGACTCCACACCTTGATGAACATTTTCCTTCATCCAGAGGCATATCAAGTCGCATACGCAGGCGTTCCCGTAAGCGATCTAGTCGCCCGTATGGGATACAAAACTGACGAGTACAGAAGCGACTTCTCCGCCGAGTACCACGTCGGCAAAACAGCCCATGATGACGTGGAGGAGTATAGGCGCCGTTCCCCTGTCTGGCATGCTGAAAAGCTTCAAACACCTCTACTGA
Organism: uncultured Candidatus Bathyarchaeia archaeon; assembly: GCA_964653695.1. Taxonomy (GTDB): domain Archaea; phylum Thermoproteota; class Bathyarchaeia; order 40CM-2-53-6; family JALHTG01; genus JALHTG01. The sequence continues at coordinate 3,943 of CAZZFQ010000027.1, read as the reverse complement.
TTCACACAGCTACGAATGATGAGGATGTCAACGTTCTCGAAGTGGAGCATCTAATCAAATCCCTCAAGTCAGCAGGCAAAGAGTTCGAATACAAGATCTACAAGGATGCGCCAGGAGGCCATGTCTTCAACAGGATAGATACGAAGCTGGCCAGAGAGTCTCGGCGCGAAATCTACAGATTTCTAGCAAAGTACTTGCGCCCTCCCTTCGAGAACCGAATCACTGAATCCAAAGACTGATACTTGGTCTGGCATGACGTTAAGTGTATGCCACCAGATATTCCGACGGTGGGTTTCGGCATAGAACTGCGTGTGCACTACGATGTAGAGACTTGTTCAGCAAACGCTTTGTAAGGTTTCAAATCACCAATCCAGTCTTTCTGGTTGATTGGCCAACTGTGCGCGGGGTTTCGCGGTTTACATACGATCTCTTTTATCCGCAGTGATCCCGTTTTCAGAAGGTTTACGGAGTTTGTCGCCTGTATGACGAGTGCTGTATCCAAGCCGACCCATGATCCCGCAGCAGCCACGACCTCCTCTCCTTCTCTCAACTGCCCGTTGTCAGTAGCCATCAGCACAGCTGTAACGCATACAGCAGTCCCGGAGCTGATCATCTTCAGACACTGTCGAACTAGAGTTGCGAGCGTCGGGATCCGCCTATGCTCCAGTTCGGCTCCAATATTGTATAGAGGGTCAGTGGCCCTAACGATCTTGGCACCACCCTTCTCCAGCTGATCCCATATCCTTGTATCCGGGATTCCTATCTTCAGATCACCGATCACGGTTCTCTCGATTCTTGTGCCAGCCGCCGAAGTGACCACTATGAGATCTATCCCAGAATCGTGAATCAGATCTACAGCTCTGAGAGCGCTCAGTCCTGTCTCGGAGGCAACAATCAAGTTCTTTATTCCGAGTTCGCGGGCCCTCTTAAGGGCAAGCTCCAGCGTCTTTTCGGTGTTGATCTGCCCACATACATTGAAGTAGAAGATCGCCTTCGACTCACCTAGGCCGCTCATTCACCATCACCGTCAATGAGGTCGGTCATACGTGGCTAGTCAAGTAATAAGCTCAACTGCAGCCAGGTCAGAGAATTCATTCCTTATTCGCATGGAAGAGGATCAAAGATCCGTAGATGGTGTGCGCAAAATCCCTAAAGCCTGTCTCCAAGAGATATCCGTTCAATTCCTCTACATCGAAGACGTGGACTCCGTGGTCCAATCTCAGATGCTCAACGACCCTTCTGAACTTGAAGAGACGTTTCTTCACAAACGTCATTACGGCCAATCGACCGTCTTTCTTTGTGACTCTGGCCATCTCCTGCAGCGCTTTCCTTGTGTCCGGGAATAGGTGAAGAGCACCGCAACAGACCACACCGTCGAAAACGTTATCCGGGAAAGGAATCTTCTCCGCCCTTGCTCGAGCAAATCGGATGTTGTGTATCCCTCTCTCCTGCACGTATCTTGCTGCCTTCTCAAGCATACCTCTTGAGATATCGATACCGTAGACAAGCCTCATTCTTCCTGCAATAGAGCGAGTGAATAGCCCTGTTCCGCAGGCCACATCCAGTCCCAAGCCACCGTCGGCGTCTACCATGTCGGTAACAATCCTCACCTCTTCACTGACTGAGGGTATGAACAACCCGCCGTAGAGATGATAGACAAGAGGGTACCACAACCATGTCTCGTAGATCTTTGCTAGCCTATCGAGACTGGAAACTGACCTTAGTACTGGATGTTTGCTCTTTGAAAGATCCTCCGTAATAAAGTCTGGGATCCCACTATCGACAGGATAGCCTAGCCCACACTGCTGGCAAGACAGGATGTCCCCCTTTGGCAATACAGGCAACTTACAGCTTGGGCACGCATAGCTATCTCGCGCAATCGTCCCCTCTTCTTCGTGTGTCTTCATACCAAGCGCCCAAAGAGAGAGGCTACCTCAGCAGCCTCAAGGCCGTGAGCGCATAGACTATTGCACATCTGTGGATTTCTCTGACCTTTACAAACTCATTTGGGCCATGAGAAACCGATAGAAGCCCCGGTCCGTACGCCAGCGCTGGAATTCCTTTCTTGATATAGAACCGGATTTCTAGAACTCCTGGGCACATTCGAAATCTCGCAGGCTTGCCAGTAACCGCTTGCACGCTCTGCGCAAGAGCTCGTGCCACGGGATCATATTCTGAAACGCCCGAGGATGTCGCCTCCTGAAGAATATCAAATCCAAGATCGAGTCCGTGCCGTCTGAGCCTGTGAAGAAGAGTGACAAGTTCACGTTTTTCTACGTTCAAATCCTCTTCTGGATTGATCCGTCTGTCGAGCGTGAAGGAGGCCTGCGCAGGGACAGTGTTGAAGTTTGTCCCTCCTTCGGACTGTCCTCCTATCAACAGTATGGAACGTCGCGCAGCATCTGGTTCAATATTGAACATGGTTCTTCTCTTCTCCACGTCTCTCTTGAACTCAAGTAGCGCGTTGGCAACTGTCAGCATCTTCTCAAACGCATTCACCCCTTGATAGTGTAAGCCGACATGAGCAGGTTTTCCTCTCACCGTTACTCGCATTGAAATGGCTCCTCGATTCGCATTCCAGATCATGCCGTCTGTGGGTTCGGCCGTAAGCATTCCGATGCCGTCCTTACCTAGCAAACCTGCCGTGTCCAGGTACTGTGATCCAAGTGCGCCGCCGGTTTCCTCATCCGGTACTATCGTCAGCCCTATTCTGCCATTCAACTCGTCTCCACATTCTTTCAGTGCCTTGATAGCGTAGATCATTGCCGCAAGCCCGCTCTTCATGTCCGATGAACCCCGCCCGAAGAGCTTGCCATCCCTAAGGAACGGTCGAAACTGACGTTCGCTCAATCCTGGCACTACGTCGTAATGGCCGTGGAAGTATAGCGTCTTCTTGCCTTTCCCATGGGAGCTCACTATGCAGTAACGAGGGCGTTTCCCAGCGGCAGGAACCTCTATGATCTTACTGTCCAAATCGATCTCGTCTAACTTCTGCGTAAGGAGTCTGACGCACGTCTCATACGCTGTTCCTGGAGGGTTCTCAGTCGGCACAGCCACCAGAGCTTTGGTGAAATCGAGAATCTCATCTCGACAGGAGCGAATCGACTGGAATATTGGCATGCGCTTAATCCTCGCTTCCATTTTCACCAACTCCTCCAGACGAGAATAGAGGACGTGAACACGAGTTCTCTCAAATCTTCATTCCGCAGATGAGAAGTTCTGGCAAGATAGTGGATCTAGGGTTTTAGAAGCTTGACGAGAGCTTCTGACGCCATCACGCTGGCAGTTCTCTGACCTTCGATTGTTTGTGCGCCTATGTGGCAGGTGCATACTGCAACTCCATCCTGAAGAGAGACAAGCTCCTTCTCCCACTCTTCTTTGGGAGGCTCACTGTGGAAAACATCAAGCCCCACACCAGAAAGGTGCTTTTCTTTCAGAGCTTTAAGCAGAGCTTGCCCGTCCACTACATCGCCTCGGGACGTGTTGATGAGGATGCTGCCCTTCTTCATTGCAGCTATCTTCCTGTCATTGAGCAGATGATGCGTCGCCTCCGAATATGGGACATGTACGGTGACAATATCGGAACAAGCAAGAAGATCTTCAAGGTCCTTTGCCAGCTGCATACCCAGCCCGGCTGCATATCGACTGATGTCGACGATGTCGTAGGCGACAACGTTCGCCCCGAATCCTGCTTTCAAGATTCGAGCCACCTCGCTTCCGATTCTCCCTCCCGCTCCGATTACACCGACCGTCTTTCCTCTCAGCTCGCGACCTGTCAGGCGCGATTTGATCCATTTCCCTTCCTTCATATTGCGGTCGGCGAAACTTATCTGACGAAGAACATCAAGCATCAAACCAATCGTCAGCTCGGCCACACTCACAGTCAGCGCAGCTGGCGTCGATGTGACCTGTATGCCGGCCTTCTTTGCGAACTCAACATCCA
>CAZZFQ010000026.1:0-18504 GCA_964653695.1 uncultured Candidatus Bathyarchaeia archaeon | reverse complement strand
AATCTGTGTAGCTACATGAGCCGCATGTGTACCGTCTGACCGGGGACTTGTGATGTGCCATTATGTTGCCGCATCTTGGGCATTTTCGATTGCGGAGCTTGATTGTACCTCTTTCGCTGTCGTATTCGTAGGCCTTGCTGAGTCTGGCTACTGGTGCCTTCTTTTCAGCTTTTTTCTCACTCATCTATCATTTGGCCTTCTTCGCTTCTTTCTCAGGCTTTTCTGATGGCGGCTTCTTCTCCTCAGACTTTTTCTCTTCTGGCTTCTTTCCCTTCGTCTGCTTGATCTTCTCTCTTTCCTCAGGAGGCATATTGCGAATCAACAGGTGCTTCGGCAGCACCTTTTGGGCGATTTGAGGATTCTCATACATGTCAGCTCTGCCTAGCGTCTTGTTCGTTCCTGTGGCGCTCGACACCTCTAATACATATATGTTTTCGAGTTTGCTGTTGACCTTCGAAGCCAGCGTCTTTCTTACTGAAAACCTGTCCGGAGTGCCAGAGTTTGGGTGTGTTAGTTCAAACTCTATCTCTCTTCTATTGAAGAGCTGGTTGCGTCTATCCTTGACTATCTTTACGTCCATTTGGGTTACGCTCCTGCTTTCTTTCTTGAAGCCGGCTTAGGTTGCTCTTCCTTGATCACTCGCATGTTGATTTGGTAGGTTTGGTCGGTAATCATTCTGCCCCTAACGAGCTTCCTCTGTCTATCTCCGGAACTTCTTGGCTTGAAGCCTACCCCTCCAGAAAGGACCGTGTACTTCTTTCCTCCTCCATGAACGTCAGGTCGCATCGGGATTCCGTCTTTGTCGCTGCCTCCGGTTATTTCCAGCTTGGCCTTATCTATTCCTACTATGGATCCGTCGGCCACTTCCCCTATCTCCCTTCCTACCAGAGGTTGCGCCCTAGATCCTTCGAGTTCGTGAACAGAGACTTTTCCTGTCTCTGGATTCGAAACTATTAGCTTGAACTTTGCCATGATTCCTGCCTCGTTCTCAAACTGGAGGTCGTAAATAGGCTTCCCGAGAAACATATTAATGTTGCCAAGATCCTGAGTACAGTCACGGAGCTAGAACGCCCATAGAGGATTGAGTTTCCTCATAATCTCAACAAGCTTGTTCAACAATTCAATTTCATCGGGGGCCATGAGTTCTCTAAATTTTGTGAGTAGCAGCTTCACATGCTGTTCAGGCACGGCTACGTATAGCTTGTCCCCTTCATGTATGTGTCTGCCTACCGTCGGCTCGTCTATTGAGATAGCAACTTGCACTCCTGACAAAGCTTCATGCATATCCTTTCCCTTGTCTTGGATGCGCTGGATCTCTCCTATGGTTCTGCCATCTTCAAGCATCAGACGGCGCCCAGGCCGTATTCTTCCCGTCTGGACTTCAACTCCCACTATGGCTGGCTTGCTACGTCTAAAGACACAGCCAGGTAGAATCTGCATTTTCGCCGGTAGCATCAATCGATCGAATTCACCTTTCAGACCAGCTGCCTTCTGCTCATCCCTCCATTTCACGTAGTCCTCAATCAATCGGTAGATGACATCACTCTGAAACACCATGATTCCCTTTCTCTTCATCTCCTCCGCGGCATCAGGCAGAATCCTGACATTGAACCCGAGGATGACCGCGAGGATAGGGTCGTGAAGCCGAACTGCTTCGGCCTCAACCACTTCGCGCCGGGATATATCGCCTACGTCTGCAAGTCGTATTGCAACATTGGAACTTGCAAGGAGCGCCGTGAGCGCCTCTAACGATCCCAGCGTGTCAGTTTTTAAGACAACCCCGTCGATATCGGTCTTAATCCTTAGTGTCTCAACCTCTTCTTTTGCCATCTCGACAAGTGGCCTTGGATCTGTGTCTTTTGGAACTACAAGCAGGGACGAGCCTGCGAGCGCATTCTCGAGATTCGGTGCAACGATCTTTATTCCCGCTGCCGCGCCGACTGATTCCATGCTGGAAAATCTGTTACGGGGGTCTCGTATCTCATCCAATGGTTTTGGGAGCAGGATGGCTCGTACACTTGTGGAGATCGGCTTTTCTCTTCCACCTATTACTATCATGTCTGAAACTCTAATAATGCCATCATAGAGGATGACATTTGCAGTTATGCCAAGCCCCGGTTCTTCCTTAATCTCGAGGACGACCCCTTTTCCCGACCCCGAAGTGAGTACTAGTTCGTCTTTCATAAAAGACTGAGTCAGCCCGACAAGCAACGCCATAAGCTCAGGTATGCCTTCCCCTGTCTTCCCACTCGTAGGGATCATTGCGACGGTGTCCCTGAAGTCTTTGAGTCGGTCGTACCTTTCAGATCTGAAGCCGAGCCTTGATAGAGTTCCCATGATTCCGTAAAGCCGATTGTCCAGATCCTTCTGGACTTCTGGAGCCTGTCTCGAAAACGAATCGCCGAAAGCCATCCCTGGATTGGGTTTCCATCCAGCTATGGCGTCTATTTTGCTGATTGCAACAAGAAAGGGTGTCTTCCTCGCCTTCAAGATATTCAGCGACTCGTAGGTTTGGACTTCGAATCCTCGAACAACATCCACGATCAAGATTGCTATGTCTGCAGCAGAGCCTCCTCTCCTTCTGAGATTCGCAAAGGCTTCGTGGCCTGGAGTATCTATGACCAACAGTCCTGGGATTTTTACTTCAAAGTGGAATTTCTCTAGAAGTGGTCCGCAGAATCTCTTGATCGTGTCAGCTGGGAAGTAGCTTGCTCCGATGTGCTGGGTCTAGGATTCCCATAGGGAATATCCCCCCAACCTCTCGAAGCTGAACCGCTGTTCCTCTTATCTTGTCGAGCAGGGTGGTTTTGCCTGAGTCGACATGCCCTAGCACAACGACTATGGGCTGCCGGAGAGGCATGGAATCTCCTCCATTATCGTCTTCTATCCCATTCAGAGCGCTATTCATTCGGGATGATTCTTAATAACTTAGTTCCCACGGTGACTCGTTCCTTCACGATAGTTTGATAGTTGAAGTTCCATTCTCCAAGAACTTGTGAGCACGATTCATAGGCCAGAAAGTACTCAATCGGGCTCAGTCGGGTTCTTCGATTGTCTTTTTGGAGGAATTTCGTCGGCGCTTTCTCGCCTGAGAAAACTCTCGCTTGATGCATGAACTGCGTTACCTTTCGTCGATTGGGCACGGTTTTGGGACTGAGAAAGACAGGCGTCTTTTTCTATGAGAAAGATCCCTTAGTAGTTATCTTCCTCTCTCCTTCTTCCCGTGATATATAGTCCACTTCAGCTTCCTTGGGTCGCGTCCTAGCTTCAGTTCGCTTTTCTTGCACTTGCTGGAGCAAAAATACAGAATCGATCCGTCATTCCGTACATACATCGATCCGGTTGCTGGCGGATACTCTTTTCCGCAGAAGGAGCACCGAACGATTCGAGGCATCGGTCTTCATCTTGGTTACTTGATCTTCTTTGCTTCCCTTTCAGTTTCTCTTAGCATCAAGATGTCCTCCAGCCGGACTGGGCCCTTCACGTTTCTTGTTATTATTCTTCCTTTGTCTCGTCCCTCTAGAACCCTCACTCTGACTTGAATCACTTCGCCAGTCACTCCAGTTCTAGCAATGATCTGTGTCACTTCTGCAGGGATAAGCTGCTCCTCAGTCTTCTGTTTGACGCTCATTTCTTACCTTCACCTGGCCTCCTTAAGTGGTCGGCCGCCTTCACAAGCTCGGTGAGCGTGGCTGCGGCATCGCCTGGCTCGATGATGCTTATTGCCGCGGATCCAACGTCGATGCCTGAGGACTTTCCTAGGTCAAGTTTACTCGGAACAAATAGGTACGGTATCTTCCTCTCGTTACATAGTATTGGAAGGTGGGCAACAATTTGAGGCGGGTCGACGTCCTCTGCGATTAGAACCAGCTTCGCTACTCCTCTTTCCACAGCCTTTGTCGTCTCATTTGTTCCCTTCCTCAGCTTTCCCGAATCTCTTGCAACTTGCACAAGTTGGTAAGCTTTCTCAGTGATTTCCTTGGGAACCTCAAACTTCACATACAAAGCCTTGGGCAATTTTTCACCCGCATACGCTTCAAGCTTACCTTATGCGAAAAGCCCCTTTTTAATGAATGTTTCGATGACAAGATTCGGCCCTGCTTTGACAGCGAGGATTCTCAACTGTGTGCATAGAAGATCTCTACTCCATCAGAAGATTTGCTATCGATCCTTCCAAATCCCACCCTGACAAGTTGGACAACGTCACCCACATTGTTGTGGAGGAGTGTGTTCTCTCCCAGTCCTCCTATCACCTCTCCATTCGTTATGGCCAATCTGACGTTGATGTTGCCTTCCAAAGGTAGCCATTGGAACAGCGGAACCCCGGCCTTCCTCACATCCTCGTATGAGTCGCTTTCAAACTTGGCTTCAACATGATCCTTCTTGGCTGATACAATGACAACATTGAACAACTCGATTAGTCGAACGTGTTTTTCCTCGTCGAGCTTTTGGACATCGTCGGAAGAGATCAGGATGCTTATGTTTCCATCTGAAGGCCTTACTTCCAAGTGGCGCCTTCCCCTCTCCGGGTGGTCAGGGTGAAGGGCCGGGGTTGAAATGTACGTTCTGCCAATTCCCTTTACAATCATCCGAACGGGATCTCTCAGGAAGAAGAATCGATTTGCCTCGTCATCGATCATCTTTCTGTTGATCGCATAGATGTTTTCCCAGCTCAACGTCGCATCGACTGGCCTCGGCCCAATCTCCATGACCAGAAGTCTTAGGGTCTCAGGTTTGATGCCTCTTCTTCTGAGCGCAGACAGCGTCGCTAGCCTGGGATCGCTAAACCCTGAGACTGCCTTATCTTCAACAAGTCTTACTATCTTTGACTTACTTACCTCTGCTCCTATGATCTTCAATCTCCCGTAATGCAGAGTTTCCGGATACGCCCATCCCAGTTTCTTGTACATGAATCTTTGACGGACCTCATTCGTCAGGTGCTCCTTGCCGCGGATTATGTGGGAGATTCCAAGCAGGTGGTCATCTACCCCACACGCCATGTTGTAGAGAGGCCAGACTCTGTACTTGCTACCGACTCTCGGGTGTGGCGTCTCCTGTATGTCAATCACTCTCAAAGCGGGCCAATCTCTTACGGCTGGATTCGGATGGCTGAGATCAGTCTTGACCCGCACAATTGCTCCTCCCTCAGTATACGCTCCATCAAGCATCTTCTCCCATCGACCTAATTGCTCCGAGGGATCAAGATCTCTGTCAGGACACGGCTTCGATGCCAATGTCAACGTCTTGAAGACCTCCCTATTGCATGTGCACACATACGCCCCACCTGCATGCAGAAGTTTCTCTGCCCAATCATAGTAGTGCTGCATTCTGTCGCTCTGTACGACCTTTTCATCCCATTTGCAGCCGAGCCATAGGATGTCCTCCTCAATCATGTCATAGAACTCAAGTTTTGGTCTCTTCAAACGCGGGTCCGTGTCCTCGAATCGAAGCACGAACCTACCGTTATACATGCGAGCATATTCGTGGCAGAGGATTACAGCCCTTGTCGAACCTATATGGAGAACGCAATCCGGGTTCGGAGAGAACCGTGTCACGACCTGAGCGTATTTCTCCGCATTTGGAAGCGGAGGTAAACCCCTTTTTTCTTTCTTTTTTTCCTCCATCAATGTCTCTGGCCAGGTCTCCTCCGTAATTCTTCGTTGATCTGACAACGATAGCTGATTGATTTCCTTCACCGTTTGACTGCAGAGTCCAGCGAGTTCCTTGGTCACAGGTCTCAGGTCCGGTCTCTCTGCGAGAACCCTGCCCATCACAGCCCCTATCTCAGCTCTACCACCATGTTTGATGGCGTTGAGTAGGGCCGCCCTTCGAACTGTCGGGGCAATCTCTTCAATTGAGCTCATGGCGACAGAACCATTCCATCAACTGCTCGAATCTGATTGAGCTGGCTATTAGCCTCCTCGTCTCTTGTATTGGCGTTCCGCAAGTCTGTTCCGTGGTGAGTAGTCAACTATTGCCAAGCTTAGTCAAAAATCCTTGCTCGGCAGCAGCCGCCTGACGCTCTCTGCGAACTCATCAGCAATATGCTCTCACTTACATCATCGGAGAAGGACTACTCCGAGCAGAATCGGAATCAGCACTATGGCAAACATCCAGTATGCGACCAATTTTGACATCTCCCGAATAAGCCCAGTAAGCTTGGTGAAGGTTTCTCTTCCCAAGGTCTTGACCAAGACGCTTTCAGAGTTCCACTCTGCCTCGGAATCCTCCAAATCCTCAAGAGCGTCCTTGACTGCTGATCCGATAAGTTGTAGAAGCTCATCCTTGTCGATGGCTTCACCGACAGGGTGGTAACCCAATCTTGTCGAAACCCTCCCGCTAACCATATGAGTGTCAGTAGTCATCACCTCAGCCTCATTTATGCCTCTTCGCTTCAGCAACGTGAGAACATCTTCTCGTAGGCCTGCTTTCATGTTGTTGCCGTCAATCGTAACGTATCCCGAGAGAAATCCGTCCACCTCGATGAGTATTACTGAAAGTCCGCAGGGGCCGATTCCTTGATCCAAAGTGAATTGTGCAGGTTTCAGCTTGCTTCCTCCAACCTTGAAAGGCCGTTGCTCTGTAAGTTCCTCCTGTTGCATTGCTTCTTTCCCGGATGCTATAAGATCCTGAAAATCTTGAGATGTCATGGGTTTTAGTTCGTCTATGCAGTTGTGACTGTCTATCAACAGTAAATGGTCGAAGTTGAGTAGACCCTTGTGCAGCCCAGATGATACTTCGGTCGGTATGTCTTCCATGTCCTTCGGCGAGGTGGTGAGGGTCACCAAACCGCATCTTCCGAATGCTTGGCACGTGGCACTAGCGTTTCCGACCGACGAGCGAATCATCCTCGATGCTGTGGCCGTACGTTTGCCTCTTCCTAATAGGCCACTTACACGTTGAACAACCTTTTGATTCTCTGATTGGGACACTAAGTTATGCTCGTGGCCTGATACTCCATGCGGAACCATCGCCACTGCTTTCGTTCCTGCCTCAACCGAGTTCTGGATCAACATTGGAAGGACGCTGCTTCCAACGTTCAGGAATGGCCCCGGATGGAAGTTCGGCACGACGATCACGGCCTTTATGGACGAATGGCTTCTTCTCTTGAACGTCAGAACACTTACGCCAATGTTTTCAGCAACGCCAAGATTCTCCAAGTACTTCTCCAAGGGCTGATTCTTCATATCAAGAAATACCAATAGGAATGCTCTGAAGAGGTTCATTGCAGAGACGCCAAGCGCCTCTTTTCCCTTCCTTTCAATGAATGATAGCAGAGGATACAACAAAGTCGGTGAGATCGTTATGGCAACCGCTAATAGAAGAACTGTCTGGGCAACTGGCAGTCTGAGAAGCGGCAAGGCAACAACAAGACATATCAGAGGCTGAGCAAGAGTGGCGATAATCTTTCTTGGGAGACCGCACTTAGAAAGCGAGAATATAGCGAGAGACCTTAAAGAGAGTGCGCAAAGCATCCCCAAAAGGAACGGTTTCTGCGGAAAGCCTGAAACAGTCTTGAAGATGATGCTGCCTGCCATGAGGAAGACTATCCACACTAGGTTCACGACTAACGAGAGCGCTAGGCATCGTCTAAGGTAGAAAAGGGGGTCGTTTATCAGTACGAACCTCCACAACAGGCTCTCAACAACGATCGAGGGAAACGCAAAGACAAGCGCTCCGACGAGGCAACCAGAGATGAAATCGCTAATGGCGTATGTCGATAGCGAGAAGGCAACGCCGCAGCCTACTAAGGCTGTCAGGATTATCTCAACAAGCACTTTTTTCAGTGACGGAAAGCCCAATCTTCGAATCAGGTTGTAGTACTTCGTGGTCTCTGTCAGGGTACCTGGTTGTTCCTTTCTCAAATGGTCTCTTCCTGAACTGCGAACGACGTCTGTTGGTTTTGCTCCACAAGCTACTCGCATTTGTTCCGGTTCCTAGTGCTTTCGAATTGCTATTTAAGACGAGTTGGGATTTTCACAGTGCTTCATGGGTCAATCGTCAGAACCCTGCATTACATGCCTTCCAAAAGCATTTTATGGGTTCCATCCCTCGATTATACGGAAGCCAGACTGAATGAAAGAGAAAACCTCTGAAAAGAGCTCCTCCCGTGGAAGGCGCAAGCTCTCCAGAGACGCTTTAACTGCTTTTCCCCACGAGATAGTCGACACTTTTGCCCGTCTGCCGAGGGTCTTCAAGAGGTTAGATATTGACCGATTGATGGGAGACAAGATATCGCGAAGCATGAAGTGGCGGTATCTGAACAAGATGGAGAATCTCGGTCTCATCAAGCATGAGACTAAGAAATACTACCAGAAACTGCACAGCACGATCTCGGACTGGATGGAGAAGGAGGTTCTTCCGAAGATAAGGAGGGCCGAGGCAAAGGGGAACCTCGAATCCTAAGCGATCGTTCTTCACCCAGCAAGTTGCCTGACCAACTCTCTCGCACGGTCTTCTCGGATCTTATCTTCTTCAATCATCTTGGCTGCGACTAGATCGATCAGTTGGCCTACGGCGCCAGCGCTCATCGCCACGTTTCGTGCGTGGAGCTTCATGTGCCCCTTCTGAATTCCTTCGGCAACTAGAGCCCGCAGAGCCGCCAAGTTCTGCGCCAAGCCTACTGACGCTATGACCTCTGCAAGCTCAGTGGATCTTGTAACTCCGAGTATCTTAAGGGCTATCTGGAAAAGTGGGCTGGACTTCGTAACGCCTCCTGCTGTGCCAACCGCCATCGGAAGCTCTATTGTTCCCACAAGATTCCCTTGACTATCTTTCTCCCATGTCGTCAATGGCATATAGCGCCCACCTCGACATGCATATGCGTGAGCTCCGGCCTCGATGGCACGATGATCGTTGCCTGTCGCCAAGACGACTGCTGTGATCCCGTTCATTATCCCCTTATTGTGGGTTGTACACCGATGGATGTCTGATTCAGCGAACGCCTGCGCCTTAATGATGCCGTCGACAATTTCGTTTCCTCCCACTGCCTTCTCAGCCACAGTGCATCTGGCTCTTGCGAGTCTTCGCGTCGCAAGGTTGGAAATTATCCGGAGGAGGGCTCTTCCCTTTGCCAGATCTTCTATCATGGGAGCAACGGCTTCGGCCATCGTGTCAACTGCGTTCATGCCGGCGACATCCCGACAGTCAACAAGAAGCTCGATAATGACCATTGGCCCGGCCCTAGTTTCTATGATCCTTGCTTCCAAATCTTTCGCCCCTCCACCTAGGGATACCAGTACAGGGTCCTGCTCGTTCGCCTTAGTAAGTATCCTCTCCTTTTCTGATACAACCTTGGCAACCGCGTCTCTTGGATCAGGTAGATCGGTGACTTGGATCTGCCCAATCATCACCGGAGCTGTTGTTGTTGCGGTGAATCCCCCCTTCATCCTTGCCATCTTGGCTCCGTTGCTTGCTGCTGCAACGACAGACGGCTCTTCAATGACCATTGGTATGAGATAGTCTCTGCCGTTGATGAGAAAGTTGGTTGCGATACCGAAAGGCATCTGAAAAACTCCAACAACATTTTCAATCATCCGGTTAGCTTGAGGCAAGGTGAGGGCTTGACCTGAGACGAGAAGTCGGGCTTCTTCATCGTTTAGATTGGCAAACTCCTGTACTTCTTTCAATCTCTGCTCAGGGGTTAGCTTGTAGAAGCTTGAGATGTCAGATCTCTTGGTCAAAATCTCACCGGGGCGACCCCAGATCGGAACTGTTGGAAGAGTGCGATTGTATCTGTTGTTGGCTACTGAGCCGTGTCTGACCGTGGAAGCCTAACCAGACATCGATCACAGCCTTGATCAGCCAGTTCATGCAGAGGCACCGACGAAGACGCTAGTATGGTCTTTTCAAGATGAACTGAAGAGCTTCGTCAAGAAGTTTTCTCTCATTCGATTCAGGTAGCGACAGCAAGGCCTTTCGTGCTTCATGTGCATAGTCTTCTGCCTTCCGCCTTGAGTAGTCTAATGCACCGATTGATGCCACCATTTTGATCGCTGCCGAGTACCGTCTTGCCGACGCCTTCCTATTCCCCAGAGTTTTCAGAATGGCCTTTCTCTCTTCATTCGACCCCTTGGATAGGGCGTATACGATTGGCAGAGTTCTCTTCCCCTCTCGGATGTCGCTTCCCACAGGTTTTCCCAACTCTTTCTCATCAGCAGTCAAGCCCAGTATGTCGTCCACGATTTGGAAAGATAGGCCCAGCAGATGACCAAACCTCCTCATCGACTCTATTGACTCAGAACTCGACTCTGCTGCAAGTGCGCCAATGGTTGTGGCAGCCTCAAATAGCGAGGCTGTCTTCTTTGAGATCATCTCAAGATATTCGTCCTCTGTTGGCTGCGTCTTCCTTTCCAGCTCTTCATCCATCTCCTGCCCTTCACACACCCTCACTGTAGAATCATTGATCTCGGCGATGATACTGGGAAGAGTTCTCAACAGGTTCGGATTCTTCATCGCAGACCTTGTGACCGCATCATAGGCCTTGATGTGAAGGAGATCTCCTGCTATGATTGCTGTTGAAACCCCCCACTTCCTGTGAACTGTTGGCACGCCTCTTCGAGTACTGTCTCTGTCGATTATGTCATCGTGGACTAGCGAGAATGTCTGAATCAGTTCCACGGCTGTAGCAGCGGGAAGTGCGTCCTGCTCTTTCCCTCCTAAAGCTTTGCAGACACTAATTGTGAGAAAGGGACGAAGCCTCTTTCCTCCGGCCTTAGGCAAATGATAGGCAGCATCCCAGAGACGTACTGGCCTTCTCCGGGTCAAGAGGCTTGCCAAATCGTCGTCGACGAGTTTTCCCATTCTCACGAGTTCTTCTTGCAGCGTTGCCATCTCATTCCCTTCTTGCATATCTTCTCGTGTCAAATCCTCTCTGACTTAGCCAATGATAGGTATCGCCTGTTATCACCAAGGGCGCGCCTTGCAAATCTGTTATCGTCTTGGACCCTGTCAGGAACATTGCGGTCTTCAATTCTCGGTGAACGACGCGAATTGCCTTTTCCACTGCTTGGCGACTTTTCATCGCAGGCCTCAAAAGTGGCCTTGCGAGACCTGCCGCTGATGCTCCTAGGGTTATGGACTTCGCGATCTGCAATCCGTCCCTGACGCCTCCAGAGGCTATGGCTATTAGCTTGGTGGACTGTATCACTTCGACTAAGCTTGCAGCTGTGGGAATACCCCACCCGTGGAAAAGCTGATTTCTGGACTCTTTCCTGCCTGAGCCCTTTCTGTAGCTCTCCACTCTTGCCCAGTCGGTTCCTCCGACTCCGGCGACATCAATACCTGAAACCCCCACTCTTTCAAGCCTGACTGCGTCCTCCACTGAAATTCCAGCTCCTGTCTCCTTCACGATTACAGGCACACCCACCTGTTTGACTATCTTGCTAATCTTGTCAATGACGCCCTTAGCCAAAGGTTCCCCCTCCAGTTGAGCACACTCCTGAGCAGTGTTCACGTGAATCGCCAAAGCGTTAGCTGAGATCATCTCTACAGCTTTCTTTGCCTCATCTGGTCCGTATCCCTTCGCGAGCTGAGGAGCACCTATGTTCGCGAGTAAAAAAGCATCTGGAGCAGTTTCTCGAACAACTCGAAAACTGGCTTCGAAGGCCGGATTCTCGAGAGCTATTCTTTGGCTGCCCACTCCCATTGCCAGTTGGAGATGTTGCGCTGCTGCTGCGAGCCTTTGATTGATCCGTTCAGCAGGGGGCGCCCCTCCGGTCATTGCCTCTATGATGAGAGGCAAGAGCAACTGATGCCCCATGAACGCACATGAGGTGTTCACTTCGTCCATGTTCATTTCAGGAAGAGACCGATGGACCAGATGCACGTCTTCAAATCCAGTAGATCTTCTCGATTCGACATTCCTTGTGGCGCAAATCCTTATGTGATCGGCTTTCCGATCTGATATGTGAAGTGCCGTCATGCAGCTTCACGGCTCAATGACGGTTCCTACTGTAAGCCTGCCCTTTAACGCCTCTGAGACTCGCCGTGGAACACAGCCGTTCAAGACGATGACTTGGATCCCTCTCTCGACCGCAGGTAGCATCTCCTTCAGTTTGCCCATCATCTGGCCAGTAACATCCGAACTTGGGGCGCTTTGCTTTCTCTTTTGGATCAACGCTTTGGCGTCCGCTGCTGTCATTCTTCCGATAAGTCTTGCTTTAGGGTATAGTTTCGGGTCAGAGTCAAACACCCCGTCCACATCCACTGCCAAGATCACTTGGGTTGCAGCCAGTTCGCTAGCCAGCCTACTGGCAAGTTGGTCGCCGGATAGAATGCAGAACCCGAGTTCTTCATCCAGTGCTACATCTCCGAAGAGTAGAGGTATCATTTGTAGGTCCAGTAGGTCCCTGACAATGCGAAGATTCATCTCTTCTATTCTTCCGTTCTTCATCCTTACGAAGGATGACGGTTGGAGAGAGATGCAGGGCAAACCATTCCTTATTGCAGAGTCAAGAACAATCTTGTTCAACTCCATCATTGATTGCCTGGTTCTGACGAATCCCGGTATCTGAGAATGGTTTCTGTAACCTTCTGATAGCTTGTAGCGTTTCGCCATATGATGACCATATGATCCTCCTCCGTGAACAACGATGAGCTGCCCACTGGCCCCTTCGTGGATTTCCCTGGTCAAGCGTGATATCGTTTTCCTTGAGGCAGCGAACTCTCTCTGCTTGTTTGTTATGACGGAGCCTCCTATCTTCAGCACGCTCAACGAAGTAGCCAAGACCTCACCCCTTCTCGTTCTACACTAACTAGGTATGGAGTCCCTCCTGCTCCTCTTATCGCTTCCAGAACATTCCTCGTAGCAGTAGTCGGCGCCACGGCAATCATACATCCTCCTCCACCCGCACCCGTAAGCTTAGCTCCAAATGCGCCTGCTTCCCTTGCAGTTGAGACTAAGCGATCAAGCTCCTCTGTGGAAGCTCCAATTCGGCGCAACAACTCATGATTCTGGTTCATCAATTCTCCGAGCTTTCTCCTATCTCTACGTTCCAAAGCAAGCAAGACACTTCCTGAGATCCTCTCAGCCGATTTCATCATCTCCCTCTGAAGCGAGCTTCTATTCGAGAGAAAGATACTCACTTTGGAAACCATTGCGCCTGTCGATCTCATCTCACCGGTGTTTCCGACTATTATTCGAAAAGATCGCTTCAGAGAAACTCGTCGAAATGGCTTCTCTCTTCTATATGCTATCACCCCTCCAAATGCTGAGACGGTCTGGTCTATTCCAGATGGAATATTATGTATAAGACGTTCAGATTCGAATGCTAGGCTCCTTATTGCTCTGCGATCAAGCCCTCGGCGAAGAAGCTTCGCTGTTGCCGCTATAGTCGATACAGACACGGCCGCTGAAGAACCAAGTCCGACGCCTACCGGTATGGCTGAATCTATCTGAACGTTCAGACCTTTCTCCTCGCCGCCGAATTGCCTGAGAGCTGCCCGAGCCACATGGCAAACAGGTTCCAGCATTGTTCGTGCCTTTTTTCCGCCTTGTAGAACTTTTGAACGTGCGCCAATGACAGATATCGCGCATCTTGGAGACGATGACCTTACTACGATAGTCCTATCGTTCCTTCTGGAAACAGTCGCTTTCGAGTGTATATTCACGGCTGACACTATTGCAGGTGCCCCATAGACTACGAAATGCTCTCCTGCAAGGACGACTTTGGCAGGTGCGACTGCGAGGCCTTTCAACTCTTCTTGAGTCCTCAATGACAGGATTGACGGATCAATCTCAGTCGACGTGCCAACCGTTATTTGGCTATTGTGGCGGACAGATAACCGACAACTTGACCGTAGTCTCCTGTGATATCGCCACTCGTTTGATATGAGACTATTTTCGCGTCTCTCGCTCCAAGAAGCTTTCCGGTGATGATCGCAGATGATACTGGTCCATATCCGCACATGGACATGTTCTCCGATTCTACGACTCGCTGAAGTTCTTCCTCATCAAGTTTGAGTATCGCATTCATTGCCAATCTGTCCTTTCTCTCTGCTAGCTTTTGAGGTTCGTAGTGAGACAAGTCTGACGATGCTATTGTCAACACGTTTTCCTTATCTGTGCTCTTTGCGATCGACTCGCCGACATTTCTACTCGTCTGTATGTCTTGCATCATCATCGATATTGGAACGAACTTGAACCTGTTGCCGTAGACATACTGTAGAAACGGCAACTGCACCTCAATAGAGTGCTCGTTGGTGTGAGCTGAGTCGTCAAGGTCTATGATGTCTGAGTTCCTGCATATCTTCTTCGCAACTGCCGAGTCGATCTCGACTTCGCCGAGAGGCGTCTGCCAGACGCCCTCAACCATGGCCGAAACACCGGTCCCAATGCCGTAGTGGTTGGGGCCCAGAATAACGACAGTGGAAGGAACTCCGTCGGAAGCTAGTGCTGAGTAGAGATTTGCCGCCACTGGGCCAGAGTACATGTATCCAGCGTGAGGAGAGACCGCAGAGATTATCCTTCTCTCACCTCTCTCCTGTAACATCGGCAGTTTGCCGGGTCCAAGCTTGTGCAGAAAACACTTCTCCAATTGCGAAACCAAGGCTGTCCTTTCTGAGGGATAAAATGAACCAGCTTGCGCCGGATGCCTCACTTTCAAGGTTCCTCACCCATTCTGGCAGGGATCGATGCGAGTTTGGTCTCGAAATCGTCTATCGTGGCAGATATGTTCCCGTCAGGGGGAAGTTCGCCTCTTTCCCTTAGTACCTGCCTTGCAAGAAGCCAGTACACCATGGCGAGAGCGCGTCGGCCTTTATTGTTGACTGGAATCGCCAAGTCAATCCCGTTGAACACATTATCAGTATCTACGAGTCCTATGACAGGGACTCCAGCGGATGAAGCCTCCCTTATCACCTGCCAGTCAGCTCTGGGATCTGTAATGATTACAAGTTCCGGTTCCGTATGCTTAGGTTGGAGAGGATTCGAGAGCAAGCCCGGCATAAATCTACCCACTATAGGAACGCATTTTGTCAGCTCGCAGAACTTTTCGACCGGAGTCTTCCCATACAACCTTGAAGAGACCACCATAACCTTCAAGGGATCCAACCTACCTAGGAACTTGGCGGCAAGTCTTATCTTCTGATCCGTGTTTCCGATATTCAATATGAAGAGGCCATCAGGTCTAGCACGAAATATGTGCTGCTCCATGTCGCCAGTCTTTATTCTAGTGCCTATATGCAGGCCAGCCGCCAATAATTCTTCTAGTGGCAACAATAGACCTTCCGCCTTCGGAATCAGCTCTTTGTCTTCAATCGTCAAACGTACTCACTTCGGTTTCTGATATTTGCAAGCCTGGCTTTCTCGCCAAACGCCTTCTCTATTCTTGCCAATTCATTTATCTTTGCTACCCTTTCTCCTCCGACCACACCTGTCTTTATCATGGGGCTTCTGAACGCCAGGGCGAGGTGTGCTAGCTCAGAACCTGCAGTATCCCCTGATCTGTGCGAGGTGACTGTGGCGTAACCTGACAGCTTTGCTTCTCTTGACGTTCTATGGGCATCTGTGATTGTACCTACTTGATTTGGTTTAATCATGATGGCGTTTCCAGCCTTCATTTTCTTACCTCTCTCGAATCTTGCGAAGTTGGTGACGAAAAGGTCGTCTCCGCATATCAATCTGTCATTGACTTTTCTTGTGAGCTCTGCGAATGACTCAAATGACTCTTCTTGAAACGGGTCTTCCAAGTAGACAAGATTGTATCTATCTATCAGATGATGCACGAATTCGAACTGTTGTCCTTCATTTAGTCTCTGACCGTCTCTATCGTATAGATACAGACTTTCTTTTTCGTTCCAGAGGCTTGAAGCGGCCATGTCCGCTCCGACTTCTATCTCCATGCCCATAAGCGTGGAAACATTTTCACATGCCCTCGATACGACATCAAACGCCTCTTCTGTTGTTAAGTCCGCGATCCAAGCGCCCTCATCGCCTCTGCCGATGGAAGGTTTCCCCTTCGCCTCGAGAATCGTAGCTATCTCAGAGTGCACCTTCGCATTAGCGTCAGCCGCCTCAAAGAACGTCTTTGCCCCGGTGGGAAGAGTCAAGAATTCCTGGATGTCTGTCCTTGCAGCTCGGGCGTGCCTGCCTCCACCTATAACGTTTCCTAAGGGCAAAGGTAATTCGAATTTCGAAGAATGGGAAAGGTGCTCGAATAGAGAGATTTTCTTGGAGTTGGCTGCCGCAAGGGCCGTCGCAACAGATACGGCGTAAGCCGTATTCCCTCCTATCACGCTAAAGTTCAACGTTCCATCAATCTCATGAAGCAACCTGTCGATTGATTCTTGGTCTGCTGCATCTAGACCGATCAGTCTCAACTCTAGGGTGCTGTCGACGATCCTAAGCGCCTCGTCGATTCCACCAGGTGGATACTGCTCGACCTCCCATCTCCCGCGGCTTAGTCCGGATGGTGCTGTAGCTTGGCCAAATCCCCCTCCAGTTGTCACATCGACCTCTATAGTCAGTTTACCCCGACTGTCGAATGCCTTCCAGCCTTTGACGCTCTTTATGACGGAGGCACTCATGGGGACTGTCCCCAGGCCATGTGGGCACGCTTCTTGTGCGCAAGTTCAGCATATGATAGAAACTCGTCTATAATCTCGACGTGAGAAATCATCATTCTTCTGCAGCAATACCTTCTCATGCCGAGCTCATCGAGAACTTTGCGTGGATCTTCTCCCTGCTTGACCCTTCTCGAGTATTCATGCCACTTATCTGCTACGAGCCGGCCGCATGTGAAACATCTCACAGGAACTATCATTTCTGTCACCTGTAGGATTTCTGCTTTCTCCGTCTTGCTCCGGGTCCACCAAACTTCTTAGGTTCGGACCTTCTCGAGTCTCCAGCAAGCATTGATCGGTCATACCTTGTCAGGAGGCGACGGACTTCTGCACTTCGTGACCATTCTGCGATCCCCCTCGCGATTGCAGTTCTTGCTGCTTCGGCTTGCCCCATTATGCCTCCCCCGGAGACTCGAACACCTATGTCCATCGCTTTGCTTCTTTCGCCAAGCACCAACAACGGCTCATAAATCTTTGTTCTAACCGTTTCTTGACCGTATGCTTCGAGGGGGAATTCGTTGATCGTCACTCTTCCCCTTCCAGGCTTGATGATCGCCTTGGCAATCGCCATTTTTCTCTTCCCGGTAGCCAAGACTATTCTTCGTTTCTCGCTCACTGCTTCCTGCCTCCTATTTCTGCTGAGAGTTGTTCAACCGTAACGTATCGGCAGCGCAGTTTCGAGGCGTCGGCCTCTGGGAACCTCTGCAAAGGTTTGTTTGTGTACTCGTCCGGTATTCCCATGAAGACCCTTACATTTCTAAAAGCGGCCTTGCCTCTCGCCTTCTTCCATGGGATCATTCCACGGACCACCCTTCTGAAGTACATGTCTGGTCTTCTGGGATGGACCGGGGCCTTCTCTTGAGAAGCATGTGTTCTCGTCCTGAGCTTGCGTATGGCGTCCTCGAATATTCGCTGTTCTCGACCAGCTACGACCGCCTTCTCAGCGTTGACGACGACTATACTACGTCCTTCAAGTGCCTGCTTTGCTACTATGCTAGCGATTCTTCCAAGAACGTGGTTTGACGCATCCACGAGCATGAGATCCGTAGACATGGAACTCACTCTATTTCCTTAAGACACTTACGCATCTCTGCCCCTTTCTTCGCAAGGATCTTTGTAGCCTCTTCAACAATTCTTTCAGGGGGAAGGGCCCCTGTGGATTCCACTGAGAAGATGAATGTCTGGTCATCCCATCCGACTCTTATCGGCGGGGGCTTCTGAGGGCAATATCTTTCACAGTCGCGGCATAAGGTGCAGTCGATCTCTCTCTTTACAAGAACTTTGCCGTTCTTCACTGCTAAGACTGATTTCGGACAGAACTTGACGCATTCCTCGCATCCGCTACACTTCTTTTGGTCTATCAACAACCTCGGAAGGTACTTGTATGCGGCAGACGACACGGGCTGCCACTTCGCATGCTCAATGCCCCGCCCAAGCCTTGCGTATGCCTCAAGTCTTATCTTCTGCCCGGGAGCGAGTTTGGCGATTGGAATAGTATCGCTTACAGGCTTGATTTCCGGATTCTCGGCTTTCAGTTCTCCAGAATATACATACTTAGATTCCTCGACGGCTTCTGATTCAAGCGATAGTGTTGCCCTGCACTTGTTGCATCCCAATTCACTTTTGCAGCCGCATTCTTCAGGCAACATGTAGGAGTCCAGATCTGTTGTAAGAGGAATAAGGCCTAACCGATGGGACAGCATCTCATCGTAAAGTACAGACGAGTTCTCAATGATCATCACATCCTCCACCGCCATGGTCGGGACTTCCGAGATGATAGCTCGCCTAAGAGCGTTGGAAAAGGCGGCAGAGCTGCCTCTCACCGTAAACTTGATTGAATCCCCGTCCCGGCCGATTATTTCAACTTGCATATTCTCAGCATCTTTCCATAGTTTGCTCAGCGGATGAGAGCCCGAACTCTATTTAAACGTTGTTTGAGCT
>CAZZFQ010000025.1:0-18757 GCA_964653695.1 uncultured Candidatus Bathyarchaeia archaeon | reverse complement strand
TGTCCGATGTTGTGGAGCCGACGCGCAGAATGGACAGACTCATATCTAGAGAACCAATCTCCAGACCAACAGAAGCTTCGAAGGCAAGGCTGAAATAACCAGATCGTAACCCCTTGTCGAATGAAAGATGAGGCCGATCCTTACCTCTATTATGATAGTTCTTGTCTCTTCATCTCTGTCCACCTACGCTCACACGGTTACTTGTGACCCCAGTCAGCTTAAGCTCCTCGAATATATTGACGCGGATAGAGCTTGGAACACAACAGCGAATCTGGCAGGAGATCGTTTTGAAGGAAGGCTCGCCGGTACACGTTCTGCCGAGTCGGCATCGGAGTTCATCGCAAGTCACTTTGACTCTTTCGGATTGAAGCCTGCTGGCACACACGGGACATACAGCTCAGAATTCCAGACACCAATGTGGCAGCTCACACAGATGCCGAAGCTCCAACTAGTAGACCCTAATGGCAATGCCTTGCAGAATTTCACATATCGCAAGGATTTCGCTGTTCAACCAGGAAGCGGTTCGGGAAACCTGTCAGCCGAGGCCATATTTCTCGGGTACGGGATAAGCACGGAAGACTACAGCTACGACGATTACGGTGGCATCCCGACCCAAGGAAAGATCGCACTCGCCATAGTTGGCACTCCTCCCAGTGACAAGTTCAGAGAACGAGACTATGGAAGTTGGAGCTCGAAGGCCGATAACGCTCTGAAGCGCGGCGTTGCTGGCCTGGTTCTCGTAGATAGTCCAGCTGTTCCAACGCCGAACTATATCGAGAGGTGGAGCGGAGGACGTACGATCTACAAGAATCTTGCAATACTCTGGGCAACCGCCCAGACCGCTGACACATTGCTCAAAGAGCTCGGCATGACACTATCTTCCGTTCAGCAACTGATTAATCGGGAATTGAAGCCTCGCTCCTTTGCATTGAGCAGACTCCTGAGGATATCAGTGCAAGTCAGCTTCACGGAGAGCGCGAAAGCCTACAATGTTCTCGCTTTTGTTCCTGGTTCAGACTCTGCCTGGAAGAAGGTCGTCATCATAGGCGCACACTATGACCATCTGGGGAAAGATGTCGACGGCAAGATCTTTCGAGGAGCGAACGATGATGCTTCAGGTGTAGCAGTCATGATGGAGATCGCTCGCGTCTTCTCGATTGCGGCAAGACCAAGGTGCTCTGTGCTGTTTGCCGCCTGGAGCGGCGAGGAGGAAGGAACTCGTGGATCATATGCTTATGTGAGCAAACCATACTTCCCTCTCACTGACACTTTGGCCTATCTCAATCTAGACATGGTCGGATGTGGAAACCAGCTGGTCTGCGAAATCTCAGAAGCCCACAAGGACCTCAGAGCAGTTCTGGCTGAAAGCGTTGAGGAACTTCATGTTTCACTTCAACTCCAAAAATACTCTGGCGGCAGCGATCATGTCTCATTTGAAAGGAACAAGGTGGCGAACCTAATGTTCATCTATTGGCCCGACGAGGCTTACCACACTCCAAAGGATACAGCCGACCGCATTTCAAGAAAGAATCTGCTTGAGACAGCCAGACTGACTGCTCTCATAGCTTTGAAACTCTCTGAGGCTTCAATTGCAGCAATCACATCAGGGGCACCAGTATCCATCACTTCAGCAGAAAAGGCCATTGCGACAGAGACGATCTCTTCTTCCACTATCATGGCCGCAACAGTAATCGCCCTTGTGGCAGCGTCTGGGGTCTTCTACCTCAGAAGAAGGAGAAAGCAAGAATAACGTGTCAACTTCTCTACGAGCGTGTCTTCCGGAGACTATTGAATCTTTCCATACTTCTGAAGAATTGTTCTGGTCAGCTCCAATGGAAGCGCCATTCGCCTGTTTCCATCTCTGCCGACCGTCGTCTCAGCCCTGAACAGCGAGTTGAGTATGGCTTCTTCAGTAGCTTCAGCGGTGGCTCTGAACAGCCAAGTCAAGTCCTCTTCGAATACCGAAGGATTCGAGTCTCTGAAATCTTCCCTGTAATGGGGAACACGGTTCGTAGTGGAGAATGCTATGGCTATGTCTCCGCTTCCATGAGTTGAGACCGAGCCTGTCCTGGCTAGGCCATGTGTTGCTCTCTTCGCCATTCGCTTCAGCTGCCTTGAGGAGACCGGGGCGTTCGTCGCAACGAGGATTATGATTGAACCGTTTGCCGAAGGCGAGGATTCCATCTGCTCTGAGAGGTGTTTTCCGACTGGAGCTCCGTCGACAATCAAGTCCGTTAGCCTGCCGAAGTTTGAGAGCACAAGAGAACCCACAACGTATCCCCCATGTTGCGAGGGCACGATCCTCGATGAGCATCCAATTCCGCCCTTCAACTGGAATGCTGACATACCTGTTCCCGCGCCGACCGCTCCTTCATCTACTTTTTCGCTAGTTGCCGCACTAAGAGCCTGTCTGACGTGTTCAGGTTTCACGTGTCTTCCCCGAATGTCGTTGAGGAAACTATCGTTGCATTCGCCGACCACGGGGTTGACTGTTCCAGTCGTGACGCCGATGTCGGGGTTCACTTCAAGCATATGTTCGATCAAAGCATCAGCGACCATACCGACGTTCAACGTGTTCGTGAGGAGGATCGGAGTCTCAAGCGTGCCTAGCTCATCTAGCTGAACCAGACCTATGGATTTCCCCATGCCATTAATGACAAACGATGCCGCCTTGACCTTGTCCCTGAAAATATTGCCCTTGTGAGGCAGAACTGCGGTCACTCCTGTTCTGATTGGGCCGTAACCGGGTCTGAGAGGTCCCTCACCTCTAATCAACGTGACATGGCCGACGTGAATTCCTTCAATGTCTGTGATAGAATTGTAGGTGCCTGGTTCGAGCAATCCAATCTTGATTCCGAAATCGCGTGCTCGTGGTCGACGGACTGACATCTCGATCACGGCCTTTCGTGTAGGCAAGAACTGCATTTAAGTCTAGACAGGAACGACGAGGAAGAGGCACGAATGGAAACGTCCAGCTCTATGGAGTCAAGTTTGCTAGCGTACCTGGAGAACCACTCGCTGGTTCAGAATGTTTAAACACACTTCAGCCTACTAAAGGTGGGGATACACAATTGAGTCATCAAGACGCTGAGCTGTTAAGATCGCTCGGATTCTCTGAAAACCAGTGCAAGATCTACTTTGCGCTGCTTGAATCGTCAGAGGGAGAAAGCATTGACAAGGTCATGACCGAGCTTGGCGTCCCGCCTGCCGAAGCAGAAGGAGCGATCAGATTGTTGGTTGACAAGGAAGCGATCAAAGTGATCAGCAATAGGTTGGAGGCCAATCCCCCCAAACAGTTTTTGGCCAAACTGATCGAGGGGAAGAGGGGTGAGAGTGAGAAGCAGATTGAGGACTTTGCGGCTAGAGCCTTATCGCTACAAAGGCTCTTGGAGCCAGCGTACTGGGAGAAGAGGAGGGGGATAAGGCCCGAGGACATTCTGGAGCCTCTGGATGACCTAGCTGACATGGAGATTCGCACAGTCAAGGTAATCGGGAATGCCGAGAAGTATGTTCGCATCTTTGCGCAGACCTTTGGCTGGTATGCCAAGATCCGTGAGGAGCTTTACAGGGCCCTCGACCGAGGCGTCCAGGCACGCGTACTCATGATCGCTATCGATGAGCACTCGGGCACAGTTTCCAGAGAGCTCAAGAACCTCGGCGCAGAAGTGAGGCTTTCAGCTGAGGACTGGTATCCTGTCAGAGGTACCTTGGTTGATGACTCAGAGCTTGTCTTTCTGATATGGGCAACTGACAAGAGACAGACCCCGAGGCCCGTCTACTATAGACCACACTACACGAGGAACCTGGGACTCATCCGAGTATTCGCTGACGCATTCAACAAGCGATGGGATCAGGCGAGACCGATCTAGCGGAGACGGCAAAGCCTGGGTTTGAGGCCAAGCACACGGTAAGCATTCCCTACGTCTGTCAAAGCTTGGTCAATTCGATAATCCGTCAAGTGCAAGAGGTGCGCGTGGCAGGCGCAATCTGAGGATCCAAACCCTCTCACAGGGAAGGTGGCGTGACTCAACTCTTGGACTCGCCTATTCACCTTGCATTCAAGGTCTCTTGCAGTTTCTGAATAGGTGAAGGCTTGGATCCTGCAACCTCTCGCGCTCAAGAGATAGTCGATATGCCAGAAGTTCCGATTACGCTTGCCAAGATGTCGCTCCTTTCTTCCCTCAATGGAAACATTCCCTTTGCCGTGAGCTGAGCCGGTGTAGAGATAGACTCCTTTTCCAAAATGGGATAAACCTAGGGCACCAATTGTGCATTTCGTGTCTTTCTCCAATCCGATCACAATTGTGTAGATCCCTCTCAACAGATTATTCCCTCAGGGGGACATGTGTCCCCTGCCCATTGAAATTTGCCATTCTTATGACGATTTGGAATCTAAGTCTGATTCTACTCCAGAGGAGGAAGGCGCGACAAATGATTGCATGCCACTACATCCGAAATGTCAGAAGGACTAGGGCTTGAGCGGAATGGGCGAAGCTTACATAAGGTTGATCAGACAAGTCTGCTCGAACAATGATAGGACACCTGTTCAGAGAGGGGCCTTCGGAGATTGATGAGATGATTGCACTGCGACTGTTTGGAACCAATGGTGTACGCGGAGTAGTAAATGTCGATCTCACGCCTGATCTAGTTCTTGAACTCAGTCAGTCAATCGGGACCTTTTTCAAGGGTGGTAGAATCCTCGTCGGTCGAGATGGAAGACTGAGTGGTCGTATGCTCACCGAAGCGGTAATAGCTGGATTGACAAGTGTGGGCTGTGAAGTCTGCGATATTGGGATGGCTCCTACCCCATGCATTCAGCACTTGGTCCCGTACTGGAGACTCGATGGCGCTATAGCCGTAACAGCAAGCCATAACCCCCCTGAATACAACGGCATCAAAGTCATGGCCAGAGACGGAGTTGAGGTACCTCGCTCAGATGAGGAGTTGATCGAAGGATGCTACCGAAGAAGAGAATGGGCGAGAGCTGACTGGAGACACGTAGGCAAGATATTCCAGAGAAGCGACGGAATTGACGCATACGTTCGCGAACTCCAGAGGCACTTCGACCCCGAGGCAATCAAGAAAGCGAAGCTGGCCACCATGGTGGATGCGGGAAGCGGAGTTGGGACCCTAACGACCCCCTACGTGCTACGTGATCTAGGCTGCAAGGTTCACACCATAAACTCGAATATAGATGGCACTTTTCCAAACAGGCTGCCTGAGCCAACTCCAGAAACCCTGAAGAATCTAGCAGGAACCGTCAAAGATCTAAATGTTGACTTCGCAGTTGCCTTAGACGGTGACGCTGACAGAGCAATATTCCTTGACGAAAGAGGTCAAGTCCACTGGGGCGACAGAACGTTCGCCCTCATCGAGCAGTACTTCCTGTCCGAGAATCGAGGAGAGAAAATCGTGACGCCGGTCAGCTCCTCGCAAGTCATTCAGGATGTGGCGAAGCAATATGATGGTTCGGTCGTATGGACTAGGGTTGGAAGCGTCGATGTGTCCCGGAAGATGTTGGAGATAGGCGCCAAACTTGGCGGAGAGGAAAACGGTGGAATCTTCTATGCGCCTCACGTGCCAGTAAGGGATGGGGCATTTGCAGCAGCCTTCGTTGCAAGCATACTGGCAAAGACCGGGGAAAGACTCTCGAGTCTCCTTGGAAAACTGCCATCATACTGTAACGCCAAGGAGAAAGTGTTCTGTCCCAACGAGAAGAAAGAACAGATCCTGAAAGAAGTCAAGGCGAGAGCCCGTGGCTCACGAATCGAAACCATCGACGGTGTCAAGGTATGGCATGAGGATAGTAGCTGGATACTCGTGAGGCCGAGTGGAACGGAGCCAGCATTCAGACTCTTTGCCGAGGCGAGGAGCGAGGAAAGAGCAACCCAGCATATCTCGACGTATAGACGGATTGTGGAAGACCTCGCGAAGTGATCATTAGACGTGGATCAATCTACAGTACAGAACCTTGGTCTTTCCGGGATTTTGTTCTGCACAGGTTTCATGGCAACATTTCTGACAACGCCTTTGTTTGCAAGGATGAGCAAGAAGCTGGGGATAGCGGGAATAGATGTCCA
This sequence comes from uncultured Candidatus Bathyarchaeia archaeon, assembly GCA_964653695.1. GTDB lineage: Archaea > Thermoproteota > Bathyarchaeia > 40CM-2-53-6 > JALHTG01 > JALHTG01. Next base: position 12,677 of record CAZZFQ010000025.1, on the reverse strand, counting down.
CAAGATAGAGAAGCCAAGAGTTCCTGAGATGTGTGGACTGGCGGTTACGCTAAGTGTGATCTTCTCAGCTGTCATAGCTGCAATGGTTTTTCATGCAGAAGCGCGGTCCGTTCTGGCCTTGGTGCTGTGCATCAGCATTGCCGCTGCCATAGGCGTCGCAGATGATCTAGGTCCGTTGAGCTCGCGCCTCAAGCCAGTCTTGACAGCCATTGCCGCAGTTCCGATTATTATGCTTGGAGCTTACAGCCCTTACATGGCTATACCTTTTCTTGGAACAACGAGGCTTACAATAGTCTATCCCGTTCTTGTGATCGCAGCGATACCGGTTCTTGCGAATGCAATAAACATGATGAACCCTTTCAACGGAGCGATGAGTGGAACATGTAGCATTCTGTCTCTGGCAATGATCATCTACTTGCTATTGCTGGGCCGTTCCTATGAGGCGATCCTGCCCTCAGCGCTTCTGGGATCACTGTTGGCGTTCCACCGTTACAACAAGTATCCTGCAAAAGTCTTCTCAGGCAATGCAGGCGACCTCTCGGTGGGCGCGGCCATCGGTGCCCTAACAATCATGGGAAGAATAGAGGTGCCCATGCTTGTCGCGATGATTCCACATATCGCAAACGCCTTCTATCTGTTATCAAGCGTGGGAGGCTTTCGTGAAAGACGAGAGATGCTGTTCAGGCCAACTAGGCTTCTCGATGATGGAAGACTCGATGCGACGGAAGATAGCAAAGCCCCTATAACTCTTTCGAGGCTCATCTTGGCCGAGGGCCCCCTGCGCGAGAACGAGATCGTCTATTCCATGATTGTCATGACTGTGGTTAGTTCTCTGCTAGGCCTAGTAACCTTGTTCATCATGGGGCGGTAAGATTGCCGCCGGGTAGGCTTACCTCTCTTATTGGTCTGATCGTTGTCGTTTGGGTGTCGATAGTTTTCGGTCTTTTCATTGTTTTTAGAGTCATCTTTGAAATTACTTTGTCTTGGCAGAGTGCGTTCGGCCCGATAATCGTCGGTGTGTCAAGAGCCGTTCTGGGGACTGCAGTTGGTTTTGGCTGGCTACTTCTCTGGTGGAAGCTTGCTAACGTCTATCTCTGGAAAAAGCTCAGAAGACCCGAATGAACCTACCTTACGTGCTTCTCGATAACCGAGATTGGATCCTCCATTCTCGACAGAATCTTTCTTGATTTGGCTCTTGATGCCATTTCAAAGCGAGGATCGCTTAGGATGCGAATGGCATGTCTAACCATTGCCTGGACACTTCCTATTCTCGCGACGAGGCCCAGCCTGACCAAGTAGCTCTCGACATATGTTGGAGAGGTGGGGTAGAAGGAAATCGAGGGAACCCCTAGAAGTGCTGCTTCCGCCGTCATGGTGCCTCCTCCCCCCAGAAAAAGGCGAGCGTAGTAGATGAGGCTGGTTGCGTCAACTGCTGAGCCAGGAATAGTGACGTATCTACCTAGCCCCTTCTTGGTAAACGTTGCTACATCATATCTCGGGATCAAAACCACTTGGCTCTGAGGTAGCCTTCGGGCTAGGGTTCGAGCTACCGATACGGAGAGGGATTCGTCTATGGTTTTGTTGATCAAGTAGGAAGCCTGGCTTTCCTCAGGCCTTATGATGAGGATGGGTTTGGAAGAATCGAGTCGGAGCTCGTCAAGGACATGAGGATTGGGTTTGAAATCTTTGAGCCATGCAGCGGGGTCAAGGGCGTTGTAGCGGATTATGCGGGTTCTGTCTATGCCGTATTTTCTCCAAGAGTCCAGTGGAATGATCTTCGGCGTGAACAACAACTTTGAAAACGGAATTGTGAGTCGTGAAACTGCTTCTGCGTGGGGGGAATCGCTGATGCATAAGTGTGGAATAGATAGGCCGTAAGCAACGCGAGCTGCCTCGGGAGAGGAAAATGAGATTGCGCTCGTACAGTGATGCGAAGGTAGCAAAGAGGCGAGGCGCCTAATCCTATCAACACTTGAGATCAGTTTGGCTTTCAAGACGCCGCCGCCATGTCTTCCGACCTTGAGTGCTGATATTTTCCGCATCTTCAAAAGCTGATTGACTTCTCGGTATTCCCGAGTAGTCACTACTAGGCTTGTGCCTTTTCGCGAGAGCCGCCTCACAAGCGGTGCAAAAAAGTTCACTTGCTTTGGCGTGAGTATGTCAATCCAGATCTTCAACCTATGTGGCTCCCGTTGACTCGACAAGCTAGGTACGTATTGTAAGGTTATCAAACTTCTCGAAGACACAGCTGATGCGTAAAAAGGATATGCAAGGACAAGTTCCTAAGTACACTAAAACAATAAATGTAGTACGAGGCTCCTCACTAAGGAGGCCTTCCCTTGATTGACATACTGAAGCAATCTCCCGAGGACCTGAAGAGGCAAGTTGCAAAAGGCAATGTAACAGTATCTGTCATTGGATTGGGCTGGATGGGGCTCCCGACAGCATGCCTGCTAGCAGAGGCTGGTGCCAGAGTCATTGGGGTAGACATGAACCACAGCATAGTGAAAAGGCTCAATGAGGGGACCTCACATCTTGAGGAGCCCGGTGTCGAACGGCTAGTAAGGAGACATATCCGAACGGGAAGGTTCAAGGCAACGACCGTTGTCGAGGAGGCCTCTTCTCAGAGCGATGTCGTAATCATAGTCGTTCCGACACTGATAGATCAGTCAAAGAGACCAGACTATTCCGCAGTTGAGAATGCAAGCGAGGAAATCGGTAAAGGAATGCATAAGGGATCCTTGATCATTCTTGAGAGCACCTGTGGACCCGGTGTAACTGAAAGAATTGTTAGGGCCACTCTGGAGAAGCGTTCTGGACTGAAGGCAGGAGAAGATTTTGGGCTGGCATATAGCCCCATAAGGGCCATGGCTGGAAGAGCGCTGGTAGATCTGCAGAGTTACAACAGGGTCGTGGGCGCTATCAACAAGAAGAGTCTAGACGCTGCATGCTCAATCCTTTCGACGACAACCAAAGGCGAGATGATTCGCGTCCGCGACATTAAGACTGCAGAGGCCGCGAAGCTCTTTGAAGTAATCTACAGAGACGCAAATATCGGATTGGCAAATGAGTTCGCAGTTTTCTGCGAGAACGCAGGCATAGACTACGTGGAAGCGATGGCTGCAGCCAACTCCCAGCCCTACTCACATCTCCACGTTCCAGGAGCCGGTGTAGGAGGTCACTGCCTGCCGGTATACCCTTACATGTTGATAGATGAGGGGAAATCCCAGGGTGTGAAACTAAGAATCGTGAAGACGTCAAGATCGATAAATGAGGAGATGCCTAAGCATGTGCTGGGTTTGGCTGCGAACGGTTTGAGATCATCTGGAAAGCCTCTGAGGAGAGCTAGGGTGACGGTCCTTGGCATATCCTACCGTCCGAACGTCAAGGAGATTCGATTCTCTCCCGCTATTGAGCTGATCTCTCTTCTGAAGAGGCGAGGGGCCCGTGTGACAATTCATGATCCCAAGTTTTCCTGCGAGGAAATAGGCAAGCTTGGACATGAAGCAGAACCCACGCTGAAGAAAGCCGTGGAGAAGGCTGACTGCGTCATAATCGCTGTAGCTCACGACGAGTTTAGGAAACTTGACGCCAGGGAATTGGCTGCATTGATGGGTCGGTCGCCCGTAATAGTGGATTGCGCTCACCTGATAGACCCAGCGCAGGCCGAGAAGAGTAGGGTGACCTACCGGGGGGTAGGTCGAGGCCTATGGACCAGGTAGCGATGAGAGAAAATAGTATATTGTCGCAGGCAACTGTATGAGTGGGATCTCTCACCATGAAGAGAAGACTGATGGACATCCTCGCCTGCCCCATCGACAAGTACCATCCGTTAGAGCTCCATGTTTTCGAAGAAAAGGACGAGATAGTTGAGGGCCTACTAGTATGCCCTAGATGCAACAGGTTCTACCCAATAATCGAGGAAATCCCCCACATGTTACCCGACGAACTCAGAGAAAGAGACGAAGACGTGGGATTCCTCAAGAAATGGAAGGAGAAGATTCCTGAGAAGATCATCAACGAGGGAAAACCCTTCAATCTGAAAGCAAACTAGGGCTCGTTCAGAGAGTTTCTGTTGTCATCAGTCCATAATCAAATCCACTTGCGACACTGCGAATAGGCTGTCATCCCTCGATCGTTGAGGCAGCAAGTGTGACCATAGCTTGAAAGGCCTTGTACACCTTAAGGAAGTCGTCAGAGCTGTAAGTCAGGATTCTTGGAGCAATTCTTCTCGTATCCGGTATCAGTTCCGCGACGTCTGCCATGCCTGCATTCATCAATTCTAACCGCATCTCGTATGGAGGCTTTAGTTTGAATGGACGCATTTCGCTGCGTCTCTTCAGGGCAGAAATTGCTCCCTGCCTAATCGCTTCCCTTGCCTTGTTCGGATGTAGACATTTGGCTGACCATCTGCTCACAGTTTCTTTGACTGTAACGGTCTCCACATTGCCTAAGAGGTTCTTCGCTTCACTTGTCACAGCGGAATCTCCGGTGACGAGGACGATTGGGACATCGAAGCCACCTGCTATAAGAGCGTTCATACCTGTTTCCCCAAGTTCCTGACCGTTGATCATGAAGCTACTGACCGTGGCACCCGAGTATGTGTGGTCAAGAACCCCGTACAGGGTACCTCTTCTTGCATGATATCCAACGAGGAATGCCGCACCGAAGCTTCGATCTATGCCCTGCATCATGCTCAGAGGCTTCACTGAGCCGGTGATCAACTTTGCATCTTCGTGAAGCTCCTCTGGAATCAGGTTTCTCATGGTTCCATGTGAGTCGTTCACGAGTACCTCTGATGCTCCGGCTTCGAAAGCGCCAGAAATGGCCGCGTTCGCCTCGCCGGTCATCAGTTTTCTAGCTCTGTCATGTTCCTTACCGGTACGCATGGTGTGTTCGCCGTGAACCACTCCAGATATTCCTTCCAAGTCTACCGAGACAAAAACCTTCATTCACTTCACCCTTTTGCAAGGTCTCAACTATTGATCTGCTTCATATAAGAGCATTCGATCGAAAGAGATTGAGGCAAAGAGATTCTAGGAACCCGATAGCCTCAGACGAAATCTCACACTCGCCTCGCCAGGAATCCTCACGTTTTTGAAGAAAGCATAGAAGAGGGCCGTGGATGTCGCGTACAGGGCTGCAGTCAGATAGAAGGGGAGAGAAAGTGAGACACTACTCATGAAGTACCCACCTAGGCTTGGGCTCACCGCACGGGTAATGCTGGAGGCGGTTCCGGCCATAGCGGATGCAGATGCCCTTTCCTCTGGTTCAACAATGCTCATCAGAAATGATGTCTCCAACGGCTGGGACATGTTCATCAAGAAGTTTCTTGCCACATAGAGAACTGACACGATCGCATAGCTGGGCAATTCTGGGATTCCGACGAGCAGCACGATGGCCAACCCTTGGCAGATGATGAGGCTGTTGACGCTTCCAATCGTGGCCGCTAGTCTTCCTGAAGCCAAATAGGCAAAGGCGAGCGTCACGTTCGAGATTGCGAACAACGGACCTAAGACCGATACGCCTACGCCGAAACGAAGGTAGAACCAGAGAGAGAAGAGTGGGATTACTAGTCCAGCGCCGAACCCAATCAATCCTCTCGTCAGTGCGAAGCTGGAGATCTTCTTCATAGAACGAAAACGAAACTTCTCAGCTTTCCTTTCTTTGACTCTCTTCTCTTTGAAGAGCAGCATGAGCGCCGCTGTGCCAAGAGAGAGAAGAGATGCAAGTAGGAACAGAGGTCTGTAGGAAGAGGTCAGATCTGTTTGAAGTCTTGCTTGGAGTACCTCGGGGAGGCCGCTAATCAGAGCTCCGCCAGTTGAAGCAATTTGGGAAACGAAAGATGAAAAACCGAATGTTCTGGTTCGATCTTCGTCAGAAGTGACATCTGCCAGCGCGGCGTTGAAAGGTGCAGATGTCAATGCGCTCCCGATTCCGACAAGCGCTCTCGAGACTGTGATGAAGGCAAGATCGGTTGTGAAAGCCATGATCCCCCATGATGCCGCGGCAAGAATTCCTCCAGAGATTAGGAATATTCTTCGACCATACCTGTCTGAAAGGATGCCGAATGGAATAAGCAGAACTGATGTTGCCAAGAGGGAGATCGTCGTGAGAACTCCGACTAGCACTGCTGTGATCCCAATTAACTTGAGGTATATCGGAAGTACGACCTGTGCGTAGCCTCCTGGCAGACTTATCAAAGCGTTGGAGAAGAACAGCAACCTCCTGCTCTTCTCAGACCAAATTGAATCCTTGCTTGGAAACCTCGGCATTTTGTTTCATCCAGGAGACTTGGAAGCTCTTCTGCTATTCGAGACTGATAGAAAAGTGTATCGCACGTCTCGTGGAAGATTGATATGCCTTTGAGCAGACCGATTGAATTTCAGTTCGGAATTCTTGTTCCGCTTCAACTTTACGAAAGAATAATCTACTCTCCCAACAACATGTTTCAGAAAGCTGAGTGGTTTGCCCAGATCAATTGATCTTGATACGCTTCTACGAATACCGACAGTGGTTGACTTCGACATATCGCCTGATGAGAGGCATGTTTGCTTTGTCTGGAACAAGACCGGACGCTTGCAGCTGTACCTTCTAACCTTGCCCGAGGGAGCGATAGAGCAACTCACGTTTGATCCTGAGAGTAAGCTTGGCCCACGCTTCTCCCCGAACGGTGAGAAGCTAGCATATGCCCAAGACTATCAGGGGGACGAGAAGTTCGACCTCTTTGTGATGGATCTCGCATCTCGCAAGTCAGTCAACATTACACCAGAGACGAACTTCGCAATATACCCGCATATTCGATGGTCGCCTGATGGCGAGAGGATGGCATTCTCGTCGAATAGAACTGGCAAGTTCAGCATCTACGCGATGCTCTCTTCCGGTGGCGAGGCAACGATGCTCTGTGACCACAAATACTCCGACTCAGATCCTGAGTGGTCCCCGGACGGCAGATATGTTGCCTTCACTAGCCTCATCAAAGGTCAAGACCACGGAGTTTTCATCGTGCCGTCTAAGGGAGGTGAACCTGTTCAGATCCGTGATCCAGAGGAAGCTGTGGACGCTTTTTCACCTGACTGGTCGCCTGACGGCGAGAAGATTGCGTTTGTGTCTTCATCCAAAGGTAGCTATGATATTGGTCTGTACGATGTCGGAACGCGATGCGTTGAGTGGCTTACAGATGCGCGCTATGAAAGCGTTGGTCCATCGTGGTCACGTGACGGCAGGTTCCTTGCGTTCCTACTCAACCGCGAGGGGAACGTCTCCATAGCCATAAGGAACAAAGACGGGGCAACGCAATTTTTCGAGGTGGGGCCTGGCATTCACTCTCACGTAAGATTCACACCGGACTCCGGCTCAGTTGCCTTCATCTACAGCGGGCCGAAGAACCCTCTCGATCTTTGGATCCTCAATCTTGCCGATGGCATGACTCGACAACTGACGAACTCACTGCCACCTTCAGTCAGCCCTGAGATCTTTGTCGCTCCGAGAATAGTGAAATATCCCACGTTCGACAGGAGAATGATTTCAGCCTTCCTCTATTCGCCTCAGAACCTTCTGGAAAGGCAGCTCGCTCCGGCGATTGTGTGGGTTCATGGTGGTCCAACAGCACAGCACAGGAATGATTGGTACGTTGCGATCCAACACTTGGTCAACCAAGGCTTTGTCATCTTGGCGCCGAACTACAGGGGGAGCACCGGCTATGGAAGAGAGTTCAGAGTGGCGAACCGATTCGTCTTGGGGAAAAATGACTTGGCAGACGCGATTGCAGGGGCAGAATTTCTGAAAGAGCAGGAAATTGGTGATCCCGCGAAGATAGGGATCACGGGCTCCTCGTATGGCGGCTATCTCACTATGTGCGCCTTGACGAAGTATCCTGACATATGGGCTGCCGGCTCAGCCCTAGTGCCTTTCCTGAACTGGTTCACCGAGGTTGCGAGCGAGAGGGAAGATCTTCAGTACTGGGACAGGGAGAATATGGGTGATCCCGTTAAGGATAAAGAGAGATTCAGAGAAGCATCGCCTATCTTCTATATGGATCGGATCAAGGCTCCTGTACAGATGATCGCTGGTAAGCATGATCCAAGATGCCCCGCCTCTGAAGCTGAGCAAGCACGCGAAGCATTGGCAAGGTTGGGAGTTGACTTTGAGTTCAAGGTCTATCCAGATGAAGGGCATGGATTTCGAAAGCTGGAAAATATGATCGACGCCTTCAAGAAGAGATCCTTCTTCTTCCAGAAACACCTGATGAAGAAAGGACCCTAGCAAACCAGATCGGCATAAATGCTGGACGATCTCAGTGGTTTGATGGAATGGTTAATGGCCAGATGAGCTTCCCAGCAATCTCCGTCATTCGTTTCTTCGTCGTTACAATTTGGTCCTTCTGCCATCGCAAAGGAGCAGCAAGGAGGAGGAGAGGATAGGAAATCCCTCTTCTACTGCTCCCACCTCAGGTTATTTCTTGAAAACAACCTCTTCTTCGCAAACATCATCTGGTGATCTGCGGTATTTGGTGAACGTGTAAGTCACAGTGGGGTCTAGTTGCTTGAACAGAGCATCCATCATCGCCCCTGGGCCTTTTCGACAGAAATCCTCGATGTCTTCGTCCCTGTAGCCCACATTTTTCAGCCCCGTGTAGACAGGACATTTCCCATTCCTGAACACCAGCTTCCTAGGACTCTCTTGGATTACTACACTTACGCCGAGGCCCTCATACATCGCCTTGATGAACGAACTTGTCGTCTTGACATCGAGTTCCTTGATGCCCATCTGCTCCTTACTTGCCTTGCCTGCCGACGCGCCGAAATTCCCTAGAGATTCAGAGAGGAAAGAATTTGCCTTCTGCCTGCCTATTTCCTTAGCCACAGCGTCGAAAAACACGCCGAACATGCTGAACACGTTACTGGCGGCATTAAAAGCATCTTCAATCGCCATAACCCTGCCTCCCTTCAGTCTTGGGGCTGACATAACTCCCGAGATCTGCCTATATTATTCTTGAGTCGCGTTGAATCTCGGCGAACGCCGTACTATAGAAACCCATTGGGTACACTCCCTCTCCATTTGAAGGTGTCATCTTCATCATATCTTGTACAGAGTAGGTCAAGGTCCTGCAAGATCATGTAAGCCGATGATGAGAAGAACGGCCAAGCGGCTAAACCCACCAGCCAAGAACAAATGGCTTTTCTATCCATCTGTTTGTTAGGTCGAGATCGCTAAATAGAGTGGTACACTCGGTGTATATGACATATGCACAGAGAGAATCTGAATCGTGACATTGTGATTCAAACTCTTGTATGCGCTTTGGAGCCCCTTGATTTCGTCTACGCGTGTTATGAAGGAGGAGCAGCGGCTTTCAAACGAGTTGATCAATGGTCAGACATAGATATGTATCTGGTTGTTGACGGCCAAAAAGTCGATGAGACGTTCCGTACCGTGGAGGATGCCTTGAAATCATTATCCGCCATCAGGCAAAAGTATCAGCCTGAACGACTCCCTTGGCCTGATATGTGGCAGGCCTTCTACAAGCTAGAGGACGCACCAGAGTTTCTCCTTATCGACCTTGTCATTCTGAAGCTCACTAGTCCTGAGATGTTCTTGGAACCGAAAATGCACGGGGACGTTGTGTTCCATTTCAACAAGTCCAACAGGGTGAAGAAACCTCTGTTGGATAAAGATGCACTAGTCACAAAGCTACGTAAGAGGCTTGAACGATTGATGGCAAGATTTGACATGTTCAACGTTTTCGTGCAGAAAGAGATCAACCGTGGCAACTATCTCGAAGCCATCGACCTGTATCATACCTTCACAATTGCCAGTCTGGTTGAAGCGCTGCGCATCAAGCATAACGCCGTGCATCACGAGTTCAGGATGCACTACATACGTTACGAATTGCCTTCCAATACAGCGAAGAGGCTTGAGCAGCTTTGCTATGTCCAGAACGAGAAAGATCTGCAAGCAAAGTATCATGAAGCAACTCAATGGTTCCACGAACTGATGTCAGATACAGACCTCATATGAACCTTCGTCGTTAGTCAGCAATCTTACTACATTTTGATGCGTGTCGTCCTGTTTGGTGTTACATATTCGGCTTCAGAAGCAGATATCTGTAAAAGGGTATAGTTGGGGTCATTTGCGTTCTTCCAATGTTTGCTGAAGAAATCGCAATGTGTCGCCAGTCTTGCCTTGATCTTCTTGTCTTTGATTATTCTCGCCAATCCAGTGACTCTTATGCAACAATCCGTATTTTCTTTCTTGAACACAAAGGAGCACTCGACTCTTGGATTCTTCCTTATCTGCCTAACCTTCTCACTCCACATGTCCGTTGTTATCCAGAATTTGCCGTCAAGACTAATCAAGGTCACAGGTCTGACTCGAGGCTGATCGCCATCTACGGTCGCTAGGAACACGTGCTGGAAATCTCCAAATTGATTCAATACCTCTTTGATGTTTCTGGCTTTTCTAGCCATTGTCATCACTTTCGCGTCTTGCAGTCTATCTTAGTCAACCGCATAAAAAGGGGACTATCAGGTCGCTGGAACTTGTTTCGTTTCAGTTTTCGGAAGGTCAAATCAACGTGGATGGTCTAGCGAGCGCTTTCGTCGTCCATCGTTCGTTTCGTCAAACTTGTGTGTGTCCCCTAGAAGTGGTGCGGTCGCCGAGAACTACCATTCAAACGTGGTTCCCACGGTTCGGCCTAGGTCGCAAATCTCAGACAGCGACTATGATATCATTGCGGATATTTCTATTCTTCCATTATGCGGGTCTAACAAAACTCTGAGTTTTGTAGCTAGGTTTCGCGAGCCGGGAGGGTGAAATACCACCGAGAGAACCGGCTCGAGCTTCCAATGAGTCTGTCAAGGCCTTTTTTCGAACAAGCTTCTTTTCAGTCCTTTTCCATCTGCGAAGTTGCATTATTCGTCTCTTCTATCGCCCAATGTAGCCAGAGCAAGAAAAGTCTGTCGATGATCTTCAGAGTCTCTCAATTCATAAAGTCGAACTATCTTCTCCTTGACATCTTCCTTGCTCTGAACAAGCTGCCACCGCGGCCCTTCTTGTCACACTCAACGAGCGTCTTTTCTTGATTATGATCACTCCCGCCACTGCCAACCCAGCTGCAGCAGCGGAGGCAAGGATTGCAGTGTTGTACAAACCTGCGGCTCCCCACGGTCTAGTACTCGTACTCGTGACCTGAACGCTCAACTGATCAGTGGTCACAGAGGTGGGAACCGGGACGGTTCTGGTTACTCCGCGAGAAGCTAGTTGAAGGAGCACTTTCATAAGGACCACAGTGTAAGGGTTCCAGGTGGAGAGGGTGAAATAAACTGTGGATCTTCCAGGGCTTCCCTTCGTAAACTTCTCGATTATGTATGGTCCGTATGGTCCGCCGGGTATGGACTCCCTCCCTGGATCGGAGAGATTGTCCTTCCCTGGTGAGTGGATGAATTTCCCGTGGCCTTCCGTCGCAGCGTCGAATACAGTTTCCCTATCTGACCATGGTCCCCAAGGAAGGAGAGCTGAACGCATTACAACGCCGCGGTAGAGCATGATCCATCTATTGAGGTATTGGTTCCATGAGACTGATAGCTCTCCTATGGTAGGATCGGGGAATATTGAAACAGCATCATTCTCACTTTGACTCCAATGTGGGCTGCCTTTAGTATCGGTGCCACTGAAGTACAGTAGCTTCGACTTGTCTTCTATCGATTCGTAAGGCATCCACGCCAAGTACGGGTCGCTCTTCCTATACTCGCCACTTCCCCAAATTAGCAGGCCTTGGCCAATGTTCTGTGGCAGGCCAGGAAACTCCGAGTTCTTGACGGGGACTATCTGAAGGTTTACAAACTTGTTGGTTGAAAAGGTGTAAAGGTACTTGAACGAAAAGCTCTCGTCAACCAGTCTTGCAAGAATCGAACCTCCCATCGTGCGTTGTTCTGTATGATTAGTTGTGAAGAACCCGTAGGCGACACCGTCGATGTCAATTCCCTCCATCGGAACCTCAAACGCGCCTTGTGAGACTCCCGGAACTAATGGGGGCAGGAAGCGCGGCAGCCCCTGGGAACCGGGCTGACCAGTATAGAATCTGAGATTCAGGCACTCATCCGCGTTTTCATCCATAGTGTACGCCCAGCTATCGGCCGTGCCTGGGACGGCGCCGGTGGGCAGAAACGCGGATCTGCCCCGAGTATCTCCGAACAAGAAGATTAGTTTGCCCGCATGCTCAAAAGATACACCAAGATCCGTACCATCCACACCGTACCGTGAATAGGTCAGGCTAGTTGTCGGCTGATTCCTCTCCTTATCGAAGTCGCCTACTAACTGGCAGACCTTGGCAATGGTTCCCTCGACTCTTCCTACGACTTCTCCGGCAGACAGCGTACTTGAAGCCTGAACTGCGGTGACAGTCACATTGATCACGGAGAGAACTATCAGAATGATCGCTAAGATTATTCGGAACTCCTTAGACTTAAGATAAAGGAACGTAGCCAACACCTGAGTTGAAATGCTTAAGAGAGCATTTTTAGTCTTTTGTAGGCCTTAACCTTCTTGTCCTCGTTGACAAATCGGTTTGTACGTATTCTAATCGGTGTGTGAATCACCTGGTGCGGGCACCCAAGTCTGAACCAGGTAGTTCCAGTTCAGTGTCTATCCATTAATGTCTTGATGGTGCGGCCGCCGGG
>CAZZFQ010000024.1:0-18988 GCA_964653695.1 uncultured Candidatus Bathyarchaeia archaeon | reverse complement strand
ACGCTTGAACAGGCCGTCTTACCATTGGCCTAACGAAACTCCAAGCTTCCACAAAGGAATCGAACTGATGCCACACCTCTCCCTTGCCGGCCGAATATGCCCGTCTCTTCCTGTCCCTAATCCTATCGCAGACACTGACGCGATACTTACCTTGATGAACGCCTACGAACAGAAATCCTCCCCCCATGATTCCTTGCACTCTTCCTACGATTCGCAATCCTTCGTCTTCTTCTAGGTCTCGCATCCATCTTCTCAGACTTTGCATGTCGCGAATAGGATCTTCAATTGTCGAATACATTTGATCCGCTCTCTTGAGCATGTCATGCTCGAAGTATTGGTGCAGTCATGCAGTGAGGACCGCCCCCACCTCGGAGAAGCTCGGTTCCCTCGATCTCTAGGACATCGACATCATGCTCCCTTAGCTTCTTGGATGTTTGATCAATCCACTTGTACATGACGCACCTGCGTGGAGCAAGACACAGGACATTGGTTCCTCTCATGAACTTCTCGTGAGCATCGACATCTATAACCTCGATCTCTCTTTTCTTTAGCCACCTCAAGAGGCTGATCCTCTCTGGAGGCTGTCTCTTTTGGAACATTATAGCTGGTTTTCGGAGAGAGTTGAGATGGCCCAAAGCTAGATCTTTATCGATCATCATCAAAGCTCCGTCCAAATGCACGTTCCATGGAAAGAGGGGCACCATAACTACCCGAGTCAGACTGTTTTCTAAGGCTGCACCGGCAAGCTGGATTACTCCACGTTGATTTGACCTCCTCCCCGCTCCAACCATCAACGTCTCCTCGTCGAGATAAACGAAATCTCCTCCCTCCAACAGTGCCCCCTCTCCTACTCGAAGCAAGCAAGGGATTCCCAGCTTCTGCACCGCCTGCTCGGATATCTGAGGCTCCGACTTTCTGACTTTCGCCGCCATTTTCATCCTGACGTATCCGTCTTTCATTATGGATATTGTGTCTCTCAAGTATGCGAGATTCGGTTGACCTCGAATCTGAGCTAAGGCGGCCTTGTGCTCTCTAAGCAGATCCTCAACCAGAAAGACATCCACTCCATCTGATCTTAGAAGATCGATAAACGCCTCATGCTCTTCAATGAATCTCCGTCTAAAAATGGGAGTCATGAAAAGGTATCGGTCATAGTTGCTCTCGTTGATAAGCTCAATGGATTCTCGCGGGGTATGCATCAGAACCTTTCTCAGCGGCTTATATTCGGACTGAGCTCCATACATCTAGATCCGTCCATCAGCACTTGATCCGCTAACATGTGCGACTTCTCTCCAGACATTCTTCCATGCGATCAAGTCCGACGAGGTTGCAGAGCGGTGGCCTCGTAATCGTCGCCCTGGCCGTGCCATGCGGCCCAGACTAGGCTATAGCTCTATGATCTCCACGTTCGCTCTTGGAATCACGACCTTTCTCCTGTCTTCCAACTGTACCTCTAAGATCCTAACTGCTGACTCCGACTCGACATCTTGAAGTTCAACAGGCAAAGAGAGTATAGTGCCAATCGCGCCGAAGAAAGGCTCAGCTATGATTCTGACCATCATCCCTGGCTGCATCCCCTTGCTGAAGCTTGCGCGGTCATCCCTTAATTCACCAGTAGAAACACTGTCTCTCGGAACAATGATCTCAGGTCTTATTACGCCTGCACGGATCTGGGTAGCTCCATTCAACGCGGCCTCCATCCCTTCGCATGACCTCAAGAGTTCAAATGTCTTGTTTGATATACGCATCTTTCCAAACCCTTCCGTGATGACTAGGGTCACTACGGACTCCTCATGTCCAGTGATCGCAATCCCGATTTCATATCCCAAGAGATCTTTGAGGTCTCGGTCCTCGACTCCCCCTGAAACAATGCCTCTGACTCCTATATCGACCGCTTTCTTCAGAGCTTCTCCTGTGACCATTGCTCCCCCAATCAGAACCTTGCCTTTGTCGCTTGACTCCAATAGATCTGCTGTCAAGGAGTTCTCGGGCGACTTGACAGCCATTCTAATCTGCCCGTGCGTCTCTCCGCCAATGCCGAATATTCCCTGTATGAAGGCCGCTGCTGTCTCTACAACCACGCCCTCACTCTGAATCACGCCCACGATCCTTCCTGGAATGTATGCCTTGACCTCAATAGGAACCGGGTCTTCCCGAATCGTCACCTGGCCTGTGACATCAGACACATACTCTACGGTTCCTTCTATTGGCGATTCAACGAAAGCCTTGGACAATCCGAAGAACGAGGTTCTCTTGGCAATGATCTCGCCCTTGCTAACTCGGCTCCCCACGTTCTTCAGCATGTATTGTCCCAGTTCTTCGATATCGTCGGCCTCTATCCCTAGCATTTGCGAAGCTCTGATCGTTTCGACATCACCTGGCACCCTGGTCCTCGCGACCGTTGTGTCAAAATCCACCTTGTCTCCCTTTGCGACAAGCACTTCGCCAGGGATTGGGAGTCTACGTGTCTTCTGAAGTGTGATCTCTTTTTTCACTTTGAGACCGGGGGTATACGCCAATGCCAAAGCTCTTTCACCTAGTTGAGCGCTGCCTCGTATCTTTCAAGAGCCGCCTGCGGATAAGCGTCAACAGCCCTGAACCATTTGATGAGTTCCCTGCGCCTCATCATGTGATCGTCTGCCAAGACGAGTGGTCTTCCGCGACCGTCTAGTATTATGCCAACCACACCTCCCTCAATCTTAGCCTTCAATACATGTCCCGCTCCAGCTCCAACATCCGAATTCGATCTCGGGGCGATTTCGGCATCGGCGAACTCACCCTCTTGTAGAGGGATCAGTTTCAGCTCCCCTTGCGTAATCTCAACGCTGCATCTATCACCATCAGGCATGTTGAGATGAACTGTTGCTACCAAGCTTCCAGGCGGCTGTGTCGGTCCCTGTGGTGCAATGCATGTTCCTATTCGAACTAGGCAGTCCTTCTCAAATATCTCAAGGGATGCAGGCGCGTGAACAGTCGACAGAACACCAAGATGCGGCATCATGAAGACGCTGTCCTGGGCAAGTTTCGTCACGCCTTCGGGTTGAAATGCATCGATCAGCATCATGGCTGTTTGTGCCCTTCTCGGTGCATGGGATAGAAGGCCGCCAGTCCCTGCGATTACGTTGATTCTCATCATGTCTATGTACGTCTCTTCCTCCAAGGATTGTTCGAAAAGGTCGCTTACGGTTCGCTGTCTTTGGATTCCTCGGAGCCCTCTTGCCAAAGACTTGTGGTGAGCGAAGCCCAGTCGAAGCGCTTCTCTGGCGACGGCATGCTCCACAACAAGTGCATCGATCAGCTGAGGGATGATAGTCGGCCTAATCATCTTGTTCCTGAGGCGATTCCTCACCGCAACCTCGTCCATCTCAAACGGTAACCATCTCATAATGTTCTGAATACCAGCCTCCTTCAGAACATTGCAAATACTGTAACTCATGCCCAGATTGGCGCTCACAGTCCTCACAAACTTTCCATCATAGACGGAGTAGACGTTCGTGGTTGCTCCACCGAGACCAACCCCAATCACGTTCACGCCCCTCATCTCGGCCAGAGTGCGGAACATCCTTCCCTCTCCTGCCGGTGTCGGCATGATGGGGACAGAGGTCCACCTCATCAACTTGTCATATCCAGGTGCATGAGACATAACATGTTCCATAAACAGCTCGTGGACCGCTTCACGGGCAGGCTCAGGGTTCTCTTTGGACAGCATAGGGCGAATATTGTCTACAATCCTCAATGCAAACTTCTTGCCCAAGATCTTGCTGATCTGCTCTCGGGCATCCTTGTTCCCGGCGTATACGATGGGTAGTTCGTAACCTACGCCAAGTCTGGCTTTCGGCTCAGCAGTGGTAATGAGTTCGGCAATCCCCAGGACGTGTCTGACGGTTCCGCCATCCGTACCTCCGGAGACCAGAATCATGTCTGGTCTGAGGTGGCGTATCCTGTCAATCTTTTGGAAGGTTCGCCTACCGTCGTCGACCGATATGACATCCATCACAATAGCTCCAGCTCCAAGCGCTGCCCTCTCAGCACTCTCAGCAGTCATTGTCTTGATGACCCCTGTCACCATCATCTGCAAGCCTCCGCCTGCACTACTCGTCGTGACATAGAGATCGGTGCCAACATTGCCTTTCGAAGGAAGAATTATGCCCTCATCGCTCAGAAGGGTATGCCCAGTCAACTCCTCGACCTCTCTCACAGCGTTTCGCACTCCAAGAGTCACGTCTTCGTACGGCGCCTCAACAGTTGTTGGGGCTTCCCCACTCGCCACGAACCTGTACTCATCATTGATCTTCTTGAAGAATCGGGCCTTACTTGTAGTGCTCCCGCAGTCCGTTGCCAAGATCACCTCGATCTTCCCGAGATCGAGAGAGAGTCGCGAGTCCTGCGTTTCCACTCACCTAGCCGATTTTGCCAAACGTGATATATGATCGCCGTCCATAGTTCAAAGGCGAGGATTTAAGATTTGCAGGGTCATCGGCCTAGTTTTGGCCTATATTTCGCGGCCGCTGCGCTCGCCAACATTCCCTTCTGGATCTTTACTGGCATACTTGGCATGCTACAGCTAGAAGGATTCATGTACGTCGTTCTTCTCTTCGCCCTCATCCTACTCGGAGGAATGGTCGGAGGGCAATTCCTGATGAGCCGACTGGATGGCGTTGCCTGGGTAATAGGTTTGAAAGCTGCTCTGGCCGCCTCTCTCGTTAACATCTTTTTTGGTATCGGAACATTCTCGATCGACTATGCCCATGCTCTGAGCTTGATTCTGGTGGGGTTCTTTCTAGGTGGACCGTTAGGTGCAATCGTCGCTGTGAAGCGCCAAGGTCCCGAGAAGGCAAGCATTCGGTAACTCAGGCAGAGTCTCTTCGCGCATATTCATTACATAGTCATGATTCCTAACTCTTGGGCTTGCGCTTTCATTTTCTCCTTGTGAGCCGCTATCCTCTCGATATACGACTCGACGTTTGCGACGTTCGTCTTAAGACATTGAGAGTAAGACTCTTGGAGTCCCTTGTCAAACTGCCCAAACTCTTCAAAGAATCGATGGCCAACCGCAGCGGCGTTTGCGCATGAAGGTACGCAAGGAATGAAGTCCTTTACGAAGTAGGCATACGGTTCTGGCGCTAGTCCTTGCGCTCTTCCAGTTCTGATTTGTCTTGATGCTCTGTCTTCAGCTAGAACATAACCTTCTCTTCTTCCTTCGATATATGCTTCGATGCAGCATTTCGGATAGCCGAGCAATTCTGCGACGCGGAAGACATAGTCTGGAAAGTACTCCTCTGGATAGACTACGGCTGAACGTGGCATCGGCTTACGCAAGCTTCGAAGGAATTGCTCCCGAATCAAGGTTCTGCTTGCTGACAGCTCATCAAGTTTGTTCTCTACATCCTTGGCCGTGTAGATGAAGAGCTCTCTTACGGTGGGTCTGACTTCGACCTCGAAGACCCGAAGGTCTAGCCGATTTGTCCATTTGATGTGGCTCGTGTACGACGAGGACTTTCTGACCTCTTCTTGATAGGCCTCGCGAAGTCTCTGCTTGAACTTCTGGATCAATTTCGTCTTCTTCTTAATATCTTTCTCTGCGGCGAGTTCTTGATAGTCTGAGATGCAGGCAAGATCGATGGCCATAGCCACGGCTTCGGCGTCTGGGAATTCCGCGGGAACTGTCATTACTGAGCATTTGCGCAGGTTCAGAGCCACGCTCAGATAGTTCTCGAGGAGTGTCTGAGGCCTGAGGTTCCCTTCGCCAATCATATCAGATGCTGTCTGCTGCCTGTTCATCATCGGTTGGGCCCACTCTAACGTCCGCACTGAGGGCTAATATCTTTGCTGTAGGACTGGTGAGCTGCGATGCTCTTCGCTGTGTGAAGGGAATGAGAAAAAAAGATAGGGGGGTTTCTAGCGCCAGGGGATTATTCCGAAGACCTTTAGAATCTCTTCGACTCTACCTGAGAGCATCGACATTCTGAACAGTATAGTATTGCCGAAGTACGATCCCAGCGCTAGCATGATCATGTATCGTCCGAGCTGAGTTGGGATCTTCAACACGCCAGTATGCTCCCTAGTGAAGATGAAGTAGCTCGTTGAAGTCAAGAAAGCCACGAGGCTAAACAAGAAGTTGAACCAGTCGATTGGCTGAGGGGCCTTGGGAAGTGTTATCGCCGCTAGGACTTGGTTGACCATTTGGGCGTGCACTGAGCCTCTTATCGCAATGCCCGTCCCGACGCCTACAATGAACGCCAGTGGGTACCTACTTACCCATCGTACTTCCCTGAATGGCAGAGTGTACAGCAACAACCCCAGAACTATTGGAATCAAGTAGGTCATGTCTCCCTGTGAAATGGGGAGGAATGCGTTACTTGACAGGGTTTGATAAGCCACGACTACGGATATTGCGAGAGAGGCAGATATGTATGTGTGTTCTGCAAATCTGAAAACCGGGGTCTCCTTGTACAGAACGTAGCTGTAGACCATAAGCGTCAGTATCACCGAAGCCCAGACGCCAGACAATATCAACGGATCAGTAGGATATGGCATTACTTCTTCCTCCGCGTCATGACGTAGCCTATGTTCGCTAGTGCTATGACTATTATGAAGAGCAGGTGCGAAATGTTGATCGCGTCCATTGTGATAGTCCCTCCACCGAGGCGCCCGATCATTTTCTCATATTCTGCTCCTCCGCGAACTCCAATGAGTAGGCCGACCAAGTTCGCAGGATAGAATACGACCTGGTCCGCCTGCATTGCGATTCCAATCTCTGCGACCGGAGTGCCTTTTCCCACGTTCCAGTGCCTTATATAGTACGTTATGTAGCTGCCTGTATCCACTGTCAATACTAGGTCGACGTCCTTAGCCGACTTGACTCTTTGTATCAAGGGCAACTTCTCGGTGGGTGTGCCGTATTTGTCTGCCTTGAATACCGAGTGGACATCCGAAGCCAACGCCGCCACCGCGGTTTCGCCGCCTGCAAGGTACCCCATGTACACCCAGTCCTCACCGTACTTGTACTTCGTACTAAGTTCTGGAACGTTTGATGTGATCATGTCCACGGTTATGTCCTGGTCGGTGAAGAATCCCCAGACAACTATCTTCACTTCTCGTTTCACGAGGTGCCTCATGACCGCGACCATGCTCGGCGCAATCTCCGGCCATGCGCTTACACCTCCCGCGATAGAGAAGAGAGCTATGTTCTTTGGCCCAAGAGATTCGACTTTGTCATAGACAGCCTTTGTCATTTCCGTTATGGGCACGGGCAGACCGAGCGGATTGATGAACGGGATTGCCAACGCTATGAACATGACCCAATAGAGCACTCTTCTGTCGACCTCTGCCATTCTTGACCAAATACTCTTACTCATCTTACTCTCCTCCTCCGTAGTAGCCTCTCTCCATTCCAAGTAGTGTTCGTATACCGAATGCAACCAGACCTACGGCTGCAACGAATGTCAAGGTTCTCATTCCGCCAACTTGTCCTTTCATCAGCACCCATTCTCCGAGAATCGGAAAGCCCTTCCAGATCGCTTCGCCTATGGGAGCGTTTCTCAGCAAGATGAGGGCTCCAGAGACTATGAGTATCGCTGCCTCAATGTTTCTGACTCTGAAGGCTCTGTACGCAGCTGAGAAGATGTAGAATCCAGTTATTGCATAGAGAGTCGTTGATAAGGCAACGTAGACGTTCTTGAAAGTCCAGTCATATACGACGAACTTCGTATTCCACAATCCTATGACTGTCAGCAACACGAAGAACCCCATCAACCAAGCACTAAAGAACCACTGTCCCTTTGTTCTCTTCTTGACATGTGAGAGATGTACTCGGAAGGCAGTTATGATACCTAGCCCAAGTGCGAATGTTGAGATAATGATCGCCCACTTCTGTATAGTAGATGAAACCGCAGCTGCCTCCTTGACCGCGAAGAAGTATTCAAATATCATCAATCCGCCTACGATGCCTGTCAGGAAAAGAATTATCTCACGTCTTCTGAGTATGCTAGACATGGGATCACCACTTCAACAGCTGTGAGATGACATTGACACCGGACAGCTCCAGCATCGCACCTAGGACTGTGATCGCTATCAGAAGCATCTTCATCCAGTCTCCGCTAGCTATCCCGCTGGTTACCAACGGGTCCTTTGTTACATACGCTGATCCTGCAAAGATCTCTTCACCGATCATCGCGTAGTCGCAGGTGGCTATGATAAAGGGCATCTGATGGATGTTGGCAGACCCTCCGATCTGCGTAGCCCCAATAACATTAGCTGCTTCCCCTATGACAACGGCCTCGTAGTATAGGCCGCCGATCATCATGTTCACTGCGGGTCTTTCTCGCTGAAATGTTCCTAGGACCGCGCTCACGTACTCTGACTGCCCAGGTTGATATCTGATACATTTCGGATCGAAAGCTTCCGGCTTACCTTCGTTCCTGTAAGCTGTTCGGAGGGTCTCCTCTACAAGAGGCAGCGAATCAGCTATACAGGTGTTGTATATTATCGGAACATCGAACCTAGCGCAGAGGCCGGCAACGTAGCTCAGAATCCCGATCGATGCAAGGGTTTGAGGGCCCTGCTCCGATGAGAGGGTCATATAGGCATAGCCAGGAGAATAATGCACAGGCTTTCCTTCTTCCGTGGCTCTTCCCACTGCTTCATCTATGGCGTCCATCGCTACCATTCTACGTATCTTCGGAGCTTTTCCTTTCTTTGCTAGTTGGATTGCTATGTAGAAGAAGATGAACGAAAGCACTAGAACGACGAAGCTAAAACCTCTTCCAGTGGTAATCAATAGTATCTCCTCCAAATTTTCAGCAAGAAAATCAGCTGCAACACTATAAGTAGCTTTCGTCAAGCAGTCTGAAGCTTTTTATAGGCCTCGGTTTTGCTCGTCCATTAGGCATCTGCTCTTATCAGTGCCTATGGGCTAATGAAAGCTGAGAAAAAGCTACACATAGTCGACACCGAGTAGCTCATGCGTGAGGAACTATCTGTGTTTGAACGACTTGAGAAATCTATCCTAGCTGAGTTGGAGAGCAGGAAGCATCCCGGCTCGTCTGTAGCTGTGGTCAAGGGTAGCGAAATAGTTTGGGCGAAAGGGTTCGGATACCGCGATGCGGAGAAAAAGATTAAGGCTTTACAGGATACCATTTATCGATGTGCGTCTGTTACGAAGCCCGTAGTGACGACTGGGTTTCTTCAGTTGATGGAAGCTGGCAAGTTCAGCCTTGACGATCCTGTGAACGAACATCTAGATGTGAAGGTTCAAACTAAGTTTGAGGAGCCAACAATACGGCACCTACTTACCCACTACTCAGGTATGCCTACCCGCGTTCCTCCAATATACTTCAATGAGAAGGAGGCGTTGATTCTGAGGGACTACATTTCGCAGGCTGCGAGGACTACGCAGCCACCTGGGAAGTCCTATGCGTACTGCAACACAGCTTTCGCTGTTATTGGCCGTCTGATTGAACTCTTCTCTGGAAAGCCATACGACGACTACATTAGAGAGAACGTTCTCAAACCGTTGGAGATGGAGTCCAGCGACTTCAAGCTGACAGCGAAGATTGAAGAGTCGTTTGCTCAAGGTTATGAGAGGGCTGGTGGACCGGAGGAGCATATTGAACCTGTCAAGCGATACATATTGGGAACTGCTCCTCAGGACCCGGCTGGCAGTCTCTTCTCAACTGTGACAGATCTGGCTCACTTTGTCATCTGCCATCTAAATGGCGGAGTGTACAAGGGACGAAGGATACTACGAGCAGAGACGGTGAAGGAGATGCATAGGCCGCAGGCGAGTTCTGGGAACTCTCGAAGCGGCATGGCGCTTAGCTGGTTCAGGAATATGCATGATGGTCACGTGATGCTTTCACATACGGGTGGCGTGCCTGGCTTCACCAATCACATAGCTTTCTATCCTGAGCTGGGGATTGGCGTCTGTTGGCTAAGCAACCTGAACGACGGCACTGCTTGGAGGCCGCCCGCGCCCATGGCGCTACGCATCGTGGCTGGAGAATCTCCCTTCAATCCAAAGGCGATGCAGGCCGTGCCGGATGAGTGGAGAAAGCTCATTGGGAAATATGGTAAGGCAGGGCAGAAGTACTTCGTGAAGGTTGTGAATGGCTACTTGATTCTGGAAGGGGTGGACGGCTGGGTCCATCTTGAGAAAGTAGACGAATCGAGGTACCTTGTCCACGGCACTGTCTACGAAGGATACGAGCTTACCTTCGAGTTCGATGAGAAGGGCGACGCGAAGCAGTTCGACGTGGAGAATCAAGTGGTGCCACGTTACTGTGAGGAACCCTTAACCGTAAACGAGGAAGCTAAGTTGATCGGTTCCTGGTGTGGAGAATACGTCCACTCCTACGGATTCTTCGGTTTAGATCTGAACATCGAGAGCGCGACCCAAGGCACAGCCACAGATATGGAAGGCAGAAAGATACCGCTCACTGACTTCAGAGCGGAAAACGGCAAGGTTACGGGCACCTGCAAGTTCGCTCCACCTAGAGACTACGCTGGATGGGGTGCTGGCGAGTTCGAAATCAAACTGGAACTGCTGGCGGTTGACGATGAGTTGAAGGGACTGATGACGTTCTCGTCTAGGAGAGCGGCAAGCAGACTGACAACGCCTTTGACTCTGAAACGGGCTTGACCCTATCTAGAAGATGGCTGGCGTTGCAGAGCTGGATACGCTGAATACGGGGTTCATCTTCTTGTCGCGTCGGCTCTTATGATGTGAGTCCGCCATTTCATTCTCAAAGCTAATTCCTTTGCTCTTCAATTGCCTTGCCATCACCTGTGAACTAGAATGATAAGTTCATTCTTCTTGTCAAGCAGGGCGGATGCTGTTTGCTTCCTATTCGCTATTATGTAAGCCCACTGTAGTGTCCACATCCAGCGCTAATATTCTTGCCGCAGAGCTACTATGAGGCTGCGCCCTTTTCACTGAGAACGCGAAGTGAGAAAAGAAGGAGGATCTCCTGCGGGCTATCTTCTTCGCCTCTTGGGATGACTAATGGCTATTCCGGGTTTCGCCCGAATCGCTTGCCTTGCCTGAGAAATCATCTCTGTCATACTTGAAAATGCTTTTCCCACATCTTCCATGCGTACGACGAGGATTGTGTCCGTGAAACAGCTCATGGTCTCCTCGATATTGATGTGGCGCCTCGATACAGGGTTGTAAAAGGCTACAGCGCTTCCTGGCACACCTATTATGGCGCGGGGGCTGTGCACCATTATGGCTGCGAGATCTCTCTTTTCATCTAGAATGTCGTCTCTTCGAAACATTGAGCAAACACTGTCAAAGAGTCTGTCATCGAAAATCAGCGTTATGGCTGAAACGCCTTCAAGAATCTGAAGAAACTCTCCCCTCAGATCAGCCATGGTTCGCCTTACTGTCTGAACCGTACGTTTCGTCTTCTCAACAGAAATCTTTGCTACATCCGTTCTTAGGTTTATGACACTTCTTGCGACTATGCTGATTATGTTCCCGCGGGCTATGCGATAGCTCCACCTAGCTCTCTTGACGGCGGTTATGACACTTTCAAGCCTAACGCCTCGCCCTAAGACCTCCTCCACTCTAGGCCTCAGAATCCTAGCCATCGCGCTATAGTTCCCATACCCCCGTTCCAACGAATCCTGCATCGATACATCGTTATCGACGAGAGCTTGAACGGCCGCTGAAACGCTCGCTTTGACCAATTTGGGTCACTCTTGACTTCTTTCGAAGATTTCTTGACCACAAGCAATAAAAATCTTCCCAAAACGAACCTATCCCGCAACGAGGATCCAGTCAAATGACAGAAACCGTAAACACTGAGAAAGGAGGAAAGAAGCAGACATCCAGCTTCTGCGTGGAAGTCTGCCGAGGACGCCTCGGAACATGTCTCGAATGCGTTGTCGATCACCTGGCTTTCGAGAACTGGCTGAGGCGAAACTACCAAGAGAATGGAATCTTCGTCAACAGTTGAATGGAGGTGAGTCACAAGAATGGCAAAGACAGGTGGTAATTCACTGAAAATAGTCGCCGCTGCTTTGATCATGCTGTGTATAGGAGTTGCTGTCGGTTACTACTACAGTCAATCTCAAATTCCTCCGCCGCCACCAAAGCGGATAAGCCTGCTAGAAAAGGTCAAACAGAAGGGACAAATCGTCGTTGGAACAAGCGCAGATTATCCACCGTACGAGTTCATCGATCCTAACACTAAGAAGATCACTGGGCTTGATGTGGAGATTGTGGAGGCTGTCGCTAAGGAGCTCGGTGTCAGTGTGAAATGGGAGGATATGCCCTTCGACGCTCTTATTGCCGCCGCCCAAGCTGGTAAGATAGACATGATTGCGGCCGCGATGGGACTTAAGGCGGAACGGCTTCCCAAACTGGAGTACAGTATTGCGTATGAGCAAGGAGACAACGTGATCGTAGTAAGAGGAGACTCAGCTGTGAAGCCTTTCACTGACCTAGCTGATGTAGGAAAACTGGGGTTAAAGATCGGTGTACAGTCTGGAACCATACAAGAGGGCAGAATCAATAGCCTCGTTAGTGGAGGAAAGGCCAAGAAGGAGAACGTGATCTCATACGAAAGAGTCGACCTGATGATAAGTGATCTCGTCGCAGGGCGAATCGATGCCGCTATGATAGATAAGCCAGTTGCTGATAGCTTCGCGACACGGTACGCGATCAAGGTCGTCTACACGGAGTGGGCTCCCCCGAAGTGCCTGTGGATCCCGAAGGGAGAAAAGGAACTCTTGGAAGCAGTAGACACGGCGATGCTGAAGCTTCATAATGCCGGCGTTATTCAGCAGCTTATAAACAAGTGGCACGCTCCGTAGTTCAGAGCGTTCACCAAATGACTGGAAGGCCCATCTTTTGTTATCCCTTCTTGATTTGTTACTATCACACTTTTTGTTCATAGTTGAAGGGCTACCGATAACTCTCAGCCTGACAGCCTACGGATTAGGTATAGGTTTTCTGATAGGACTGCCCATGGCAATTCTTAGAGTCTATGGAGGAGGAGTCGGACGGTTATTTGTCTCTGCGTATGAAAGAGTCATGCGCAGCATACCTCCACTCGTCCTTATATTTCTCCTCTATTTTGGAATTCAGACAACAGTGCTAGAGATACCGGGATTCTTCGCTGTGATGCTCGCACTTGGCTTCTGCAGCTCTGGATATCAATCCCAGATCTTCCGAGGTGCCTTGGAATCGGTCGGTAGCGGTCAAATGGACGCGGCCAGATCAATTGGAATGAGCAGGCTTCAGGCGATTAGATTGGTTATTGCGCCACAGGCATTGAGGTTTGCTCTGCCTAGCTGGGCAAACGAGCTCGCAACCATGATCAAAGATACGTCCTTGGCGTTTGTCGTGGGAGTTGCTGAGCTGATGAGAAGAACTGACTATGTTCGAGCTGCCACATTCGACCCAGTCATTCCGTTCCTTATTGTCGCAGGCATCTACTTCCTCATAGTGTTTCCAATAACGAGGGCAGCTGGGACTTGGGGGCAGGAGAAGAAGCGACTGGTGACGGGTGCTTGACAAGGGTCGTATCAGCCAGGGACGTATGGAAATCCTACGGAAAGGTTGAGGTCGTAAGAGGAGTCTCGTTCGATGTCGAGGAAGGGACGACCACTGTGATCTTTGGTCCGAGCGGAGCTGGAAAGAGCACGCTTCTGAGATGTGTGAACATGCTTCATCCTCCAGACCGTGGAACTGTCTTCCTTCGCGACATTGACCTCATGAAGACTGGTAGCAAGATCAGCTACTATCGATCTAAGTTTGGAATGGTCTTCCAACATTTCAACCTCTTCAGCCACATGACAGTTCTCGGCAACGTAATGATTGGGCCTAGAGTTGTGAAGAAGATTCCGGAAGATCAAGCGAAAGCAATTGCGTTGGAGGCTCTTGAGAAAGTTCGGATGAAAGACTGGCGCAACCATTACCCCAGCCAGCTCTCTGGAGGACAGAAACAGAGGGCAGGCATCGCCAGAGCTCTGGCCATGGACCCAGAGGTGATACTTTTCGACGAGCCGACATCTGCTCTTGATCCTGAGTTGATTGGAGAGGTCCTGCAGACGATGCTTGACTTGGCCAACGAGAAGAAGACTATGATCTGTGTTACCCACGAAATGGGGTTCGCAAAAGCCGTGGCCTCTGAGATGATTTTCATGGATGAAGGTGCAGTGGTGGAGACGGGTTCTCCCGAGCATTTCTTCACGAACCCAACTAATGAGAGAACTCAGAGATTCCTCAGCCGACTAACTGAACTCTACGGGCGGCACGAAAGTGGAAAATGACTAGGCGCCAATGAGACATGATAGACTATTTGGGCGATCTGCTCGAAGGCCTGCTCGTCACATTTCAGTTAAGCTTCACGGCACTTGGGATCGGGGTGATTTTGGGCATTGCCGCAGCCCTAGCTAGAAGGTATGGTCAGAGGCCAGTCTCATACTTAGCGAACGCGTACATCGAGCTCATCCGCGGAACGCCGTTAACCGTTCAACTCTTCATCATCTACTTTGGGCTTCCATCCCTAGGCGTCCTTTTCTCGCCGACAGTATCGGCCATAGTAGCTCTCGGAATCAATAGTGGAGCGTATCAAGCGGAGTATTTTCGAGGGGCAATAGAATCAATCGGTGGCGGACAGATGGAAGCCGCCCTCTCACTTGGAATGAGCCGAATTCAAGCCATACTCCGCGTCATACTGCCCCAAGCGTTTCGGCTTGCCCTACCCAGCTGGTCGAATGAGGCAGCGTACCTTCCGAAGTATAGCTCTGTAGCCTTTTTGGTCACTGTTCCAGAACTTCTCGCAAGATCTAAGATGGTTATATCCAGAAATCTCAAACCTCTTGAGGTATATCTCGTCGTCGGGCTCATATACCTCGCAACAATCGCGACCATCTCCAAGATTCTGGACATGGTGTATGAAAGGTACAAGATCACGCTCGAATAGCGCATGGACCGTGGCCCCGAAGACAGATTGAGAAAAGACCTAAACTTTCAAGAAGAGTTGAGACAGCAACTTCAGTCAAGAGTCGCATCGGAGAGATGAGGAACTGAAGCTTTCAAGTCGAGTATTGTCTACGGAAAAGCTTTCGTATCTTGAGGTTGGTAAGATGGCAAAGACGGTTCCAGATCCCATCTATCTCAACATCGGTGAACCTGATTTCCCAACTCCTTCGCACGTTGTTGAAGCTGCCAAACGTGCGATGGATAGGGGCGATACTCACTACACTCCCGATGAGGGAATCGCGGAGCTTCGAAGAGCGATTGCAGAGAAGGAGTCTGAGAAGCTCGGGCTTGAACTGAGCGAGGAAAATGTTGTCATAACGCCAGGCGCTACCGGGGGCACATATGCAGCATTGATGGCCTCCTTAGATCCTGGCGACGAGGTTATCGTACCTGCCCCATACTACAGTGGCTTCTACTATGCGGTGCAAATGACGGGGGGAACTCTGGTTGGAGTGAGGCAGCTTGAGGAGAGAGGATTCCAAGTGGACGCTAGTGAGATCGAGCACAGGCTGTCGCCGAGAACGAAGGCGATCATCGTTGTGTCGCCTAACAACCCCACTGGAGTCGTATTGACTGATGATACTTTGAAAGCAATCGCGGACATAGCTCGCAAGAACGACCTGCTCATAGTGTCTGACGAGGTATACGATCACTTCGTCTTCAGCGGGAGGTTCAGAAGCATCGCAACCCTTCCTGGAATGAGCGAGCGAACAGTTGTGGTCAACAGCTTCTCCAAGACGTACGCGATGACAGGATGGCGAATAGGTTACACTGTGGGGCCGAAGGAGATCATAGAACAGATCGCCAAAGCATCACATTCAACCGGAATCTGCGTAAACTCAATCGCTCAGCACGCAGCCCTAGCAGCGCTGCAGGGACCTCAAGAGCCAACCACGAAGATGCTAGAAACCTATAGGATTCGAAGGAGGCTGCTCGTAGACGCGTTGAGGAAGATACCGCAGTTCAGTCTAGTGGAACCTCAAGGCGCATTCTTCGCTTTTCCGAACATATCAGCGACAGGCATGACATCAATGGACCTGTTCAAGCATCTCCTGAAGGAGGCAAGGATCGTTGTTCTTCCGGGCTATCCCTTCTTCGGTGCAGAGGGAGAGAATCATATTCGTCTTTCCTATTCGACATCCACCAATAGGCTGCAGGAAGCACTCATAAGGATCACAGAGGCAATGAGCAAGCTTTAGAGTGGCAGAGCCCAATGTTCTGGAGAGGAAACACATGAAGATCTCCATACCATATGGAAAGAGTGACGTTGAATTCGAGGTACCTGAATCGAATCTCATGGGAGTCTTTCGACCAAGAACTGTTGCTGGTGTGGATGACGAGTCGAAGGCCGTACATGACGCGTTACTGAACCCTATTCGCAGTGAGCCATTGCAAGAGATCGCAAGAGGAAAGAACCGTGTCGTGATAATCGTCACCGACGTGACTAGGCCGGCTAAGGATCATGTAATAGTTCCGGAGATCTTGGATGTTCTGACACGGGCCGGAGTCAGAGAAGAAAGAATCAAAATCGTCATCGCTCGCGGGCAGCATAGAGAGATGGCTTATGATGAGGTTGAGCGAAAGCTGGGCAGAAAGGTTATTGATCGAGTCAAGGCGATTCAACACAACCCTGACAAGAACCTCATTGATCTGGGAACCACTAAGAGAGGCAATCAGATCCTTGTCAATAGCGAGGTTGTCAAGGCGGACCTCAAGATCAGCACCGGCAATATTGTTCCTCACAGGTATGCTGGCTTCGGAGGCGGAGGTAAGAGCATACTCCCAGGGGTTTCTGGCAGAGAAACCATCTACAGAAATCATCTCTACATAATTGAAGGAAAATCTGGGCCTGGCGTCGTTGAGACCAATCCGATCCGGATGGAGATGGATGAGGCTGCACGGCTGGTGGGACTCGACTTCATAGTCAACACCGTGATGAATTCCGAGGGACGCATCGTCAAGGTTTTCGCTGGACACTTCCTCTCGGCCCATAGAGAAGGTATGAAATTCGCAAAGGAGCTGTTGGGAGTTCGTTTACCTTCGAAAGCTGAGGTAGTCGTCTCGAGCGGCTCGCCAATGGACATCAATTTCTATCAGGCTTCAAAGGCCTTGGAGATGGGGGACGCAGTAGTAGCTGATGGCGGAGCCTTCATTCTCACTTCCCCTTGCTACGAGGGAATAGGAGAGAAAGATCTCTACGAGTTTTTGACTCTCAAGTCGCCTGGAGAGATTTTGAGCCAAATCAAGCAGCCGAAACGAGGCGCAAACCTAGTGTACGCTGTAGTGGCGTACCTGATGGCCCGATCGAGAGAACGTATCGACATCGTCTGGGTTTCAGAAGGATTGAAGAGAGAGCAGGTAGAGGCCATGGGCTTCAAAAAGGTTGAGTCCGTTCAAACTGCCGTCAACGAATCACTTGGGACATGCGGAAAGGATTCCCGGATCGCTGTTTTCCCACAGGGCCCGACAACTCTCCCTTATCTCCAGACGATCTAATCGTTGAGAAGACATCAATCCGCCGAAATACTTCGATGTATACTGTTGTGAACACCTGAGAGATGACATTACAGATCAATGTGATCTCGTGTAAGAGAGTTCTATTTTGGCCCACTCATCTGGAACACCCCTCTTCACAGCTGCTGGACTCATCGAACTGCCTCTCTGATTCTGTCCCACGCTTCTTACTGTGACAACAAATCTTTTAGGAGCGAGACGATTCCTCGGTAGGTGTGGGCCGGTAGCTCAGCTTGGCTATCTTAGTAGCGGAAGGCCAAGGAGCATCCGGCTGATAACATGAAGCAGAAACCGGAAGGTCATGGGTTCAAATCCCACCCGGCCCACCAACTTTCGGATTCGACGGCCGCCGCTTATCGATGGCAAGCATCGCTACCAACGCTATCAAGAGACATGCTGCAGCGAACATCACTCCAGCCGCGAACCAGTCGAGCTCGATTTCAATCTGCTCCTTCCATTCAGCAATGATCATCTTGGGACCGTCGACCACCATTGTCATTGACTCTTTCGCGGGGATGGTGGTGTTGAATTCGTGTGACTGCACCACCCATCTGTTGAAGATGTATCTTGATGTCTTCTTGTAGAGCAGCATCCATGGGCTGGACTCACCAAGCACGATACGTTCAACGGAGATTGTGAATGAGCTTCCTGCAGTAGTCTCGAACAGCGTTGCTGCTTCCTCAGGAACAAGCATTCTTGGAGTACCGTCGATTTTCACCTCTGTAGCGATTGAGGAAGGTATCCCTGCCAAGAGGAGTTTGACTGGGTATCTAGCACCTGAGGTTACGACCGCCTTCTTCGCGTCAAGCTTTCCGAATCCCCACTTATAGGACCTATTCTGATCGATTTGACCTGTACGAGAATCCTGCTTAGCCGTCATATTCAGGATCTCTCTGATAATCGAAGGAGATGCGTCTGGGCTAGATTGCATGATCAATGCTATGGCTCCGGCGGTGTGTGGTGCTGCCATACTTGTGCCTTGCTTGATCGAATATGCATCGTCAGGGTCTCTCCATGAACTGGAGGAGTCTACGGATCTAGCTGAGATGATGCCTTTCCCTGGAGCCGTAATCTCTGGTTTCAGCCTACCGTCTCTCGTGGGCCCCCAAGAACTGAAAGCTGCAATCTCTCCTACGTTTTCTCCAGTTGCATACCCTTGTTCGGTTCCATTCCCAGCTGTCCACCTCATACGAGTCACATATGCTCCAACAGTGATTACGGTTCTTGCAGTTCCAGGCGGCTCTGTTAACTTAAGGGAGCCGCGAGGTTCTCTGTCGGGGCGATCTGGAGGATGCGCCGCCCATTCAAACGACGCAGAATGAGCCTCTCAACTCCGTAAAGGAGGAATTCTCACTCATTTGAAACGCCAAAAACACGACAGAACCACAACCAATGACCCATTACGAACGGCTTAAGTTAACAGAGCCTTCCAGGCACCCCAACAGTTTTTTGCCTAGTGATCTCGTATCCGACACCAGCAAG
>CAZZFQ010000023.1:8898-20120 GCA_964653695.1 uncultured Candidatus Bathyarchaeia archaeon | reverse complement strand
GCAATCGTACTCTGTGTAGAATTTACCAACCTGAACCACACAAAAACGAAGAGCGAAATCAGCGACGTAGTCTTCAACAGAGTCAACCAATACTATCGGGAAGTCTCCTACAACAAGATCTTCCTGACTGGAAGCGTTTCACGATGGTACCAAATGAATAAGACTGTGGGAGCATACGGACGTGACAGCGCATTGAACATCGACGATACGAACAGCGATGGATCTCCAGATAGCTATACGCTTATTCAGGAAGCGATCGACGCCGCAGATCCGGAAACAGACTTCAGCCAATACTCCTATGTTATAGTGCTTCATGCTGGCCCTGGTCAGGAAACTTCAGGCAACTCAAATGACCTGTGGTCATGCGCATATCTAATGGGGATTTGGTTCAGGACTCGAGACGGTGTCTCCTTCTCGAAAGCGATGCTTGTTCCAGAAATAGAGAGTCAAGGAGCGGACACAGTCGGAGTGATCGCGCATGAGTTCGGCCATCTTCTCGGTCTTCCCGACTTATACGATCCGTATCGAAGAAGCGACTATGTCGGTAGATGGGGGTTGATGGGAAAAGGACTCTGGAACGGCAACCCACCGAGCAGTAGCCCTGCTCATATGCTAGCTTGGGAGAAGATCAGGCTCGGATGGATATCGGAAAGCCAAATAGCAGTTGTGTCCAGTGGAGTCATCCGCAATGTCACACTCAGCCCGTTTGAACTGAATGGAACCACACTGGTTGTCAAGATTCCAATCACAGACAGGACATATTTCCTTCTTGAGTTAAGGCAGAGGATCGGATTTGACGTCGGCCTACCAGATACTGGTCTACTAGTGACCCGCGTCGACGGAGAAGTCAGCGGTCCCGGAAGTGTCACAATCGTCGACGCAAATCCTCTCACTGCTACCATGGATGATGCGACATTTAAGCCGGGGCGCACATTCAGCGATCTGACCAACAAGATATTCGTGTCAATCTTGGGAACAAGCGAACAGAACTTCCGGCTAGTGATCAACCGTGTAGGACCTGCTTCTGATCTTGCTGTGACAAGGTTTGAGTTTTCTCCTTACCCTACGCGTGCAGGCCGAGTGACCACGCTATTAACCTACGTTACGAATCAGGGCACAGTGGCGGCTTCAAACTTCACCGTGGAGGTCTATCTTGACGGCAGGCTCTTTTATACTGGCACGTATACGATCGAACCCGGGCAGTCTCAGTTCATTCAGTTGACTTGGAATGCTACTTTTGGCAAACATGTCGTAAGATGCGTCGTTG
Source organism: uncultured Candidatus Bathyarchaeia archaeon (assembly GCA_964653695.1). Classification (GTDB taxonomy): domain Archaea; phylum Thermoproteota; class Bathyarchaeia; order 40CM-2-53-6; family JALHTG01; genus JALHTG01. The sequence goes on along the minus strand of CAZZFQ010000023.1, from coordinate 18,853 downwards.
ACCCTGCAGGTCGCTTGAGCGAGCTCAATCGTTACAATAATGAGATCACTCGTGAATTCGTTGTCGGGTCAGTTCTTTCGATAAGGCTTCCATGGGAAGGAGGATCAATCCGAGTCAACAGCACAGTGTATGCCGCAAACGGAACACGGGTGATCGAGGTCCCAATTCTACCAGGGCCGCAGACAATTGAGCTTCCGTTTGAGCATCCTCTGTATCCTGGAAAGCGACAGGTCTTTGTCCGATGGAGTGACGGTGATACCTCCAACCCTAGAGTCTACTCGGCAGCGGGAGACATAACATTCTCCGCAGAATACAGAACTCAGTATCGCCTCACAATAGAATCAGGCAAGGGCACAACCTCTGGGGATGGCTGGTATGACGGAAACAGTACAGCAACAGCAAAGGCAACATCCCCCGTCCTCATGAGCAGCGGGAAGACTCGTTTGGTTTTTTCTCACTGGAGCGGAAACTACACCACGAACTCGACTACTCTCCAACTCCCTATGAACTGCCCATATAATCTCACCGCAAACTGGCTCGTCGAACACTATCTCACAATAGTCTCAGTAGTTGGTCCCTTTGCTGAACAAGGGTGGTATAGAGAAGGAGCGACAGTTCGACTGAAGGCATCGTCTCCCGCCGACCAGGGTAATCAAACTAGAAAGGTATTCGTCAGCTGGTCAGGCTACTTGACCTCTGAGTCAACTGAAATTACTATCGCAATGACGGGTCCGCGGACTATTGTCACGAACTGGAGGACGGAATATGAACTTCGAGTACTGAGTGAGTTCGGAAAGCCGTCTGGACAGGGATGGATCTCAGCAGGTGCAACCGCAAGGTTCTCCATTGAGTCAATGGTTAGCCCTAGAACAGGGGTTCGCTACGCCTTCACGAAGTGGACAGGAGACCACGAAGGGTCTTCCTGTGAAGGATCAGTGGTGATGAATTGCCCAAAGACTGTGACTGCAACTTGGAGAACACAGTACCTAGTTTACTTGAAAGTTGTCGGGCTCCCGAATGGGACTAATGTCTCCATCAAAGTCAACTCAAACTGGCGAAACGGGATGATGCCCTTCGATCTCTCCGAGTGGATGGACTCGGGCGCCATGATGTCTCTAGATGCCCCGACAAAAATCCAGACGGGTATCGACGAATACGTGCTTCAAGAATGGAGGAGCTTCGATGGACAGCCTGTCGACCCACTCCAAACAGTAAACTCGCCTAGAGGCATTGAGCTAGCATATCTCAAGAAGGCGAAGGGGCTTCTGAACGTACTGGCTGCGACTTACGGGCCGGACAAACCCGTTGAGCTCAGTGTCCTGGAGGCCGCTAGGGAACGACACATCCCCAGAGCATTCGCTGCAAGATACTGGTCTGAAGCCTTTGATCAGCTATGCTATTCCATGGCGCCTGACCTGCCGACATCAATAAGCGAAAATCCCGCCCTGAAGATAGCCCTAAGAGGGCTCCTCTACCCTACTCTGCGGATTCTGACCTTATCGGCATCAGTCTACTTCACAATTGGCGCAAGTTCGGAGTTTGCCTTCTTCGTCGCAGGGTTCGCTGCATCTGCCCTAGTTGGCGTCGTTTATCTGACGCCGCTTTTCCTTCTAGCACTTCGAATTTTCCAAAAGAGGAGGCCTGCTCTAGGACAGAACTTGCCCAAGTACATTGCGATAGCCTTCATGATTGGAACCGAATTAGTAGTCTTCGGTGAGATCACCCGTGCCCCAATAACAACCACAGCCGCCACATTCATTTTCCTCATTGCAACGTCATGCCTGTCAAGCATTGTAGCAGCCCTAGTCACGCAATGGACGATCAAAAAGATTCGGGCGTGGAACGTAGCGAAACACGCGGCGGAGTCAAAAACCTTAATGAGTCTGTATCCAAATGTTTCCAAAGCGAGGATGATGAGCCAATGAAGAAACGGATGTTGCCCGTACTAGCAGTCTTCGTAGCCTTGGCTCTCCTCTTCTTCACAGGCAGCTCACCTGACGCTGCGGGTGGAGGAACTTTAACCGGCAGAGTCTGGGGATACAACATGTATGATGAGGCCATGCCACTGGTTTGGGCTAGAGTGTCGGCGTACAAGGACGGCGTCTTAGTGGAATCAGTCTCGACCGGCCTCAACGGCAGTTATGTCATGTATCTGCCGTCTGGTATCCTCAATGTGACGGTTGAGTCTCCCGGGTTCCTGACACAGGCGAGGGCCATAGCAATCTCCGATGGGGTCGCGGCGCAGATGAATTTCTACCTGGAGAGAGCAGAGATTCCGATACCTGAGTTCGAAGCCTATCTCCTGCCGATCGTAGCCGTTGCTTTGCTGGTTCTAGCTAAGGCTGTGACGAAGAGGAAACGCTCCTAGAAGCCCATCTCAGCCTGACAGAAGGCCTTAGTGAGTCTATCCAAGGCGGCTCGTGCAGACCCAGATAGCGTACCCCTTCTATGTCAAAGAACCTTTAAAAACGATTTAAGACTCGACACTCGACCCAACGGAGACACTGTCGATGGATTAGAAGGAGCCCGGCGAATTCTGGTCTACATCAAGAAGATCGAGCTGAGAGGTTTCAAGACCTTCGAGAAGAAAGCGTCCATCTCACTTGACAGAGGTTTCACTGTCATAACGGGGCCCAACGGGTCAGGCAAGTCCAATGTCATGGACTCAGTCAGATTCGCATTGGGCGAACTCAGTCCGAAGGAACTTCGCTGTACTTCCTTCAGCGACATAATTCACAAGACCTCCCCCCAACTTCAGTCTCGATCCGCTTGGGTTTCGATTCAATTTGATAACTCAGACAGACGAATACCTGTCGAGGCCGACGCAGTCACTATCTCGAGAGAGTTCAGAAAGGGAGGGGAAGGAATCTATCGGCTGAACGGGAGGCGAATATCCCGGAAGCAGCTAACAGACATATTGTCCTCAGCTGACATTCAAGTCACTGGATACAACCTGATTCCTCAACACGCAGTAACGAGGCTCGCCGAGGTCACGGCCGACGAGCGTAGGAGAATAATCGAGGACATGATTGGAATTGGCATATATGACTTGAAGAAACAGGAAGCCCAGAAGCAACTCGGCATAGCTGACACTAATCTAAGGGTTGCCTCTGCGAGAATTGAAGAGGTCAGAAACAGGGTAGAATCGCTTGAAAAGGAAAGAAACGACTTCCTCAGATACACCTTTCTGAATAGAGAGATCAGCAGACTGGAATCTACAATTGTATCAAGAGAGCTTAGAGGGCTACGTGAGGCTCTCAAACAGCTACAAGGTAGGGCCGAAGCAGGGCAGAGGAGAATTGACGAAATCAAGAGAAAGAGAGAGGAGCTCGGAAAGCGGAGAGACCTCCTTGAATCGCAAAGAAGACAGTTGGAGCAGGAAGCGGTCGTCAAAGGAAGCAGCGAACTCTTCGAAGCGGAGAGAAAAATCGGAGACATCAATGCAACCATAGCCAGCTTGAGCACTCAGATCGAGTCAGAACAAATCAGCTTGGGAGCGCTGGGTAGGCAGAAAGAGGCGCTCCAACTCCAGGTTGACCAACTTCAGTCATCCCTGAACCAAATGAAGGAGGAGCAGAAGACCCTCCAGAAAAGACATCAAGAAGTCTCGTCATCAGCAGCTGAGGAACAGGGACAATATGATATACTCTCTGATAAGGTTCGCTTCACTAGAGAGAAGCTGGGAGAGAACACTGCTAAGATCGAGGAAATCGAACACGAGATGGAAAATCTTTCCAAGTCACTAGCAAGCATCGAAACTCAGATCGCAAGCAAAACGGCAAAGATTGAGCTGTTGGAGAATCAGGGACAGGCTCTCGAGGCGCGGTGTTCAGACTACCTAGGACTCATCGAGGAAATGAACACTCGGCTGAGTGAGATTACTCGATTACGTGAAGAAGAGGAAAGGCGAGTCAAAGCCAGTAGTAGCAAGCTTGAGCAGAGTCAACTCCTCCTGAAAGTGAAGGAGCAAGAGATCGGGGAGGCGGCCGAGATTGCGAAAAAAGCTCGAATGTCAGCATCTGAGTTCGAGACTCAGAAGGATCTTGTTGAGACATTGGCGCCGGAAGAGAGCGCTCTGAGGAGAATCGAGGAGATGGCTGCAGCAGGGGCAATAGTCGGGGTCTACGGGAGACTTCAGAACCTCATCAAGATCAACGAGAGATGCATAACAGCTGCGGAGGCAGCATCAGCTGGATGGATGACTGCTCTTGTAGTCAGAGACGTTGAAACTGCGTTGATCTGTGCCGAAGCCCTGAAGCGGGCAAAGCTTGGCAGGCTCAAGATCATACCGGCCAACAGCGTCTCGCCTGCCCAACCCGTCGAGAATCGCTCGGATATCCCTGGCCTTGTGGGGCGGCTAGTGGACTTCATGGAATGCCCTGACGAAGTCAGACCAGCCTTGAACTTTGTCTTCGGTGATACGATACTCGCTGAAGATCAAAAGGCCGCTTTCTTGGCTTCTATTGAAGGACTCAGAGCTGTGGTGCTCACAGGAGATCTCTTTGAGCCTGGAGGAGGAATAGAAGCCGGATACTTCCGAGAACCCCTGGACTTAGCATCTATCATACCAACCCCCTCGGCTGTACAGAATCTTGATCGAACACTTCATTCTCTGGAAACGCTGATCGAGCGAGGGGAAGCTGAAATAGAGAGACTAACTGAAGATGTCGCAGCCCTGAAGCAAACCGAAATCGAAGAAACAAATACCATAGAGAGAGCTGGCAGACAGATAACAGAGATTCAGGAGAACTTTCAACATGCCAAGAAATCACTAGAGGCAGCGAAATCACGGGCCAAATCAACCGTCGATGAAGTCGGGATAGAACATGAAGACCTGTCCCGTCTCAAGAGCCTTCAGAGTGAAGCTAGGCCAAAACTGATGCAACTACAGAAAGAAAGAAATTCCCTAAAGCTTTCAGTCAAATCAAGCTACCTCATTCAAATCGAGAACGAGCTTCTCGCCTTGACAAGGCCGTTGAACGAGTTGAAGCAGGAGCAAGTACACATCGAGGGAAGACTTTCGTCCCTAGGAAAATCAATTGAGACATTGGCCTCAACTCTGAATCAGACGCGCGTCCAGTCAAAGGCACTATATCAAGAAACCGAAAGAAGAGAAAGAAGCCTAGATGAAGCTAAGAAAAGCTTGGATGCAGCCAAAACTGAGCTAAAGGCCCTAGAAGCAAAGAGAGAAGCGCTTTCATCCACAGTTTCGTCGATCAAGGAACACCGTGATGCAGCCGAAACCGAACTCAGTAAGATACAGGACGATATTGACAAGGCATATACAGAGTACGAATCCGCCAATCAAGCCAGCAACCAGCTCTCAGTGCAGATCAGAGAGAAAGAAACGCAGATCTCAATGTGCCTTGCCAAACTGAGAGACCTAGGATATGAGGAGCCACCTCAGCCAAGCTTGGAACAGACGAGAAGAATCGAAGGTACTCTGGATACACTGCGTAAAGAGCTGGAGCGCATAGGCGCAGTGAACCAACTTGCTCCTCAACAATACGAGGAAGTAATCGGCAATTACAAGCAGCTCTCAGTGAGAATAGGCGAACTCGAAAAAGAGAAGCTTTCAATAATCTCCTTCATGAATGAACTTGACAGGAAGAAATACGACGCGTTCATGGGAGCTCTAGGTCAGGTCAACAAGAATTTCCAAGAAGCATTTTGTGAGATAACCAGCGGAGGTCAGGGGAGGCTAAGACTCGAGAATACTGAGAGACCATTTGAGGGGGGACTGGAAATGCTTCTTCAATTTCCAGGTAAGGCGGAGCTTACAGTCAGCTCTGCCAGTGGAGGGGAAAAATCTGTGGCAACCGTTTGCTTCCTGCTTGCACTCCAAACCATTCATCGGCTGCCGTTCTATATCTTCGACGAGATCGACGCTCATTTAGATGTTCTCAACTCCCAAAGATTGGCTGAGCTCCTCAAGTCAAGGTCAGAAGGATCGCAGTTCATTGCAATCTCGTTGAAGGACACAACCATAAGCCGAGCCAGCAAAGTCTACGGTGTCTTCGTACAAGACGGCATATCTCAAGTGGTTTCGCTTCCTATGGCGGTCGCATCCAATTGACAGAGTACGTTAGCGAGAAACCATTCTGGCTGCAACCGCCACATGTGCTTCTCTTTGACCTGATTCGCCTCCATAGGCTCAAGCCCTGGGACGTTAATATCACATTTCTGCTGAATTCCTTTCTCGCGGAGATGAAGAAGAGCGGATACATAGACTTCACGGCCTCGGGAACCGCCCTCCTCTCCTCAGCGGTGATCCATCGCATGAAATCTGAGCTTGTACTCAAACTGGAGGAGCCGCCTAAGCCTCAGCTGCAGAGGATAAGCGAGGAAGTCCCTCCTCCTCTTCCTCTTCCGATACGCTACGAATTCGTTTCAGCCTCTGCCGAGCAACTATTGAGGGCGCTTGAGGAGGTTCTTGAAAGCGAGAGAGCTGTGTTGGCTAAGCAGAAGAATCCCATACTATTGCCCGCCCAGCTTACTGATGGACTAGACGAATTTCTTACAGATATAGATCGGCGATTGGAGGCTTTCTACCTTCATCTCAAAGAGCTGTCTAGCAAGAGTCCATCGATCTCGTTTGTGACGCTAACGAGAGGACTGCCCATTGTGGAGATTATTAGACGGTTCATTATGGTCCTGTTCCTCGCATGTCAGAAAAGGCTTGTTCTCTATCAGGATCACGAGTTCGGTGACATTGCCATAACTCTTACAAGGACGGTTTCTCAGGTTGGCGCAGAATGAAGCCGTAGACGTCTCAACAGGCAAGAGCAAGTTCCAACTCGTTGAGGGCGCGCTCTACGTGGCCGGAAAACCACTCGACCTTCAGACCCTCGCCTCAGTCGCCAAGATGAGATCAGAGGACAAGGTCAAGGAAATCGCAAGGTCGGTGGCCGAGCGATATAGGCAGTCTGACACATCGCTTGAGGTCCTTGAACTTCAGGACGGAAGGTTCGTGATGCAGCTGAAGCCAGAATATGTCGGTGCAGTCAAGAAACTCGCCACGAGAAAGCTACTGACCCCTGGTCCCCTGAAAACTCTATCCTTCATTGCCCTCAAGCAGCCGGTAACGCAATCCTACGTGGTGAGGGTTCGGGGGAAACTGACATACGATCACGTGAGACAGCTTGAAGATCTTCAGTTGATATCCGAGTCAAAGCTAGGGCGGACCAAAGTCCTGAGGACAACACAGACCTTCGCAGACTACTTCAACCTGAGCCAGGATGTCAGGCTGATGAAGCGGCAGCTTGAGAGGCTCTTCAAGGAATTGTCTCCAGTCAAGGACGGGGAGAAAGAAAGGGAAGGCTAGCAGACAGGAACTCTTCCCTCCGCCAGATCCTCGCAGAAACGATGCAATCTGTCTAGTTCGTCATCCATGATGTGTCTTGCTTGAGACGACACATCCTCTATTTTCGTCGTCTTCGACAGAACGAGTTGCGCCGATGCTATTGCGGGCTGATCGATTGGAATCCCTATCTTACTTAGAAGCCAGACATACACTTCCTCTATGCCGGAAACTTCCCTCTGCATTCTGTCAGCGATCTTGAAGCTAAGCAGGTTGTAGATCTTGCCGACATGGCTGACAGGGTTCTTACCTGCAGCTGCCTCTGAACTGGAGGGTCTATTCAACGGGATTAATCCATTGACCCGGTTTCCTCTTCCCACCTGACCACTATCGGCGTCGTCAGCTGATGTGCCAGTGACTGTTGTGTAGATCCCTGAGAGCCCCCTTCCCCTTGCATCCAACGTATTGAAGTCTATGTCAACCTTGTTGAAGGCCGCCCTGGATTCTGTGAAGTTTCTTAGCGCTTCGAGTATCGACTCCTTCTTTGCGAAGTAGTCGTTCTCACTTCCGACGAACCTGTCGACAAAGGCCATCGAAACTGTGAGTTCAAGTCGATCGTTGTGTCTCAGCGCCATGACTTTAATGTCTTCCCCGCTTTCAGGATAGCTCTTCTTGAAGTCAGGCGAGTTCAGATGTCTCTCTGTTTCGAGCACTAGTCTTTCCGTCGGAGTCAGGGGAGCATATCCCACTGCTGCAGACGTATCATTCGCGCCTAGAAACTGCCCTTCTGATTCTCTCCGTTTGAAGATGTCTGTAAGCTCAGCCGAGCCAGGCTTGATTTCAACTTGATACTTCACATCCCTTTCCGGATCAACAAACCTGAGCTTCGTTTTGAACCAGTTCTTGGCTGTCTCAATGGCGATAGAGTCAACATCAACCCTGTCCTTATCGATCTGGAATGTCGCCCTATCTCCAAAAACCATCAGCATAGGCCGCCTGATAACACCCCCTCCGAAACGGCCCTCAGTCTCACCAGCAACGAGAAGTCCCTTGTCGATATTATGGTGAACGATTACTCCAAAACGCCGTCTATACTCTCTGCTCAGGGCAATTGAAATCTCGTTCATTATGCAATCGCAGATATAGTCCGGATGTCCCAGACCCTTTCTTTCAACAATTTCAACTCCTTGTTTCTCCAATGGCACCTGCTTCAACTCGCCTACAGTGATCTTCCGCATTAGCGCAGCCTCGCGACGAGAAAAGACGAGAATTCACTATTAATGCCTTCGTACTCTGATTATTCCTAAAGGAATATAGACAGCGCTTGTCACGTCTAACAGTATGCTACCTCATTTGCAGGAGATACCGAAGCGAAGAAGGAACCTCGGCCTTACTCAAAATGATTTGGCTCTTTTGGCGGGCGTCAGCCAATCCATGATCGCCAAGATCGAAGCCCTCAAAGTCAGTCCTTCCTATGAAGGAACAAAGAATATATTTGATGCACTCGAAGAACTGGAAAGAAAAGTTGAGACCAAGGCCAAGGAGATAGCCAGCCGGAAAGTTGTTGGAGTTCGTCGACAAGACCATGTGGCAAAAGCCACCGCAGCCATGAGGCAGACAGGCTTCTCACAGCTCCCAGTGCTCGATAGCGGCTTCGCTGTAGGCAGCATCTCAGAGAAATCCATACTCACCCAAATAGCCAAGGGCAAGAACCTGTCAGAGCTCTCTCATAGGCACGTCGAAGACATTATGGATGAGCCTTTTCCTCAACTGGATGAGGATTCTCCACTTTCCGCTATAGTGGCGCTTCTCCAATACAGTTCTGCAGTGATTCTCACGAAAAAAGGTCATCCATCGGGCATAGTTACAAGAGCAGATCTTCTTAAAGTCGTTCGAACCAGAAGCTGAAGAACAAACAAGGTATGGATAACGATGGGAATTTTGCTGAGCGACCAGCCACAACTGAGTACTTCTGCTTGAGTAGAAAGGAAACAATTGTCGACTGCCTGCGCTCTTTTCTGCGAGAGTAGTGCTGAAAATCTAGGCCTTTTCGCCTCGATAGGACTTGACCATCAACTCAGCCAGATCATATACCTGAATCAGCTCGTAACCTAACTCTTTCAGGATGTCACGTATCTGAATGTAGCAGAAAGGACATTGCGTGACGCAAGCATCAGCCCCAGAGTTTATGATGAGTTCTCCCTTTCGTCGAGCGATCATCATGGACATTGGCCGTTCACCTGCACGTACGCCTCCTCCGGCGCCGCAGCACCTATCAGGCTCCTCCATTTCGACCATATTGAGGCCAGGTATTCTTCTCATGAGATCTTCTAGATCGTGTGGCGCATTGAGGCCTCTGTTAAGGTGGCAGGGATTGTGAAGTGTTGCTTTGATATTGACTGCCTTCCCCATGTTCATGTTAAGATCTGCTGTTTTCGTTAGGTATTGTGTAAAATGCATTATCTCGAAGCCAAGTTCTCTCCCAATCAGCTCAGGATAGTTTCGCTTTATGGTCATGCCACACCCAGGGCAGCCCGTAACAACGGTTTTGACGCCTATTTCCTCAAGGATCTCTATGTTCTTTGGTACAAGGTTCTTCTTCGCCTCATCTACTAGGCCAGCCCTAAGGAGAGGTGAACCACAACAGGTGAATTC
>CAZZFQ010000023.1:2303-8798 GCA_964653695.1 uncultured Candidatus Bathyarchaeia archaeon | reverse complement strand
AGTTTGGCGTGAAACATTGGGCCCGAGAAGTCTTGCCAAGCCTCAGCGACTGCAGGACACGCCGAGATGCATGACCAGCACTCAATGCACTCCCGGATTTCTTTTATCGGTTCAATAGCTTCTGCAGCAACTATTTCAGGTCTCGACGGTTTCTTGAGTCTCTGAACAAAAGGGTGCATTCGCTCGATTCTGCGCTGACCTCTTTCTAGATCTACAACCAGATCTTTCACGACTGGAAACTGGAGGAGAGGTGTCAAAGTAATATCCTTCCCTTTTTCGATCAGCGTTCGGCACGCTATCTTGGGTTTCCCATTTATGATGAGGGCGCAAGACCCGCATTGCCCCGCACGGCATGCCCAGCGATATCCAAGTGTGCCGTCGATTTGGTCATAGACGTAGGTCAAAGCATCTAGGACCATCATTCCTTCTGTGTACGGAATCCGGTAGGTCTTGTAGTATGGCTCTTTGTCTAGGTTTGGGTCGTATCGGAAGATCTTTACATTGAACATCTCAGCCATTTTTCTACATCTCCGGTCTTAGGAGGGTCACAACTACAGGGATCTTGTTGAAGCTCATTTTGCCGTTCTCCTGCTTCACCATGATGTTCATGAACCAGTTCCTGTTGTCCGTCTTCGGAAAGTCTCTTCGAAAGTGGGCGCCGCGACTCTCTTCTCTCATTAGTGCTGCTCTCGCAATTGCATCAGCAACGAGGATCATGTTCTCCACCTCAATCGCCTCGATCCATTCGTGGTTGTATCTTGTGCCGTTACCTGTGACGTGAAGTTTGGGTAGTTCTGCTTTCTGAATTCTTTCAATCTCGGAAATGGCCTGTTGAAGTTCGCTTCGCGTTCTGAAGATGCCTACCTTGTCCCACATCAGTTCAGCAAGCCTGCTCTTGATTCTGACTGGCCTTATTCCGTCTTCTCTCCCCTTGAAGCTCTCTATCCCTTTGATCTCCTTTTCCACGTCCTTGCGATCTATCGGTCTACTTTGGTTAGTCTTCGCGTGTTTTGCGGCGTTTTCTCCAGCTCTCCTCCCAAAGACTTGGGTGTCAAGGAGAGCGTTTCCGCCTAGGCGGTTCCCGCCTTGTATGCCACCTGCAACCTCGCCTGCTGCCCACAATCCTTTGAGGTCTGTCGCCGCCTCCTCGTTGACTAGGAGACCTCCCATTAGATGATGTGCCGTCGGGGCAACTTCCATCGGTTCCTTTCGTATGTCCACGCCTGTATCAAGGAACTGCCTCAACATGGTTTTCAAGCGCTCCTCGATGATGTGAGGGTCTACGTGAGACACGCTGAGGTAGACGCCTCCGCGAGGACTGCCTCTTCCTTCAAGAATCTCTGTTGCGATGGCTCGTGCGACCACGTCTCTGGCAGCCAATTCGAGGTTTTGGGGGTCGTACCTCTCCATGAAACGTTCATTGTTCTTGTTGGTAAGTGTCCCGCCTTCTCCTCTGACTGCCTCGGTTACAAGCACTCCTCGAACTGATTCCGGAGTCAACATTCCGGTCGGGTGAAACTGAAACATTTCCATGTCTATGAGGCTCGCTCCGGCGCGATATCCCAAAGCATATCCGTCGCCCGTGTCTTGAGCTGCGTTTGATGTTATCTTGTAGACTCGGCCTGTGCCTCCAGCCGCCAGAACTGTTGCCTTCGACTTGAAAACGCAGAAATCTCCTGTCTTGCATTCAATTCCCAATGCTCCCACAACCGTGTTGTCCGTCTTCAGGAGGTTTGTGACGAATACTTCCTCCATCACGTCGATGTCTCGACGTCTGACCTCCTCGACCAAAGTTGCCATAAGCTCATGGCCAGTTCTGTCAGATGCGTGGCACGTTCTGCGATAGCTTTGCTTACCGAAGGGTCTCTGAGCGATCTTTCCCTCCGGTGTTCGATCAAAAACTGCCCCATATTCCTCGAGGTCAAATATCCGTTCGGGGCCTTCCTTCACCAAGATTTCGACTAGCTTCTGGTTGTTGATCCAAGCTCCTCCGGTGACAGTGTCCTTGAAATGAATCTCCCAATTATCTTCCGGGTCGACGTTTCCGAGTGCGGCGTTGACTCCTCCCTCAGCCATGCAAGTCTGCCCAAGCGCTTTTGCGCTGTTAGTGGGCCTTGCCTAGCAGCTCCTTGCTGAGGAGAGTGACCTGTACGTTGTAGTTCGAGGCTTCTATTGCGGCTCTGCTTCCTGCTCCGCCTGCACCAATAACCAAAACGTCGGTCGTGATCGTTTCAAAGGACATTCGAGTTCACACCTAGCCATCTGACTTGACTGTCGGCTTCCTACCCCCTTGCTGCAGATATATAAGATTGGCACAATGCTTGAATGTCATTGTGAAACTCCAAGAGCTCTCAGGATTTCTGTTCGTTTCTCTTGCGCTAATCCTTGGACGATGTCATGGAGGTTCTTTCCCTGCGAATCTATTGTAACGGTCATCGGGCCAAAATCTTGGACCTCCAGAATCCAAAGCGCCTCAGGCATCCCCAAGTCATACCATTCAACACCTTTCACTGCCTTCATTTTCTGCGCGGCCAATACGGCTGCTCCGCCTGTGAAGTCGCAGTAGATCGCGCCGAACTTCTTGGATGCCTCAGCGGTTTTGGCACCCATTCCGGCCTTTCCGACGATGATTCGAGCTTTGAGCTTCTCAAGGAATTCTGCTTCATAGGCTTCCATTCTAGTGCTCGTCGTTGGCCCTGCCGCGACTATCTCCCAGTGTTCATTCTTCTTGACCGCTATCGGCCCGCAGTGAAATATGACGCCTCCCTCAAAGCTAACTGGAATGGGCCTTCCTGTCCTAGCATATTCCAGCGCTCGTCTATGTGCTTGATCCCTGGCCGTGATCATGATTCCGCTGACGTACACGGTGTCTCCTATCTTCGGTTTTCTGGCGTCTGTCTCACTAACCGGTGTCGTGAACTTGAAAGTGGCCATCTGAATAGCCTCCTAACTCATCATCTCTACGTTTCCGTTTCTATGGATGCGAGCAGTTGCTCGCCTCGCAGCCCAGCACTGCATATTTAATCCCACGGGAAGGCTGGCTGTGTGGCAGTAAGCGTATTCCATGTTTACGCCTAACGAAGTGAATGTTCCGCCAAGCCCCATCGGTCCTATCCCAGTCATGTTTACCGCTCTTAGAAGAGCTTTCTCAAGGTCAGCGATCTCCGGCTCTGGATGCCGCATGTTTATCGGTCTGAGAAGAGCCTTCTTTGCGAGCTTCAAGGCGATGTCTGCTGAACCCCCGACTCCGACGCCGATGATGGTTGGGGGACAGGGTTGAGCTCCTGCTCTGATCACTTGATCAATCACGAATCGCTTAAGAGCAGATACACCCTCCGCTGGTGTCAACATGGCGAAACTGCTCATGTTCTCTGATCCTGCACCCTTAGGCATGACCGTTAGTTCAATGTAGTCTCCATCGCCGATGCCCCAGTTGATGTAGGGCATTTCTGTGCCCGTGTTGTCTCCACTGTTTTTCCTTGTTAGAGGGTGCACCGCGTTTGGTCTCAGTGGCACCTCCACGGTGGCCGTCCTTACGGCAGTGCGCAAAGCTTCGGGTAGGAAGGAGCAGTCACCGAAGTCTCTTCCTACTGTCACATAGAACAAAGCGATCCCTGTGTCTTGACAGATAGGAGTCTTTTTTGTTTCTCCTAGGTTGATGTTGTCAAGTATTGCTTTGAGCTGCGTTCTTCCCGCTTCAGAGGTTTCTTCTTCGAAGGCGTTGTTCAGAGCTTCCTTCACGTCTCTTGGTAGATAGATGACCGCCCGTCTTAGGATCTCTACCGCAGTTTTTTCAACGGTTTCGTCAATTCCCAACAGGAATCCTCCGTGTGGTCGCAAACCTCTAAGACCAGTATATATACGGGTTTTCTTTCGGGAGTCTACTCGATGAGGCCCGGATAGATATATGGGCACTCAAAGATATGATTCGACATTAGGCGCGAACACCATGTCGCGTCTTGGGCCTAAGGAGCTTGATTCAGTTCCGATAAGATCGTTAGCTGTGCAACAGAGTATTCTGTTACAAGCGAGTCTCTATGTGAAATGGCGGTAAGAAGAGAGAGATCGTCACGACTGTGGGCGAGATCAATGTTGCTGTGTCCATGCGGCTGAAACACTTTCGTTTCTCTCTTTTCCTTAAATAATAGAAGGACGACAGACTCATTGAGTCTTGGTGTTGAGCCTTCTTGGCAGGCCAGAAAGAGAAAACAAAGGATGAAGAAGAGGAGTCCGAGAAAAAGACGCAATACGAGGGTATAGAGGATATCCCAGGGGTTGGGCCGGCAACAGCTGAGAAGCTTCGTGAGCTGGGCTTCCAGACCGTTGAATCACTTGCCATCGCAACTGTGAAGGAACTTGTCCCAGCCGGAATTGGAGAGAAGCAGGCCGCGAAAATAATCTCAGAAGCCCGAAACAGCATCGCCCTGACATTCATGAGAGCCGATGAACTGATCAAGATGAGACAGGACGTCCAGCGCTTAACCACGGGAAGCAAGGCAATCGACGAACTGGTCGGAGGAGGACTCGAAACACAGACGATAACAGAATTCTATGGAGAATACGGAGTCGGAAAATCTGTTCTATGCCATCAACTCGCCGTAAACGCTCAGCTCCCTCAAGAGAGAGGAGGACTGAACGGTGCCGCGCTCTACCTGGACACTGAGAATACTTTCCGGCCGGAATGGATCATCAGAATGGCGGAGCCCCTTGGCCTGGACCCCCAAGAGACAGCGCAGAAGATAATCTATTCCGAAGCATACAATTCCGATCACCAGATCCTTCTCTTGGAAAAAGCTGACAAAGTCATCAAAGAAAACAACGTTCGCCTTATGATTGTGGATTCGCTGACATCGCACTTTCGAAGTGAGTATCTCGGCAGGGAGATGCTCGCCGAACGCCAACAAAAACTGAATAGTCACATGCATCGCCTCGTTAGGCTCTCGAGGGCATTCAACGCAGTTGCAGTAGTCACCAACCAAGTAATGGCAAAGCCCGACCAGTTCTTTGCCATGGCTGTGGAACCAGTTGGAGGCCACGTAGTTGCGCACACCTCTCATACACGCATCTTTCTGAGAAGAACCGCGAGTGGACCTGTGAGGATCGCTCGGCTGGTATCAAGCCCATATCTGCCTGAAGGTGAAAGAATCTTCAAAGTGACTGGGGAAGGCATTCGGGATATCACGGAAGAAGACGAAGTCAAAAGGCGCAGATAGTTATGGCCGAGGGCTCGAGGAACATGGTCTCCCAGTACTTCCAATTCATAATAGAGAAGAGGTTTGGCGAAGCAGAGAAGAAACTTGAGGAGATCAGACAAGCTCTTGGCCAGTCAAAGCAAGAGGCAGGATACCTCAAGGCCCTTGAGGGGCTACTACTGACTTACCGATCGAGCAACGACAGGTACCTCTACTTGGCCAATCTTGACCTCACCAGTAAGAATGTTGAGGCTCTAAAGAAGGAGTTCAGCGAGCAAGCAGAGAGTCCACTTCACGCCGACTATGACAAGAGATACTTCTCAGCGCTCGCTGACTTCGTGAGGGCCGTTGGCAGGCTCAGACCATGGCGCAGCCATGAACATGGACGAGGAACTGAGAAAGATTCAACAGCGAAAAAGTCTTCTCCAGCCTAGTATGGGCTGAGTGTGAACAAGATTATCCATACTGCTGCCCAGACAAAGATGAAGGTTCCGGATCCAAGCGAAATCGATCTATACTTTCCCTTCAGCTGCACTTCACCAAACTTGAAGCCATACCTGAAAAGAAAATAGGAAAAGACATAGATCACGAAAGCAACCGCAATGCCCAATTCTCCTTTGAGGCGCAGGACAAAGCATATCAGAGCGGCAACGATAGCCAACCCGAACCTAGACCAATACACGACGCTTGAGGGCCTTACTGTCCGACGGGCAGGCAGCTCCTGAGAAGGATTGGCGGACATGAAGCTTGAGATGTCAAGTCTTGACGTAGCAGCCATCACCCTTGAGCTGGAACCCCTCATTAAGGAGAAGTATCTAGATAACATTTATCAAATCAACAGCGAGACCTTTCTCTTCAAGCTTCGACCCGGCGACCTTAACCTCATGATTGAGGTAGGCAGAAGAATCCATCTCACCAAATACGAGGTCCAAATTCCCAAAGAGCCTACGCAGTTTTGCATGGCCCTGAGAAAACGCCTCAGAGGAGGACGCGTAATCAGCATTCAACAACATGAGTTTGAACGAACAGTAATTCTGCGTATCCAAACCGCCGAACAGATCTACGAAGTGATTGCAGAGCTCTTTCGAAGAGGAAACCTTGTGATCGTAGATGAATCTGGAGCGATTTCACTGGCGCTATCTTACGTCCGGATGCGAGACAGAAACATCGTCAAAGGTGAGACCTTCAAGCATGCACCGCCTTCAGGCTTAAATCCCCTCAAGCTGTCCTTGGACGAATTGTCGAGTGTCAAGACACATGGCCCGATTCCAGCAACAAAGGCCCTTGTCATGACGCTCTCTAT
>CAZZFQ010000023.1:0-2203 GCA_964653695.1 uncultured Candidatus Bathyarchaeia archaeon | reverse complement strand
GCACCACCTTCAATGAGGCGGCGGACGAGTACTTCAGTATGCTTAGCCGGGGCATCGCGGTCGCCGAGAGGAAGCAAGCAGTTCTAAAAGGAGAGCAGAAGCTGGTTCGCGTGAGGGATATGCAGGAGAGGCAGCTCAAAAGCCTCAGTCAAGCAATAGAAGAGAATAGCCTCAAGGGCCAGCTGATCTTCAAGAACCTTCATCATATCCGAGAGGTCACTGCTGAAGTCTTGGCAAGGAAAGAGGAAGGACTTGACCACGCGAAGATATTGTCTAGAGTTCAGAAATCTCTGACGGAAAGGCATATTCCGATTCAGATCAAGTCAATTGACCTCGCCAAAGGGATTCTCCATCTCGAAATAGAGAAGACCGATGTAAGTCTAGGCCTTGCACGAAGACCCCAAGACGAAGCTGCCAAGTACTTCAAAGCAGGCAAGAAAGCAAAGGAGAAGATGAAAGGTCTTCGCAAGGCGATGGAGGAAACATCTGCCCGACTAAAGACTGTTGCAGGTGACAGAGAGCAGATTCAGGTTTCGGTGGGTCTCAGGAAAAGGAGAGAAAGGGCCTGGTACGAGAAGTTTCGATGGTTCGTTTCCTCTGAAGGCTTCCTGGTTTTAGGAGGAAGAGACGCAACAACGAACGAGCTGCTGATCAAGAAGCACACGGCGCCATCTGACATCGTTCTTCATGCAGACGCTCATGGAGCACCATTCGTTGTCATAAAAACTGACGGAAAAACTCCCACTGACCATACGATCCTAGAGGCATCGCAGCTCGCCGTATCAAATAGCAAGATGTGGACGCAAAAAGCCTCCTCAGGGGACGTCTTCTGGGTACGTCCAGAGCAAGTAAGCAAGAAAGCTCCATCAGGCGAATACCTTACAAGAGGAGCCTTCATGATCGCTGGGAAGAGAAACTACGTCAAAGGAGTGGAACTTCGCCTCGCAATAGGCATGCAGGTCAATGAAGATGACGTTGAGATCATTGGAGGACCGCCAAGCGCAGTTCGAACTCACACAGCAGCCCATATCGAGATCGTTCCAGGAGCGACTCCACGTCATAATCTATCGAAGAAGTTAATGTCCGAGCTTTCAAAGAAACTCAAGATCGAATCAAAACTCAAATCGCTAGGTGCTGACCGAGTGTTAGAGTTTCTTCCACCCGGGCCTAGCGATATTGTATCTCCAGAGTAGCCGCTCACTCAGAAACTCTTAATATCTCTCCGACTCAGTCTCAAACGACGGGGTCAAGGATGCCCGAGGAAAGCCGCGAAGTCAAAGCAAAGGACGTGATGACCTCTCCTGTCATCACTGTTGATGAATCGGAATCAGCAGCGCTGGTCTCTCAGCTAATGGTCAAACACAACATCGGCAGCATAGTAGTCGTGAGCAAGAAGAAGCATCCGCTCGGCATCATAACTGAACGGGATATCGTGAAGAGAGTTGCCTCAAAGAATCTGGTTCCGGCAAAGGTGAAAGCATCGGAGATCATGAGCAAGCCGTTGATGACGATAGACCTGACGACAGGGATAACCGATGCCATGAGAAAGATGAGAGCGTCACGCGTCGAGAGGCTTGCAGTCTTGGAGGGAGGAAAGCTAGCTGGGATCGTCTCAAGTTCAGACATCCTCAGGATAACTCCAGCTCTTATCGACTTGGCGACAGAGAAGTCGCGCATAGGCGCGGTCCCTGAACGTGAAAGAGTCGGCCTCGCAGGATATTGCGACCAATGTGGAAGTTGGTCAGAAAACCTGAAAGAGAGCGACGGGAAGTTTCTCTGTAATGATTGCCTGTCCGACCTTGAAGAGGAGGTTAAGCGATACTAGTTTCTTTTTCATGAGAAAGCTGCTGATTGTGAGGCTGCAAGAGTAACTGGGTGGGTTACTGTAGAGTGTCACTGTCAAAGTCTGATATCATCAACATTGTGGGCGTCAGGATATGCCGAAATGGCCGGTTGATAGAGGGAGGCATATCTGTAGCCAACGACAAGATCGTGAAGCTTGGAAAAGAGGCCGCTCTTCCGACAGACGCGGAGACAGTCGAAGGAAGAGATCTTGTCGCGCTTCCAGGCCTGATAGATGTCCACGTACACCTAAGGGATTTGCAGCAGTCATACAAGGAGGACTACCTTTCCGGAACTAGTGCGGCAGCAGCAGGTGGCTTCACAACTCTGATCGACATGCCGAACACAACTCCAGTGACAG
>CAZZFQ010000022.1:5965-21771 GCA_964653695.1 uncultured Candidatus Bathyarchaeia archaeon | reverse complement strand
GACAGGATTGAAGACGAATTCTAGGTCCGTTCCGACTTCTTCTATTCTAATTCTTCGATTGAACAAGCAGTAACTGTCTTTAGTTCCTCCCCCTAGGTCAGGGCTAGGCTCCTACTGCACTGTCCATGGGAGAGGCGTTGCGCGATATGGAGGCCGGTGAGCTCGCACTCTACTTGAAGAGGATTCTTGCAATCTTCAGGCGCAATTCCCTTTCGCGCCGCTTGAGCATGGCTTCGAACGTGTTGTCCAAGGTTATTTTTCCGTCCGCCGTCTTGATGACAGCACCACCGGAGGTTTCAGTTCTCTCTTGAGAGAGCTTAAGTTCAGTCTTGTTACCTGTTTCTTCCGAAATCGCCTTCGAGATCGTGCCAAGCTTCAACGGTAGAGTTGCGTCATGTTCGTTCAAGAAGACCTGAAGACCCCCGCCGCCCAGGGCGTTCCCGGCATCACGTATTATCCATTCCAGCTCGGATGCGTACCTATCTGTCTTGGCTAGCGCTACCAGTCGGGTCTTCGCCTCGTCTAAAACGTCCGTTATTAGTCGTTCCTTCTCTGACAGAACCATCCAACTCGCTTTTCTCCTCACGTCAGAGCATATCATTCCTCGAATGGTATCCGCCTCGCCTCTTGCCTTAGTTAGGATGTATGAGACTCTTTCCGCAGCCTTTTGAGCACCCAGTTCTTTCTGTTGCTCCAGCATCATCTCAGCAGACTTGCGGGCCTCTAAGACGATCGACTTCGCATCTTCCCTTGCGTTTGTCAGAATTCGGTCGAGGATTCTCTGCAATTCGGGTTCCATGATACCGCCTACTTGAAGTAGAACTCACTCAGTGCTGCCTTCACTGCGGCTTCAAAGTTATTTTTCGCCTTTGCCCGAATCACCTCTATCTGCTTCTTCGCCTCTTTCAAGATCAGCTTCGCCTCACAGTCAGCGTTCTCTCTTGCACTTTTCTTCAGTTCGATGGCTTCTTCCTCCGCCTTTGCAATTGCTTGCTCGTACGCGTCTGTGTAGGTCCTGTGTGCCCATGCCTCGGCTTCTTTCCTGATCTTCTGCGCCTCAGCAATCGCTTCGCTCTTTATCCTCTCAGCCTCACTTTCCCCGTTAACGATTGCGTCGAGAGCTTTAGGCATGGCAGGCACCTTCAGTACGCTTAAATTCCGACAGTGCACTTAAAGAATTTCGCCATTTCCCGATTTGAAGGGACCGTACATGGCAGAGATGCGAAAGCTCATCGCAATTGTCTTTGAAGATGATGTCGACGAGGTGGTACGATCCCTCGGCGAGGCGGGGATTGTCCAGTTCGTTGATATGCGTCAAAAGCTTGACGAGTGGAAGGGGGCGCTGACTCCTCACACCGTGCCGGCCCAGACTTCGACGAAGTGCACGGATCTGCTCTCTAGGATCGACGCATCTTTGAAGGCCTTGAACCTTCAGCCTGGGATCGCACGCTATGAAAAGGTTGAGATCAAGCAAAAGCAAACTGAAGAAGTACTCGCTGATGTTGAGAGAAGACTTGCGGAGCTTCCTATTGAATCCCTTGCGAAGGCCTCGATTCTGGTGACAGATCGCAAACCGCTCCTTGACAAGATAAGTGCAATGCCGGCCGATGAGCAGACGGAAATCGGAAGAAGGCTCCTAGATTTGAGAAGGATCGTCGACATGGAGAGACGTTCGATTGAAGAGGGGACGAAGCTGGGTGAGATTCGAGAAGACCTACTGACCTTGCAGGGAACTGTCAAAGTTGAAAGAGAAGTGTCAGAAGCTGAGGGAAAATTCGCGAGAACCGCCAAGACAATCTACTTTGAAGCTTGGGTCCTAGACGACGACTTGAAGGAGGCTATGGAGATAGTAAGGAAAGCAACTGGAGGCAACTGTGTGATCACTGAAGAGCCAGCTAAACACGGTGAAAAGCAACCTGTCATGCTCAAGCCAGCGCCGAGCTTTATGCAGGCATTCGAGAAGCTGACCTTCTCTTCTGGCTACCCTTCAGCCCGCGAAGTCAATCCTGTCCCAATCATGGCAATAACCTTCCCAATGCTTTTTGGAATAATGTTCGCTGATGTCGGGCAGGGAGTGATATTCGCGGCACTAGGAGGGCTGTTGACGTATTTCAAAAGGAAGATCAAATTGGAGGAGGCGGGTGATATCGTGAGGTATCTACTCGTCAGCGCTGAAATGTTCATATTGCTCGGATTGGCTGCCATATTCTGGGGATTCATTTTCGGGGAGTTCTTCGGCCCATCGGGCGTTCTGCACCCGATGAAGCTGGGAAGGATTGGACCCTTCTACATCGGTGGCTTTGAGCCGATGCATGAGCCTATGAAGATGATAAGGTTCGCCATCCTGGTAGGCGCACTTCACATAAGCCTAGGACTTGTTCTGAAACTTTTCAACACGATTAGAGAACGGGAGTTCAAGCGTGCGCCGATTCCGGTTGCCTGGCTCTGGCTGCTTTGGGGCGGACTCATTATGTGGTCATACTGGGGAGGAATATCAAGTATTTCAAGGTGGTTCGCCGAAGGCGGTGTGATGCTCGCGGGGCTTGTCTTAGCCCCTCTGGTTCTATTAGTGGTGTTCACAGCAATCGCTGAAGGTGCGATGGAAGGCATAGGGTTTGGCGTCGAGGTTTTTGCTGAAACGTTGAGCCACACTCTCTCCTACGGAAGACTGATGGCTCTGGGTCTAGTTCACAGTGTCATGAACTATCTGTTCTTGGTGCTTGGAGGTGTGGAGCACGGCCATTTCCCGCCTATGAGCATCCCGATCATAGCAATAGGAACCATACTTGTGATGATTATCGAAGGATTGATCGTGTTCGTACATACACTCCGCCTTCACTGGATCGAATGGTTCTCAAAGTTCTACTCGGGTGAGGGAATTCCTTTTAAACCGTTCAAATTCACATAATGGTGCTCAAGGAGCGATGATTATGTTGGACCCGAACCTCACCGGTCTGATCGCCATATTGTTGTCTATTGGTGTGCCAACAATCTCAGCGGCCACTGCGATCATAGTCTGTGGAACTGCCATGGCTGGAGTTGGAACTGAGAAACCTGAGCTACTCAGCAGATTGATCATCACTGTTGTTCTGGGAGAGGCTCTGGCAATCTATGGGTTGCTGATCGCTTTCATGCTCATATCAAAGCTGCCTCAGATGAAGACGATGGAGACTGCTTTCAGGGCGCTTATGGCGGGCATAATAATCGCTGTCGGAACGGGCGCGGCAGGTGCTGGGATTAGCTACGCAGGATCCTCGCTGATTGGAGCAACGGCTGAGAGGCCTGAGTCATACTCATCGAATGTTATAGGAGTAGTTCTGTCAGAGGCTCTTGCCATCTACGGTCTCCTGATATCATTCATGGTCATCGGCACCATCTAAACGATCACGCTTAGTGGAAATCATGGAAGAAAAAAAAGAGGGCTACTCGTATTACGAAAAGCTCATCAGGATGCCTCCTCAGGCGGTGACCCGCGAGTCTTCTGAATATCAGGCCCTCGCAGCGAGCTACCCTCATCTTTCCGAGTTCATTAGACTGAGAAAAGAGCTTGAAAGACTAAACCAAGAACTCCGATCAACCAAAGAAAGGTCGACAAGACTCAGGATAGGCAGAGAAGCAAAGAGCCTAACAGGTAAGTTAAGGCAACAGGATCTTCTGATGCGAGTACATGGCGAGAGCAGAGTTCAGAAAAAGTACAGAACTCGGCTTCTAGTCACGAATGTAAAGCAGCGTTTCGCATCCATCGCACTAAGTGCCCGACTGAGAGTCCGCAAGGCCTATCTGGAGCTTCAGAAGAAGCTTCAAGAGCAATCACGAAGGTCACGCTACGCCCGAGCCTCAACACTTCCACCTTCCCTTTTCGACACAAGATCACTAGACCCAGTTGATAGAAGCTCAGCCCTAAGGGAATGGATTGAAAGGCGCCAGACCAGAATTCGAAGGTAAGAATCTCCTGGTTCTTTCGAAGCCAGCTATCCAAGAATCGACTACGACGAAAGTACGAGCAATTCCCTTGTCCTAGCTGAAGGCATCTTTTCTTCCGCTCCTCTAATAATCGTTCTTAGATTTCGCAACTCGAACCATTTCAGGTTCAGAAACGCTAGGACGAATCCGACGTTGAAGAAAGGAGTATACCTCTTCAACATTCTCAGACTTGTCTCAAGAAGTTCCCTTTCGAGGAGCGCTTCCAGATGGGACATCGACTTGTGGGTCACGTACTCTTTCATCACATCCATCAAAAGGTGTTGATGATCTCTAGCCAAGCTGACCTTCGCCGCGTCTAGCAAATGCTCAATGGCCGACTTGACTTCTTTTGCCCGGACCGCGCCTTCTAATTCGGCCGCTCCGAAAACCTCAGACACAGGCATCAAGTATTGTCTTGCCAAATCTTCGCCAACACAGGTTTCCTTGAACCTCAGAATAACCTTGATGTTCACGGAGTCGATCTCCAGGCCGACAATCGCTCTGGCAATCCTACCGTCCAAACCTCTGAGTTTCTTGGCGGCCTTCCAGATTCTTCCGTAGACGTGTCTGTCAACAGCGACCTCTAGTGAAAATAGCAGTCCTGTCTTTTCATACTCCGGTAAGACTTCCTCAAGCACGTGTCCATACTCAAGGTCTGACAGAAGCTTCACAACATCACGTATACTCGAAGAGTTCTTCATAATGTCCATACACTTGGCTGCGCTCAGCCTGCCTGCCGGAGTTATGTACTTCATCGCTTGATCTGGCTCCAATTCGGCCGACTTTGTTCTCAGGATAGCTTTCAGGCAATCTGCCTCAAACTTCATCAGGATCGCGGTGAGCAAAGCACGAATACCTTTCGGGGAACAACAAGCGATTTCATCAACGGTCTTGATGAAGTTCTTCAAGAGAGCTTCCTCCAGTAAAGTTGAGGAAAACTGCTGCGTGGGTATTTCCAGGATATCCTTCTGGTAGGGGGTCTTTGCAAGCCGTGAGCATATTTGATCGAGCGGATTTCCTACTAGGTCGAGGATGTTCTCTGTTTGAACTAGACGAAGCTTGCTCACTAGGACTTTGGGCATCAGTCGTCTGTACTTCCACGCACTCATCTCAAGTGCCACTGGAGGCATCTTAAACGGTTCAAGACATACGTAACTTTTTGGGATCACAGAAGAAGATTGACAGGAATTTGCGCCAAATCGGCCTCTCACTTGTCAACCTGTACGCCCATGAAAGGGGGGTTCAGTGAATTCAGCTGCCCTCAGCTAAGGAATTGCTTCCATTCAGATCGAGCCGAAGTAGTACGACTACGGCCGTAGAATTGACCAATGAACCCGGGTCTAGGGACCATGCTAGCTTTCTTAGCTAGCTCCTACGGATTTTCTAGGAAAGATGGTCAGGAAGAGAAAGGCAAGCACCGTCACAATTGCAAAGCTCGATATTGTCCCTGTAACTGCGCCTTGGGGACCTGCTATCAAGAAACCTGCCGCCGCCCCTAACAGTGGCACAACGAATAGGACAACAGTAACCTTGACGATTTGACGCCCTGCCTCTGATCTCGTTGCCATTGCACCTGGTTCTTGAAATCTTTCTCCTGAGACTCCAGCTTCGGAAGGTGAGACCTCTCCCGTGACTGGAGCCCTTGGCTTCCCAACTTCGAGTCTAGCGAGTATCTTGAATTGAGCATCCGCGGTACATTCGGATAGGATTCTGGAATAGGAGGGACTACCTTGACGATTCCGGTTTATTTCACAGGCCTCTTTGACCACGTTCAGTGGAACCCATTCTTTTCCATTGATCCATTTCTCCAAGAGGCCGGGGGTACTACCTGTTCGTCGAATAAGCTCCTGAATTCCTACATCTAGGACCGCTAGTCGCAGCGTCTCAATTACCCTGCTTTTCGGTTCTATCAGTATCTGCGATGCTTCATTCTCAGTCAAGGATTCCCACGACAGCGTTTGGCTTCCGCTCACTATGCGTGTTCTGCTCTTTCTTTTCTTTTTCTCTGGAGGACTCTTACCCTGATGGCATCCTGACGCTCCGTTTCTTCAAGTATAAGCTCGATATACCGTATCGCCGCGTCTAGCTGCGGCAAAACCTTATACTGAAGCCTATTGACCTGCCGCCTTTTGACTGACATGACCTCAAGAATCTCCTTGATCGAGGCTTCTGTTTCCGCCAACATGACAATATGTACTAATGCCTCTTTCGTCCTTGAAGTCGACTCGTCCAGCTTTGCCGGTGCGTCTTGCGGGCTGTAGCGAGGCTCAACGCTGCCAATCTTCCCTTTGATTAGCTGGAAGGCGGGAAGTTGGATTCCGAGAACGCCGCTCTTCAACCCCATTTGAACATCGAGTTCAATCGGTTTTGCGACTAGTGATATCTCCTCGATTTTTCTTAAGCCAGCGATCATTTCGGCCTCAATGAACAACCGGTAGGCTTCTCTCAGAGCTTCACGGATCTGGCTCCGCATCGATGGTATTCCTTGTGCATGTTCGAAAAGGGATGCCGTTAGTGCATCCAAATCCTTCTTCAATATGTCGACGATTCCTTCTGCAAGAGCTTTTCGACGCCTCAACCTTACAAGCTCTATGCGTGTAGGATGTATTCCCGCGAGCTCGACTGACAAAGTTGTTCTTCCGCATCCTACTCCCTGTACTTTGGATGGAACTTCTTTATGATGTCCGGATCGATCCTCGCATACTCAGACTCAGGGAGCGTCGACAGAAGCTCCCAACCGATGTCTAGAGTCTTCTCTATATCTCGGTTCTCATCTAGTCCCTGGCCTATGAACTCCTTCTCAAACCGGTCTGCGAACTTGAGGTAAAGCTTGTCAACACTAGTCAGGGCAGCCTCCCCTGAAACCAGCGCGGTCTCTCGAAGAACCTTCCCTTGGGCATATGCGTAATAGAGTTGATCTGAAAGCTGCTTGTGGTCTTCCCTCGTCTTTCCGGGACCTATTCCCTTGTCCATTAGACGGGAGAGAGATGGCAAAGGATTTATCGGTGGGTACAAGCCCATCTTGAACATTCCTCTGTCGAGGATTATCTGCCCCTCTGTAATGTAGCCTGTTAGGTCAGGAATTGGATGAGTTATGTCGTCGTCAGGCATCGTCAAGATAGGCATTTGAGTCACTGACCCTTTCTTTCCGTGAATCCTTCCAGCTCTCTCGTAGATGCTCGCGAGATCCGTGTACATGTATCCAGGATAGCCACGTCTACCGGGGATCTCTACCCGAGCAGCGGAGATTTCGCGCAAGGCCTCACAATAGTTCGTCATGTCGATGAGAATCACGAGGACATGCATGTTATGCTCGAAAGCTAGGTACTCTGCCGCAGTTAGAGCTATTCTTGGAGTCAGGATGCGTTCGATAGCAGGATCTTCCGCCAGATTGACGAACATAACCACACGGCCGAGAACCCCCATCCTTGCGTAGTCTTCTTCGAAGAACCTGGCCTCTTCAGAGGTTATGCCCATAGCTGCGAAGACTATTGTGAAGACTTCTTCCTCAGCCCTGACCCTTGCCTGCCTCACGATCTGTGAAGCTATTGGCTTGTGCGGCAGACCAGTCCCAGAGAAGAGAGGAAGCTTCTGCCCTCTTACCAAAGGATTCATTCCGTCAATGACTGAAAGCCCGGTCTGAATGAAGTCCACTGGGTGCGCTCTGGAATACGGGTTAATTGGTATGCCATGGATATCCCAGCAGTCTTCAGGAACTATGGCTGGACCGCCGTCTATGGGCTTCCCGCTGCCGCCAAACATCCGCCCAAGAACGTCGGTAGAAACTGGTAGCTTGATGCTTTCTCCAGTGAAGCGCGTTGCTGTTGCCCTAACGTCGAGGCCTGAAGTCCCCTCAAAAACTTGGACGATCGTCACCTTCTCGCTGACATCTATTACCTGTCCAGTCCTCTCCTCGCCCCCCGGGGTGGTCACCTCAACGAGCTCTCCGTAGCCAACACCAGCTGTGGATTCGACGAATAGCAATGGGCCAGAAATCTCTCGAGTTGTCAGGAATCTCCTTCCAGTCTTTGCCAGGACACTCATGTCTGCTTGGCCTCCTTTGTCTTCTGGATAAGCTGGCCAAACTGCTCATTCATTCTACTTTCAATCTTCGCGCTCGCCTCACCGAATTCTTCAGGTCGAATAATCTTCATCCGGATAAGGTCTTCCCTCACGCCGACGGAAAGCACGTCATTCAGAGACACACCTAGATCCACGGCCATCTTCGCTTTCTCATAGAACATCAAGATTAGACGGAGCATGTCGTAGGTCTTCTTCAAAGGACAATACATATCTACAGGGTGAAGAGCGCTTTGCAGGAGGAAGTATTCCTTCAGCATCTTTGCAGCCTCAAACACGCAGCGCTGTTTGTCGCCCAATATCTCGGCTCCAACCAGAGACACAATCTCCCTGAGCTCCTCTTCTTCCTTCAATAGGGTCATCGCCTCCTCCTGAAGTCTCGACCAACCTGCTCCAATCTTCTCGTACCATTGCTCCAACGTGCGCATGTACTCCGAGTAGCTCATGAACCAGTTGATAGCGGGAAAGTGCCGGCGGTGGGCCAAAGCGAAGTCAAGCGCCCAGAAAACCTTCGTCAAGCGCAGAGTATCTCCAGTAATAGGCTCTGAGAAGTCTCCGCCTGGAGGCGAAACCGCACCGATAGCCGTTATGGATCCGTACCGTTCCTCACTACCTAAAGTCCTCACTCTGCCTGCTCTTGCGTAGAACTCAGCGAGCCTTGAGGCGAGGTACGCCGGGTAACCTTCCTCGCCTGGCATTTCTTCCAGTCGTCCAGATATCTCTCGGAGAGCTTCAGCCCATCTGGAGGTTGAATCTGCCATCAAAGCAACATCGTAGCCCATGTCCCTGTAGTACTCGGCGAGGGTCACGGCCGTGTAGATGCTTGCTTCCCTTGCAGCAATCGGCATGTCTGAAGTATTGGCTACGATGGTAGTTCGGTTCATAAGAGGCATTCCTGAGCGATGATCCTTCAATCTAGGAAATTTCTCAAGTACATCTGCCATCTCGTTTCCGCGCTCACCGCACCCCACCAAGATCACTATATCCGCATCAGCCCATTGGGCTAGGGACTGCAGGAGAACTGTCTTTCCAGTTCCAAAACCCCCAGGCACTGTTGCCGTTCCGCCTTTTGCTATCGGAAAATAGGCGTCAATTATTCGCTGGCCAGTCACCAAGGGAACATCTGTGGGCAACATCGTTGTGTACGGTCTGGCTTGGCGCACAGGCCAAGAATGCATCAGACACAACTTCTCTGAGCCTCGCTCTGTCTTGATCTTTGCGATTGGTTCCGTGACCGCAAATTTGCCCTCAGTGATTTCCTCTACTGTGCCACTGGCGATCCACGGTGGAACGAGAATTCTATGCTTAACCAGTGGCGTCTCCTCTACTGAGCCGATAGGGTCTCCGCAGACGACTTTCGACCCTTTTTTCACTGTCAGCTCAAAACTCCACTTCTTCTCTCGGTCAAGCGCGGATGTCATTACACCTCTCTTGATCCGTGGTCCAACCATTTCCTGGATAACTGGTAGACGTCGTTGAATTCCATCATAGATCTGCCCGATAACGCCAGGACCAAGCTCCGCGGACAACGGCTTACCAGTTCCTACCACCTTTTCTCCAGGTCTTATCCCCGCCGTTTCTTCATATGCCTGTATCGCTGCCGTCTCACCTTCAAGACGGATGATCTCGCCGATCACACCTTCTTCTCCAATCGTTACGAGTTCATACATCCGCGAGCCAGCCATGCTCTTAGCGATAATAAATGGACCCGCGACGCGAAAGACCGAACCGGCCATAGACAACTCATGTTACCTCGAAAGCTAGCTCTAATCCTATCACAGTTTGACCTCGATACCCGCCTTTCGTCTAATAAGCTCAACCATGAGATCAGTCTTCGTGACCAGCGGTCCCCGGATCTCTGGAATCGGAACGATCAGCGGATACTTCCGCTCAGCAACTTTCTCGGCCAATCCGGAAACTTCATCGACCAGCCGTTCAGTAACAAGGATCACGGCCATATCGGCTCTCGCCAAGAGTTCGTCGATTCTCTTCTCGGCCTCCTCTGCGTTCTTGACGGCAGTGACGTCGCTCAACCCAGCCAGCTTGAAGGATGTGGCGGTACTCTGATCCGCCACAAGTGCAATTTTCATTCGCAGCCACGTCGCATATTCTCGCCAGAGTTTCATATAAAGCAGTAATAGGTTCGAATCTGGCATCGAACGTTCCTGAGGCTGCTTCGCAGTGGCTCTATCGATCCATTGAAGAACGGCTCGCTTCAAAACCGGCGGCCGAAAACTCACAGGCGCCAAATGACGAACTAGCAAATCTCTTTCGTAGGACTGATTCGAATAGTTACTGTTATATTGCGAGAACCTGACCCATACGCTTCGTTAGGGATATGTACCAACGCACACGATCAAGAAATGGCTATAGTTGAAGAAGAATGGCAGTGATTGCCTTGGCGAGGTTGGATCTTCCTAGCGCGGTGAGCCATTGTCTATGAGTTTCACTTGTCTCCTTTGTGCGGTGTCAGCCAGTCCAACAGAAAAGATCATGCATGCGATCCATGAGGAAGTGGGGTGTGCTGTTCTCGCACTTGTCGCCGGAGTACTTGTTATCGGCGGAGCGCGAACCTACCTTCTCTATCGTATGACAGAAAACCAGCTCGCCAGCACGATTGAAAAGAACTTTGTTCTGAGGAAAATTCTCAACTTGCATCGAAGCTATTTCGGCCCGGCCTATCGCAGAGTGTTTGTCGTTGGGCTAATTGGGCTCTGCAGCAACATTTACTGTAGATTCGAGGTTGCTGTGGTTGACAGGTTTAACTATGCGGCTGCAAATGTGATTCGTGGACTCTCGGTTTTTCTTTATCGGTACGTTGATGTTGCTGGCATCGACGGCCTAAACTACCTGGTTGCAGGAGCGACAAAGAGATTCTCAGGGCTATTCTACAAATATGTCGAACTCGGTGGCATCGATGGGTTCAACTATTTAGTCGCTGATGGTGCCGTTGGGCTGTCTTCCCGATTCAGAAAGACGCACACGGGTGTACTTTCATACAACATGATCCTTGTGGGATTTGCATTTGTCTTGTTTCTTGTGTTGTCGCTATATGTAGGAGGATTTCTGAGATAGAGAGGAAATTGAGATGATAGGAAACGCGGGTGCGCTTGCAGTTTTCCTGCCGATTGTCTTGGGAATCACTGTATATGCGGTTGGAAAAGGAAGCAAGGAGATTGAGAAGTATGTGGGATGGCTGGCGACATTGGCCGCTATGGTACCGGTCATTCTGGTAGGGTCAATGATTCCGGACACAATTGCAGAGGGCGCAACTCCCATCCGACATATCTATCCTTGGATTCCTTCGATTGGAGTAACCTTTGGGTTCCAGATTGATGATTTGAGTGTGGCAATAGCGTTTATCATAGCTTCGGTGAGTTTCCTCGCGACCGTCTACGCCGTTGGGTATATGGAGCGTGAGCATGGTCACGCGGGTTATTTCGGCAACACGCTTCTGTTCATCGGCGGCATGCTCGGTGTCGTCTTCTCATCGAATCTGCTTCAGTTCTACGTCTTCTGGGAGTTAATGCTGATCCCCTCATATTTCCTAATAGTGTTTTGGGGGACTCCGGAGCGCGCAGCAAGGATTGGCTTCAAGTACTTTATCTTCACCCATGTTGGGGCGGTGTGCCTCCTCTTCGGCATCTTGGCCACCTTCGTCCTAACGAATACGTTTGAGATCTCGGAGCTGACGCATAAGATCGATGAGGTCAACCCGAATGTTGCCATGGTCATCTTTGCATTGATGATCTTTGGCTTCATGGTTAAGATGGCGGTCTTTCCCGTACACACGTGGCTACCTGACGCCCACGCGGAGGCGCCTACACCGATAAGTGCAATGCTTTCTGGAGTTATGATCAAGTGCGGCGCCTACGCTATTGCAAGGATTTCACTCGGAATCTTCTTCCCAAGCTTCAAGGGAGTCTCGACATTCCTGTTGACTCTGGCAGTTGTTACGATGGTGTACGGTGGCTTGATGGCTATAGCGCAGACTGACGTTAAGAGGCTGTTCGCCTACTCAAGCGTCAGTCAGATGGGGTACATATTGTTCGGATTGACCACAGGATCCGTAATGGGCTTGACAGGGGGGTTGTTCCACATCGTCAATCACGCGCTCTGCAAGGCACTCCTCTTCATGTCATCGGGAATCTTGATGCACCAGACAGGAACTCGAGACCTAAGGCAGTACGGCGGACTTGCAGGCAAGATGCCTATGACTGCTGTGGTGTCCGTGATCGGGGCCCTTACACTGGCCGGTACACCTCCGCTCAGTGGCTTCTTTAGTGAGTCAATGATGTTCGCGGGTGGAATCAACCATGATTTAGGACTGTTCGAGGGACAAAACCTACTTACATTTATCGCCACGATGAGCGCAGTCATTACTGCGGCATACTACCTATGGTTCGTGTGGCGTGTATTCTTCGGGAAGTTGCCTGATCACCTGAAAGATGTCAAAGAGGCTTCTCCAGTTATGTGGGGGCCGGCATTATGCCTCGCCATCGCTGCGATTGTTCTGGGGATCTTCCCCTCGATTGCTCTGAATATCATTTCAGCGGCTGCTAAGCTGATCATTCCTGAGGTTGGCCACTAGCTCGGCTCGATTTCCTCCAGACTGTAGCTTTCGAGCTTCTGATATCCGTCGCTGAAGTAGAAGTTTCCGACGAAGCTCTTATCTTCGAACATCAATGGAAGCCACACTTTGTCATCGTCCCACATTTGATCATAAGGTATCTGAACCTTAGCGAACCATTTGAGCTGGCCTTCGACACTTTGCTTGAGTCTTCCCTTTGCGAGTTTTGAAGAGAAGACGAATACCGTTTGGTCCAGTTTCTTGCGGCCACCCAGATAGAAGTTGAGAATCCCATGAAAACACAGGTTTTGCACCTTTACCCCGGTTTCTTCGAACATTTCTCGTACCGCTCCGGCCTCAGGGGTCTCTCCACTGAGGAGTTTTCCGCCAGGGGCGTTCCACCTGCCCTCGCCGAACAGCCCCTTTGACTTGAAAAGGAGAAGAACTTTCCCTCCCCGAAAGACGTAGCATAGAGTTGCGAATGTCACCATGTGGGAAGCTTTTCCCCGGTTGAGAGCTTATCAACCTATCCATCGAGTATTGCAATAGCGACGGAAGCATGTTACACGCGAGAACCGTTGTCTGGTAGGCTGTTGTGATTGGTAAAGCGTGGGTGATGAAGGATTTGAAGATCGAACTCTTCAAGATGGAACGGTGGCAATCGACATACGAGAACGTTGTCCAATACAATCTTACCGAGAGCGGGGTCCATCCACTTAGGCTCAGAGAACTTGTGGGTGACGAACTGGAGATTTTGGCCAACACCAGTTTGGGTTATGGCTATACGAACGGGACGCCTGAGCTTCGAGAACTGATCAGCCAACTCTACAAAGGAAGGACACCTAGCAGCATCCTTGTCACAAACGGTAGCTCAGAAGCCAATTTCATCTCAATCCTAGATCTAGTCGAGCGAGGAGACGAAGTTGTGTTGATGCTTCCAAACTACATGCAGATTTGGGGGATCGCACGGTCAATGGGGGCTAAAGTGAAGCCATTCAGACTCAGAGCGAAGAACGCTTGGACCCCGGACATCGAGCAACTGAAGAGCTTAGTTAGCAAACGGACGAAGCTGATCGTAATATGCAACCCAAACAACCCGACCGGCGCCGTCCTCTCAACAGCAACGATGAATGCCATTCGAGACCTCGCAACTGAGAGCAGAGCATGGATACTCTCAGATGAGGTCTATCAAGGCGCTGAGCTTAACGACCAAACAACTCAGTCGTTTCTCGATATCTACGATCGGACCATAGTGACGAATGGACTCTCAAAGGCGTATGGTCTTCCTGGGCTCCGGATCGGATGGATCGCCGGTCCGGAGACGACAATCGCAAAGCTCTGGTCCTATCATGACTACACGACGATTGCTCCCTCATCGGTCAGCGATCGACTCGCATGCATAGCCCTCAAGAAACGGAACGAGATACTTGAAAGAACGAGGAACATCCTAAGAACCAACCTCCCGATATTGGAGGAATGGGTCGACCGAACAGGGATCTTCAGCTTTGTCAAGCCGAAGGCGGGAGCCATCTCCTTCATCAAATACGAGCCGAAGATCAATTCGACCAGTCTTGCAGAGAAGCTCCGCGAGCAGAAGAGCGTACTCGTCGTTCCCGGAGACCACTTCGGGATTGACGGATATTTGAGAATAGGCTACGGAGCTGAATCTAACTATCTCAGAGCTGGCCTTGACCTAATCAATCAGTTTATCAGAGAATCACAGACCAACTGAAACATGCGACTTAGGCGAACATGCTCGGAGGTTGAACTCTTTCGATCTGTTGCCCTCCACCGCTGTCAGCATAGTTACCTTTGAACGAGGGGTGTGGGGCCACCCATGTTCAAGAAGCTGAATTGTCGGATCTTCGAAGTAGTTCAGTATGGTACGTTATTCTGGAAGCTTGTCTAGTGGAAGGAGGAGCGGTCGTTGGACGACGGCACTATGCGAATCAGGAACTCATTTAGCAGGTGACGGCTGCATGAGAGCCTTTTGTGCCGCTACGAGTCCGCTCCCTAACTCGATTTCGACTTGTAACGCCTTGAATGATCTTTCAATTGCGCCTATCGTTGCCATCAGGTCGGCGAGGGTCACCTGTCCCATATGCCCCACTCGGAAGATCTTCCCTTCTAGCGGGCCAAAGCCTCTGGCGATTATGACGCCATTTCTCTCAACTTCCTGCCGGAAGGCCGAGTCCTCAACGCCTTGAGGATAGTATGTTGCGGTGACTGTGTCAGCTTCGAAGCCTGGTTCAGGCACAAGCCTCAGCCCCAAGGCCTTCATGGCTTCCCTGAAGGCTTCGGCGAGTTTTCTATGGCGGATGAAGCGGGCTTCTAGCCCTTCTTTCAGGATGAGCTTGCAAGCCTGCCCCAGGGCGTAGATCAGGTTGATGGGAGGCGTTGCGTGATATTTGGCTGGGTCGACCATGCATGGGAGCCAGTTCTTCAGATCCGCGTAGAAGGCAGGAACATCACTTTTTCGCTGTTGCAGGAATTCCACTGCTCTCCTACCCGCTCCGATTAGTACAAGGCCAGGAGGAACTCCTATGCACTTCTGGGAGCAGGAGCAGACCACATCTAAACCCCAGTCATCTGGACGAAGCTCCATGCCTCCAAGAGAGGCGATTGCATCCACAACAAAGAATAAGCCAGAATCCCTCAAAGCCTCACCGATCTCTCGGATCGGCATCGCCACGCCTGTAGAGGTCTCAACGTGAGCAGCGGTCACAGCCTTGAACCGCTTCCCCTTGAGAGCCCTCTTGACCTCCTCGGCCTTGATGGCCTGTCCCCATTCAACTCGGAGAACCTCGGTCCTCGCTCCGTAACGCCTCGCGATATCAGCAAAGCGACCTCCAAAATACCCATTGTCAAGACAGAGCACGCTGTCGCCAGGTTCGATGAGACTTCCCAGCCCGGCCTCTTGAGACAAGGTTCCGCTTCCCGCGAAGACGAAGCTTTCTCCACTC
The DNA here is from genome assembly GCA_964653695.1 of uncultured Candidatus Bathyarchaeia archaeon. Lineage (GTDB taxonomy): Archaea > Thermoproteota > Bathyarchaeia > 40CM-2-53-6 > JALHTG01 > JALHTG01. The sequence goes on along the minus strand of CAZZFQ010000022.1, from coordinate 6,195 downwards.
GTCAGGAGTATCTTCTTCAGATCGTTTAGGACTGCCTTGAATTTCTCTGCCCACTCAAGACTGAGATGCGAATCGGACTGTTGGCACATGGCTCTCAGAACGGAGGGATCTTGAATTGTTGATCCAGGAATCATCAACAACCTACGTTCGGACATAGTTCGTCATCCTCCCATTCATAGTGTAGCCTTGGCCTAATCAATCAATTCGCTCAGCGTAACTGTACCTGATCG
>CAZZFQ010000022.1:0-5865 GCA_964653695.1 uncultured Candidatus Bathyarchaeia archaeon | reverse complement strand
GTGCGACGGCCTTTAATCATTGGTCTCACACATTTCGCAACCATGGTGTCGACTGCATATACACGCGGCCGCAGTAGAGAGTACAGGGTTCTTCAGGCCCTTCGGAAAGACGGATGGCTCTGCAGCAGAAGCGCAGCATCTCATAGCCCCGTGGACATCTTCGCTGGAAGAGACGGCCAGACCCTCCTCATCCAAGTCAAAAGTGGAAAGGGCAGAGCAAGTGAGCTCGACAGACAAATCCTCAGGGGTTGGGCTGAGGCCTATCGAGGAAGAGCGGAAATATGGCATTTCCACAAGCGAAAAGGTTTAACAAAGATCGTAGTCCATGATGCACGCCAAGGCATATAGTGGCAGTCCATCTGCCTTCCGACCAATTGCCAGTGCCAGATTTACGCTTACCTGAGCCAAGGCTTTGAGCAGCACAGACCTTCCTGCAAAGCACACCTGCAGAAGTGAAAAGACAAATATCTGCGCCAAATGATCGTGTTGTGATTCGCAATGAAGCTAAAGTGGCTGGGCCATGCAAGTGTGATGATTGAAACAGGCGGCAAAATCCTCTACATTGACCCTTACCAAGGCGAGTATGACAAGAAAGGAGACATAATTGTCGTCACACACGGACACGGCGACCACCTGAACCAGCCAAAGATATCCATGGCACGTAAGGACGATACGATCTTTGTCGTTGCGAAAAGCTGTGCAAAGGAGATCTCGGGAAAGGTCGTTTCGATGGAGGCCGGTCAAAAGCAAAAGCTTGACGGAATAGAGATTGAAGCCGTGCACTCATACAATCAAAAAAGGTTTAGGTCGCCGGGAGTGCCATTCCATCCCAAAGGGCAGAACATTGCTGTAATCATAAGATCTGAAGGAAAGACGATATTCCACGCAAGTGACACTGACTTCATACCGGAGATGAAGACACTACCAGCGATAGACGTAGCTCTTCTCCCAATCGATGGCACTTACACAATGGATGTGCCTGAGGCGGTGGAAGCGACTCTGGCTATCAAACCCAAGATAGTCATTCCAATCCATCGCCGTGAGGCGAATGTCAAAGACTTCCAAAGACAGGTAGAGGCAAAGAGCAACATCAAGGTCGTGGTGCTCAGCAGAGGAGAAGAAGCAACCGTATAGGGCACTGCTTCTGAGACTTCCTGCGATAACCAAGAGAAGAAAGTCATAGGGGTATTGTAGTTGTCTCCTTCTCGGACTCGAATACGAGACAAGTCAACGTTTTCTCGACTCCTTTGACTAGCCTGAGTTTGTCAACCACAAACTTACCTATCGACTCTACATCCCTCTCCTTCACTTTCATCAGTATATCCCAATCGCCAGAAATTATGTGGACCTCTTGAACCTCGGGAAAACCCGCAATCTGTTTCGCGACCTCTCTTTGAGACAGAACCTTTCCACCTTCGCCTCTGTACGCGAATGACCCTAGGACGAAAGCCGTGGTTCCCATGTCAAGTTTCGTTGAGTCTAAGACTGCGCGGTAGCCTTTGACTATGCCCAATCGCTCCATCCGCTTGATCTTTGCAAACACAGTTGTTACAGGGGTGTCAGTTCTGTTTGAGATCTCCCTTGCGGCGATGTGGCAGTCTTCTTGAATTATCTTGAGAATCTCCACGTCCTTGCCGTCAAGAATTTCTCGCATGGTTGTAATTATTTCAGGCAGCAGACTTAAATTGTTATCGAAACTGAGAGAATTGCAGATTTCCTCGCAAAAAATCTAAGGCCCGTCGCCCCGCACGAAAGCCCATGGCCAGACACATAAGAATCAGCCTAAACCACGCCTCGTTCTTGCGAAAGCCATCGAAACGACAAGGAGCAGAAACGAAGCGAAAACTTCCAAAGCGTACACTGTGATGTCCTCCTTCTCTCCGTGTGTGACCTTCAACCAGCGAGCTTCGACTTCTGTCGGCTTCGTGACGACCATGGTAAGAACGACGTTTCGGTCTCTAGGGTCTAGAGACCATCCGTTGAACCTATGGATCACCAAAGTGCCGTTAACGCGATCCCGTATCATCGGGGGAGATACTGTGATCGTGGCTGTAGCATTTTGATCGTACCAGCCGCCTCCTGCGACATGTCCAACCTCTGATGAGGCCGATATGTAGTATTGAAGACGAAAGAGTGCTTCGACTTGGAGGCTCTGCGTTACTTTAAGAGTTCTTCTGGCCGGATGAAGCCCGTCTCTCCACCCTTCGAATATCGCTCGCTCACGGCTCGTCAAGTAGGTGATTGGAGGGATCTCTACGACACAATAGCCTCGAACAACAGCCACCTTCACTATTCCCATGTCATCGGAAGTATAGGAGGCCCCGTTGATCCCCACCTGGATCCTGGGAAGAGTTGTTTTGACAATCAGATCAACCGAATCAGAAACCAAGACCTTCACAAATAGCGAGTAATCTCCCGTCGGAATAGCCCACTTGTCGTTGTCACTGAACAAGACCAGGAGGCTTAGGCTCATGTGAGTATTCCTGTTCGGGGCCTCAGCGAGCAAGGTGATCTTCCCAAACCCGTTTTCCGCAGCTGACAGCTGTCGGACTGACAAGATCGTATCCGCATCAGAAGAGTAGAGGACGATCCATCCTTGAGCATTGCTAGGTTTTTGCCAGCGAATTGTCGCCGAAACGCGGAATACCTCGCCAAGCGGCACCACCTGAGGTGGAGAGGCGTCAGTCAACGCTACTCTAACTTGTGTGTTTGTTGGCAGGGAGCTGGTCAAATTCCTTGAGGCGTCTCGTAGGAGAGGTTTTCGTCTCTCCAGCTGCAAGCTCTTTGATCGCTCAATGAAGTTCACTGTGACAGAAATCGCTTCGGAGTCATATCGCCCAGTCCTTGCGATAGTCCAAACCTCGTGCGCCACATCGTTAATAATCCGGAACTCTTTGTGAAGCCAGTGGTCTTCATATTGTCCCCTGGCCGGAGTTGACTCATAGAAGCTTCTGCCGGAATCGACATACGATTTGGTCATTTCGGTTCCATAGAGGATTAGATGGTTCGCCCTCAGTAGACTCGCGTACTGCACGAACGGCTCTAGCGGAACAGTTATCAGAACAATTCCGTTCGGACTCGACCAGGCTTCGGGGTCTTCAATTGTTGCCTCTCTGGCCGCTGCTATCCCGCCAACAGAATAGCCAACCACGTACACGTAACGATATCCTGCACTAGTTGCCCATGCTTTCGCATCGTGAATCAACATGCTTGGATAGAACTCTGCACGTATCGTCCTGTTCAGTGCTGTCTGGAAAATAGTGCTTGAACCTCTCTCTAGCGTGAGAACTGAGTAGTATCTAGCAAGGTCTTGCACGAAGCGCATGGTGTTGTATGATTCAAGCCAGTAAGGGTTGACAATTAGGGGCGGCCCCTCAATTCCTCCGCCGAGCCAGATTATGCAGGTGTCACTCTCCACATTCTCCCAATGCCTCCAGTAAGTCTCGCCGACTTTGGTTGTAACGTTTCCACCAGCTAGTGAAGGTGTAATAGCGATTGAACTCATCATGAACCAAACGGCCACAGCCAACATGATCCGCTGTCTGCCGAAGAGTCTGAACGACAGCTTCCTGCCAAAGCACCTTCTCCTTGCTCCCCGAATGAAGAAGAAAAGTGACGCAAGTACCAACGAAAACGATGCCAAACCGGTGGTGGGGCCCAGAGACAATTCTTGTTCTCTTCGCCAAAGGGCGTGAACTCTCTTTGGGCTGAGCATTTGGACAGCAGCAGTCGACTCTTGGCCTGACCAGTCTCCCTCCCACCTGTCGAAGACGTTCTTGAAGTTCAGAACCCCCACTGTTCCTGCTCCTACTTCGGAAGGAACCGCGAAGAATGCAGTGCTATCCTGGTCGTACCAACCGCCACCAATCGGATCCCCGAACTCCGAGTCAACAGTCAGAAGATATTGAGTACGATAGAGCGCCCCCAGCTTTGTGTCGTGAAATAGGTTGACAACTCGCGGGTTGGACTGAACTCCATCACTCCATCGATCAAAGACATGGCGGACACCCTCGCGAATCGGTCTCATCGGCTCAGCCAAAACCATATGTTGGCCACGCAACAGAAGGATTTCCACATCATGGCCGTCCTTCGGCTCGTATCGTAGATTGTCGACATGAAATGCGTAGCTTGAAGTCAGGTTTAGCCAGAACCTGTTTTCAGACACGACTTCTACAGCAAACGCCTTCTCACCTTCGCTGGGATCAGAGAACCAAGAGTTCGCCCACCAAGCCCTAGTCGCAGCTATGAGACGCCAAACGCCTGCGGTATCCGGTGCGGCTAGGTTGAAGACGAACGTGACGTTTCCCGGGCCGAAGAAGCCACTTATCAATGTGAGACTCTGAACTACGCGAAGAGTCTCCTCTTCAAATATGCCAACATCAACCAGAACCTTGCTAGCGTACTCGAACGTCACAGCTACCGAGAACTCTTGATTGCATGTTACTCGCTTGGGGGAATCTATTTCTGAGACGCGGGCAACGCGAAAAGAGCTTGCCTCAGTCCGAACAGTCCAAAGCAACAAGACTAAGATCGTTAGGGCTACAACGATCGGAGCCCTCTTCCCTCCATTCTCCATGAAGATAGCTGGACAACCCGGCTATAATAAGCCTCAGATAGGTGCGCAGGTTGCCTGTAACATAATGTGGAGACAGGTTACTTGCGAATGTCTTAACGTTAGATGTTCTATTGCATAACCGGAACCAGAGTCCGGTGTGGCTCTTTGACTGCAGAGACTAAGCGTCAAATGCAGGGAGTCCTGGATATGTTGTTAGAACCTAATGTACCTTCTCAGACGAGGCCAACCGGTCTTGACGTATCGCAGTCTTGAACGATCCTGTCTTACCCATCGAAGCATGTGAAAGAAGCTTCGCGCCCGTCTTGCGTCTCTGCTTGGAATTGGCTCATATCCGAGATTCCGTAGTTCGTTCAAGAATGCCTCCTCAGTCCTATGCTGTGCCTTGCCCACGATTTTCACGACCGTCACCGTAGAGTCGCCATATTTCCTTCTCAGCAGCTTCACGGCTTCACTCAAAATGAATCCTGAGCAGACCTCGATCTTCTCGTCCTTGCCAAGGCAGAACTTCTCGACCAATCGGAGCGCCACATTGGCGGCTTCGGGAAGATATGTCTTCTGTTTGAACCTTGCCTTCTGAAAATGCTCTACATTTATGACGTCGAAGTCGAAGCGATCGGTTTCGGGTCGGTAGATTCCGATCACGACTCCGTCGAGGAGATCCCCAACGCCAGCGTCATCTATCTGTAGCGTCAATTCATCACAATCCAGATCCAGATGTCTTGTCTTGGTTAGCTGATGTGATTCTGGCAGGAAGACCTATCAAATGATGACTTAAAGTATTACGACGGGTTGATGCTCAACAGAGGTTAAGGTCGCCTACTGTTCTGCAGCAATCGCCTTGGTCGACATGCCATCTTTGATCAAGGTGTTCAAACTAAATCTTAGGGAAAGCTTCTTGATGATTTCCTGTTCATCTACTTGTCTGCTTCTGAATTGATCCGTAGGAATAGAGGAGAGCGAATCTCGGCAGATCTCTGATTTTGCTGCCTTTTTGCGTTGAGTCGATTCATATGGCTCGCTATAGCGGCGCTTCGTGAGTATCGATCACTGCTACTCAGCGTCGTCCTCGCTCTCTTATGAGAGACGAGTCGACCTCCTCGATCTCCTCCTCTAGTGAAGGCTCTTCTTCACGAGGCGAGAGAGCCCTGTAAGCGAAGATCGCAAGGCCTAGCAAAACCATGCCAACAAGCCAGTTTCTTAACCACTTTCCCATCCAGATCGGCCTCCAAACATCAGCGTTGCGCAACTGAGAGGCGCAGTGGAATATATCCTTGATTGCGAAGTTCGAG
>CAZZFQ010000021.1:0-22120 GCA_964653695.1 uncultured Candidatus Bathyarchaeia archaeon | reverse complement strand
GCAGTAGTATGGTGCGAAAGCCCATGCCAAACTTGGACAGCTGCCAGCTCCATCCGAGAGCCCAATTAAGGTTTATAACAGCCACTTAACAGTCATAGAGAGATTTGCCAGAGGCACATCAGTTGATTCCGTTGTTCTCAACTGCAGGTCTTCCGTTCGCGCCATCCGGTGATCTCAACACGATAATTTCTCTGCTCATGTACCTTTCTTTCATTCTGTTGATGTTCTTTGGGCAGAAGGTCCAGGTTCGCCTTATGCTCCTGGAGGTTGATGGAGTCGTGAAGCGGCTTGAATACATGAGAAACGAGACAAAGCTCCTCAGCCTCAAGACCTTGAAGGAAGTTGGCAAGCCGAAGGAAGACCCTACGCCTGAGTTGAACATGATGCTGGAACAGTTTCTTATCTCCCCTGAAGGAATGGATCCGGCTGGGCTCGTCTGGAAGCTGGATCATATCCTCAATGTTCGAGACATGAAGTTCAAGGATGACGTCAAGAAGATCGCGCCTGAGGCAGACGAGTCTCAGGTAAACAACCTTGAGAACCTGATCGAGGTTTCGCAGGCGATGAACACGATTTACCGAATCGTACGACATTACTATCTATTGGGAAAAAGGACTTCAAGTTTCTACGTGATATTGCAGATTCAGATGATCCTTCCTCTTGTAATGCAGGAGGCCGAGGCCCTCATCGCTGCGGCTAGGGCTTTCTCGCAGGGCCAGCCGATAGGAGACGGGGCAGGGGCTCTAGTGGCGGCGAGACTCATGCGAGGCATGGAGAAGAGAAAACTCGACCGAGATATCGTGGCGGCCGAGACGATGATCGAGGGAAGGAAAGTGATTCCTCTCAAGGCCGAGGGCCCTGGTGGAAATGTGGGCACGCCTGGCGATGCGATAAGGCAGATCATTGATGAGAACAAGGGAAAGATCGCCATGGTCGTCATGGTTGATGCAGCGTTGAAGCTCGAGGGAGACAAAACAGGGGAGCTGAGCGAGGGTATAGGCGCGGCCATAGGAGGCCCGGGAACGGAGAGGTTCAAGATAGAAGAGGAAGCGGTGAAGCACAAGATTCCTGTGTACGCCATAATAGTTAAGGAGAGCATATTGGAAGCCATCGCTCCGATGAAGAAAGAGATCTCGGAGGCCGCTGAACTGGTTGTGGCAAGAATCAAGAAGCTGATTGTTGACCGGACAAAGGAAGGAGACATAGTTATTGTGGCAGGGATCGGCAATACTGTAGGAATCGGCCAGTAGGTGTGGACAATGCAAACAAGAGCGCCTAGTACCATGTACCTGTACCTGCTGATAGCGTTCAGCATAGCGGTTCTGGGATATTCGGTGTGGATGCTCTACACCGGGATCCTCTCAATGAAGGAAGGAAACATGGAGAGCTTCTACTACACCGCTTTCATCAGTTTGATTGGCATAATGCTCGCAGTCAGTTCCTTAACGCAGATCAGAAGAAGAGTATCCATCCTTCCCCGACTAGGAGCGAAGGTCCTGACAGTCGCCTTATGCAATAAGTGCAGCTTCAAGGTCATACGAAACTTCACTACTGGAGACTATGTATTCAAGGAAGCAGGAAAATGTCAGCAATGCAACGAGACCATGTACATCAATCAAATCTACCAAGAGGAACCGAAAAAGAAGCAAGACTAGGCTGTTAGGTTTTCGCATCCGTCTTCTGTGATCAGAACAGTATGCTCTGCTTGAGCCACTGGTTCTCCGCTTCTCTCTACTAGGATAGGGTATCCTGAAACACACTTAGACTCAATCAACTTGGCGAATGTGGCATCAGCCTTCTCAAGCCAATCAAGTTTTGCCAGCCAACGCCTGGCAAATGGGAGAGTCTTGAATTCCTTTTCTATGTACGCAATCAGACGCTTTCCTTCCTCGGTATCAGATCCTTTCCGTTTGGAGAATCTGAAAATGTACGATCTGTCTTCATCCCTGACCTCGCCTCTCGCGGACCTGGATGTGACGAAGGGTTCAAGTGCACAGATCTGGCCTATCTTGAGCTTTCCTCCGGCCATGTTTCCCACGTTGGGTATCGCTTCTCCTGTGTGAACTGCGTATCTTTCTATCAGGTGGCCTGTTAGGTTTCGTATCGGCTTGAACCCCCTTCTCTCAATGGTCGCTTGAATAAGTGCTCCCACTTCGGAAATTCTGACTCCGGGGCGAACAATCTCTAGCGCTTTACGCAAAGCCTCCTCCGCCGTCCAGGCCAAAGGGCTCAACCGGGGGCTGAGGGACACGGATACGGCGCTGTCTGCAATGAAACCGTCTACATGTGCTCCAAAGTCGACCTTTACGATCGAGCCGTTTGGTACGCGGGAACTGTCTCCGGAGGGTGAAGTGTAGTGAGCTGCAATCTCGTTCACGTCAATATTGCAGGGAAACGCAGGCCTTCCCCCCAATTGAAGAATCGTGCTCTCCACTTTCTCGCAGATATCTAACAGTTTGACGTCCTCTCGAACCAGTTCAGGCACCAGCTTTCTAAGATGTGCGACGATTCTTCCTGCCTTTCTATAACATTCCAAGGCCTCGTCAGGAATCAAATAGCTGACCCCGTGACCTAGAGCAACTGATTCTCAAACACCTTAGGAAGAATCGCCTTAGCTTCCTCCCTTTTTCTCTGAATCTCAACGAGAAACCTAGCGATTCTATCTGAAACTACTGCCTTGCACTCACCACATAGCAGATCGCCTGAAGTGCACCTTTTATGGGTGCTCTCCAGTAGCTCGTCCTCAAAGTGGAATAGAAGGAACTCGTAGACAACACACCTCTCGGGCTGTCCGCCTACCCGCTTTTGCTCTTGAACTGTTTCGCGCCCTCCCGTAAAGGCGTTCTTCAACTTTTCCTTCGCGGCCTCGATACTGTCAGTGAGGAAAATTGCGGTTTCGGGCTTGCTACTCGACATTTTCGTTCCAGGACCTTGAAGACCTGACATCATTTTCGTGTAGATGGAGGAAGGCTTTATCATTCCAAAGCGAGGGGCCAGGTCCCTACTTAGCCTCAAATGAATGTCTTGGTCGACTCCAACCGGGACGAGGACCGGCTTTACACCTCCTCGTTCAGACAACTGGGGGTGTAGAATGTCTGCGGCATCGATGAAGGGGAAGAAGATCTTGCCCATGTTATCTGAGTTGTTGAACCCGTACATGGCATGCATTTGACTGTATGTAATCTTGGAGGCTGCTTTGAACGAAAAGTTGCGAACCAGGTCGTTTCTCCACTGGCTGTAGAGACAGCACTTGTCCTTAGTCACTAGGTCAACACCGAGTGCGAGATAGTTGAGGATGTATTCGTTGACGGTTATTTTCTTGGACGTTTCCTCGTCGATTTCTCTTATGACATGTGCCTCTATGTCTGATACCGGAATGTAGAGCATGACGCCCTGTCCTTGATACCAAGCCATGAGATCGGCGATCAGTTTGTGACCGAAGTGAAACCCTCCCGATGGATCCATTCCTGTCAGTACCACGAAGTGCTCCCCGCTGTCCTGTGCGTCAAGTATCCTGTCGAAGTCCCTATGGGCGAAGACGACATCTCTCGTGAACAACCTGTGCGGTTTCTTCATTCGTTTCAACAGTTCAGGCGTCATGGGTTGTAATCCAAACTCTTGGATGATTCGACCGTAGTCAACGTGTTCCAGCTCAAACTCCCAAGGCGTAATTCCCTTTGGCATTATGCAGGCAGACCTTCTGCGACACAGATCGACGTAGAGTTAACGCGTCTTCTGAAATAAATATAAGTGTTGAAGGCGAACTGAGTGGGGCTACAGTTTCGAGGAGCACTAGGTTTGACTGAACTTCGGGAGAATGAAGCGAAGTTACTGGAATCACTTGGACACATGCATGGAAAAGGAGCAATGGAACAGGTGGCCCGACAGAGCGGGCTATCCTTATCATCCGCGATGAGAGCCGCGCTCTCTCTCCAAGAGCAGAAACTGTTGAGGATATTGGAGAAGAAGAGAGCCGTCGTAAGGTTGAACGAGGAAGGCATCTCCTACGCTGAGATGAAGGTGCCTGAGCGAAGGCTGGTTGAGGCCTCGCTGATGGTCGGAGGCGACGCCGATCTTGGCGGACTCGGTAGGAAGACACATGTCCCAGAGAATATGCTTCCGATAGCCATAGGGTGGATACGGAGAAAAGGCTGGGGAGGAATCAGGAAGAGAAATGGTCAACTGATTCTTTCAGTCGAAAAGGAACCTACTGAGAGTACCGACGAGTTACTCCTCAGAACCATCTATGAGAAGAAGCAAATCGAGGTTGAAGATCTTCCAAGCGAATTGAAGGAGGCCCTGACCGTACTAAAGGGCCGAAACCTGATCGATCTTGACGAAAAAGTTGACAGGAATCTGGAACTCACAACTTCCGGTCTCGACATCGTGAGCAAGGGGGTCAAGGTTTCTGAAGAGGTGACTGCTTTGACGTCAGAGCTAATACTGAGTGGCAGATGGCGCGACATCAAGCTGAGAGAGTATGACATATCGGCTGCCCCTCCTGAGTTCTATCCTGGAAAGAAGCATATCTTTGCCGAATTCATAGACGAGGCAAAAAGGGCCTTGGTGGCTATGGGCTTTGAGGAGTACGAAGGCCCATTCGTTGAGACCGAGTTCTGGAACTTCGACGTCCTATTTCAGGCTCAGGACCACCCTGCAAGGGAGATACATGACAGTTACAGGGTGAGGCATCCGAAACAAGGAGATATTGAGTTCCGTGACCTCGCGGAAAGGGTGAGACACACGCATGAGGATGGCTGGACCACTGGTTCGAATGGGTGGGGCTACGAGTGGAGTTACGATGCTGCGAGAAGACTTGTTCTGAGAACTCAGACCACGGCAGTCTCTATAAGATATCTCGCAACTCATCGGAAACCTCCGATCAAGATGTACTGCTTGTCCAAGATCTTCAGGCCTGATGTCCTGGACGCGCTGCACGCCATGGAGTTTCATCAGTTGGATGGCATCGTTGGAGACAAAGGGATCAACCTTCGCCACCTGCTAGGTTTCCTGAAGGAATTTGCTGCAACGCTAGGACTGGGTGAAGTGAAGTTTAGGCCACATTACTTTCCCTTCACAGAGCCTAGCGTCGAATCCTACGTCAAACATCCGAAGCTTGGATGGGTCGAGTTCGTAGGGTCAGGAGTCTTCCGCCCTGAGGTTCTCAGGCCTCTCGGGATAGATTTCCCTGTAATAGCTTGGGGGATAGGATTTGACAGACTGGCCATGATTGCACTGGGAATTGACGACATCCGGGAGTTATACTCGAAAAGGCTTGACTGGTTAAGGATGAAACCTCTGAGGTGAGATAGTGCCAACGATCACAATCTCAATTCATGATATGTGCAATCTCATAGGAAGAGAGATAACGCCAGAGCGGCTGTCAGAGGCACTTAGTTTAACAAAGTGCGGCCACGCAAGTTCGGCCGAAGACGAGATGACCGTCGAAGTGACGTCGGACCGTCCTGACCTTCTAAGCACTGAGGGAATAGCAAGAGAATTGAGGGGACTGTTAGGAATTGAGACAGGACTAAGAAAGTATCAAGTTGCTAGGAGCAATGCAACACTCCGAATAGATAGAAGCGTTCTAGATATCAGGCCCTACATGTCATCGGCCGTCGCGGAAAATGTCAACTTGGCTGGCGATGCTGTTAGGCAGATCATGCAAATGCAGGAAAAGATACACGCGACCTACGGAAGAAACAGACGAAAGGTGTCAATCGGTGTTCACGATTTCGATACTGTAACTCACGACCTCATCTACGCTGGTGTTGAACCTGAGAAAATCAGTTTTATACCGCTGGATGAGACTCGTCCCATGAATGGAAAGCAGATCCTAGAGCTGACCCCAAAAGGAAGAGAATACGGCCACATAATCAGGGATTTTCCTCGCTACCCTCTTCTATACGATTCCAAAGGAAATGTCCTCTCTCTACCTCCAATAATCAATGGAATACTCACTAAGGTGACCGACAAGACGAGGAATGTCCTGCTCGACGTGACAGGCACGGACGAAGAGCTCGTGGATCAGGCCCTCGTACTGATGGCGACGACCTTGGCGGAGAGAGGCGCCGTCATAAAGGACGTGAGAGTGCGGTCTCCTAAGAGAGAGAAGAGGACGCCTAACCTGTCTCCACGCCTATGGACGCTAAGGCCGAAGGCCGTGTGTGAAGTTCTAGGAATCCAGCTTACAAGCCGGCAAATCGCCAGTCAGCTCAAGAAGATGCGGTACGGAGTAGGAGGTGGCAGAGAAGTCCTTAGAGTCTTTGCTCCAGCATACCGGAGAGATCTGTTACATGAGGTAGATCTTATCGAGGACGTCGCGATCGCTTATGGGTATGGACGGTTCGAGCCCGTAATCCCCTTGACAGCCACTATCGGCCGCGAAAGAACGATCACGCCGTTTGGGAGGCTCGTTCGAGATCTCATGGTTGGTTTTGGGTTCCAAGAGATATTTACCTTCATCATGACCAGCCCACAGATCCTCTTCCAGAAAATGAACACCCCAGCTGACGAAGTGGTTGAAGTAGAGAACCCGATATCGTTGGAGTATTCCATTCTGAGAAACAGCCTCCTTCCCGGAATCATCAACTTTCTGAGCTATAATAAGCATGTGGCATATCCTCAGAAGGTCTTCGAATGCGGCGATGTGGTCGTAGTCGACAGGAAGGCGGCTACCAAGACTCTGAATCGGAGAAGACTGTCAGGAGTGATATGCAATCACACAGTAAGCTATGAGGATGTGCAAGCTGTCGTCTACTCGCTCATACGCAATCTCGGAGTCAAAGAATCATCCATTGAACGGCTAGACCATCCCTCTTTCGTTCGGGGAAGAGCAGCAGCAATGAGCCTCAGTGGCCACAAGTTGGGAGTTCTTGGAGAAATCGATCCATCTGTCCTTGAGCGATTCGGAATCGAGAATCCGATTGCCGCATTTGAGATCGATGTCGAAGAATCGATGCCTGAGCGAAGAAGCAGCTACGAGGAAAGCAATGTTTAACCTCATGATTCGCCTTTTTCTCAGTAGGGAGTGTTGAAGCGCTCGGCAGCGACGTGCGAGAACATGCCTACCTCCGAGAGAGCCGACTGAGTGGGGAGACTCCCCCCTATGACGCTTGGTGTTAGTGTTGTGGGCAACAGAGCGGGCTTGACTTAACCGTCCAAGCGCGCTCCAAGTTCGCAAGACGTCGCCATTCGAGATGATAAATTAGAAAGCGACATACAGCTTAAAACGCCAGTTTGAACAAGCACGTGCCCTTTGGGAGGATTTCAATGAAGAACACCGAGGAGAAACTCAATACTATTGCAAAGGGTACCGAGGAGGTCGTTACCCCTTCTGAACTTAGGGCATTGCTAGAAGAGAAAACGCACCCGAGAGCATACTGGGGATTCGAATGTTCCGGATTCATGCACATAGGCATCGGACTAGTCACTGGCCAAAAGATCAAGGACGTGGTTGACGCTGGCTTTGATTTTATCATGTTTCTCGCTGACTGGCATTCTTGGATCAACAACAAACTCGGAGGGAGCATGGAGAACATTCGTGTATGCGGAGAATACTTCAAAGACTGCTTTACGGCGCTAGGAATCCCACGCGACAAGGTCAAGTACATTTGGGCTTCAGAGCTTGCAGGAAACAAGGACTACTGGGAGAAGGTGATACGCATCGGAAAACTTTCTTCGATTCACCGCATTTGGAGAACCATACCCATCATGGGCAGAAGTATGGAAGCCTCGGATGTAGAGGCCGCGGCCTTGATATACCCTTGCATGCAGGCAGCAGACATATTTCAAATGGATCTGGATGTTGCATGTGCTGGCATCGACCAACGTAAAGCCCACATGCTGGCCAGAGATGTCGCGGAGAAGATTGGTCGAAAGAAGCCGGTATGCTTGCACACGCCGCTCGTTTCCGGCTTGCTGGAGCCCGCATCTAGAGGAACAGAAAGGTTCGACGAAGATTCTGAAATGGACCTAAAAATAAAATCGAAGATGTCTAAGAGTATCGCTGAAAGCGTCATACTTATCCACGATAACCCGAACGAGATCGATGCTAAGATCAGAGCAGCCTACTGCCCACCCGGGATCACACAGGGAAACCCAGTTTTCGAAATTGCCAAGTATATAGTGTTCCAAGAGGAAGGCCGGATGCGCATTCCCAGGGCCGACAAGTACGGCGGACCAGCCGACTTCCAGTCAGTGGTTCAACTCGAACAAGAATATGTCAAGATGAGATTGCATCCTCTCGACCTGAAGAAGGGTGTGGCAGAGTCCCTGACGCGCATTCTTGAGCCAGTCAGAAAATTCTTTGAGAATCATCCACGAAACTTGGATGCGATGAAGAACATCGAAATCACAAGATAGGAGATTCGATGTCAAGTCAACGTAGGAGAAAAGAGAAGCTAGAAAAGATCTTACGGAGGATAGCTGTCGAATCAACTTCTGGAACAGCAATAATAGTAGAGGGAAGCAGAGACAAAGAAGCGCTGCGCAAACTAGGGCTAACAGGTCAAATTCTTTGCTTCAAAAGCTCAGGTAAGGGTCTCACCGATTTTCTAAGCGATATCAAAGCAAGGAAGGCCATAGTCCTCACAGACTTCGACAAGGAGGGAAGAGACATCTCAGCTCGGATAAACGAGGAGCTTGCTCACTTTAGCATAAAAAGCGATCATGTCCTCCGAAAGAGACTCGGTGCCTTGGTCAGACAGGACGCGCGATCTATCCAGGATCTCTTCGGACATGTGGAAAGAATACGCGCAGAAGAGACCTAGGGCCACTCTTGGGCAACTTCAGAAGTAAGCTGCCATGAAGATCCAAAAGTTTGCACGAGTAGCCCCGCTGAATATCATACCGAGCCAGGAATCTTCGTCCGATACTTCGTTGTCACTTCGCGAAGGATTCTTCACATTCCTTCGCACCGGCAAGTCATGTAAAGAAACTTGATATAAGGCAACAGCCCTTGCTCTAGTCGGTATTCGCGTAAGACATACCTGAACCTTACACAACACAGGTTCGTTCAACAAGAAATCGTCGGAGGTGAAGACATTGGTGGAAAGTACGCAGTATACTCCCACTTCCAAGTACGTCGTCAAGGCAAGATTCGAGGTGGAGGGCGTCGTTGAGAAGCCTGATGTGATCGGAGCGATCTTTGGTCAGACAGAGGGCCTATTCGGGACAGAGTTGGATCTAAGAGAACTCCAGAAAGGTGGACGGGTCGGAAGGATCGAGATTGATCTAGAATCAAAGCAAGACAAGACCGAGGGCACAATAACAATACCCTCAAGCCTTGACAGGGCGTCAACGGCTTTGATTGCAGCAGCCATTGAAAGCGTCGATAGGATAGGGCCATGCAACGCAAAGGTGACCCTCGAATCTGTCGAGGACATACGTGACGAGAAGAGAAAGGCCATCATGAGCAAAGCAAAAGAGATACTTCGGAAGTGGGTCGTTGAAGCCCAGCCAAGTACAGACGAGATTCTGAAGGAGGTTGGCCAGGCTATTCGATCTGCCGAGGTCGTAAATTTCGGGCCAGAAAGTCTTCCGGCGGGACCCGAAATCGAGACTAGCGGATCTATCATTCTTGTCGAGGGAAGAGCCGATGTGATCAATCTGCTTAGATGCGGAATAAAGAACGCAATCGGAATCGAAGGAACGAAGATACCTGAATCGGTCATTCGACTATGCAAGAACAAGGAAGTGACGGCGTTCCTAGACGGCGATCGCGCAGGAGATCTCATCTTGAGGGAGCTAACGCAAGTAGCTGATCTTGACTACGTCGCCCGGGCACCACAGAGCAAAGAGGTTGAAGAGTTAACTCCCAAAGAAATTATGAAGGCGCTTCGGGAGAGAATGCCGGCAGAACAAGTCCCTCGCGAGCGGCCCACTATGAGAGTTCCTGTCGAGGTGCCCAGCAGGGTGGCTGAGACCGCTGCACAGCTAAAGGGAACTTTGGAGGCGGTTCTATTTGATGAATCAGGGGGTGAACTCATGCACATCCCGGTAAGCGAGCTCGCTGAGAAACTTCCCGAAGTGCAAGGAGCTCATACACTGGTCTTTGACGGAGTAGTCACTCAAAGGATCCTGGATATGGGTGAACAGAAAGGCCTGAAGTACATTATAGGAGATAGAGTATCAGAGAATGCCAAGCGACCTCTCAACATCAAACTGACAACAATGGGTGACATACTAGCAGGACGATAGTCGCACGGAGAATGGTCTAACTCCTCCTTTTCTTTATCGAGTTTCTTCTTGAAGGTATTCGCAAGGGAGACGTTCTACTGTTAAATATTGGGCATATAGGATCTATTGCGTGATCCGGGATGTTCAAGCCAAAAGGCGTTATGCCTCCGCACATCACTCCATTCAAGCAGAACGGCGAAGTTGATGAAGAAGCACTGAGGCAATGTGTCAACTTCTGGATCGAGAACAAAGTCGAGGGCTTAGTCCCTTGCGGTAGCAACGGAGAAGCACCGTACATGGACAGGGCGGACCGTAGCAAGGTCATAAGGATAGTCGTCGATCAGTCAAATGGAAAGGTTCCGGTAATAGCGGGAACTGGCAGCCTAAGTAGCGAAGAGACAGTTTGCTTGACAAAGGATGCCAAGGATGCTGGAGCCGATGCCGCTCTTGTGATCACTCCATTCTACTACAGGCTTTCAGAGGCGGAGCTTTTCGAACACTACAGAAAGATCGTAGAGTCTGTAGATATACCTGTCATTCTCTACAACGTTCCCAAGTTCACAGGTTTTAACCTGGAGCCCAGAGTTGCAGCCAGACTTGCGAAGCTCCAAAACGTTGTAGGCATCAAAGACAGTAGCGGCAGTATAGGGCAGATTGCAGAAATAATCAGACTAGTCGGTGATAAGATATCCGTCCTGGCAGGAACAGGAGATTTGATCTACCCTACATTGATGTTGGGCGGAAGAGGGGCGATAGTCGCTGTTGCAAACGCGGCGCCTCTTCAGTGTAGCGAAATCTATGAGGCTTTCATGAAAGGAGAATATGAGAAAGCTAGGGACCTTCAGCTCAGACTGCTGCCTCTCAACGATGCTTTGACGAGAAAATACGGCGTCGTAGCCTGCAAGGAAGCACTCGCCATGATGGGAAAGCCCGTGGGCTTTCCGAGGAGACCGTTGCTATCCTTGAATGAGGAGAGTAGAGCTGACATAAGACGGGCTCTTGCCGACCTCAGTCTCATTTGATGATGTGCAATTTCTCTTGACAAGATTGGAGGAACTCATTCAAGAAGCCAAATCCGTAACCGGACAGGAATTCTTGACGCTAATACGGCATGTCGAGTCCATATTCAAGCATGAGAGAAGTGCCGGAGAACAGGGAGATAGTAAGATCGAAGAGGGGCTCGTCCATGTTCCTCCACATGGCACGTTGACTGTTGTGGGAGATATTCATGGAGATCTGGAGAGTTTGACTTGGATTCTGAGGGACAGCGAGGCGATTGAGAAAATGGAGGAGGGACAGAGAAGGATTCTGTTCCTAGGCGATTACGGTGACAGAGGGGATAAGTCTCCTGAGGTCTATTATGTTGTGCTTCGCCTGAAGGCAGCATTTCCAGGTTCTGTAATTCTTCTCAGAGGCAATCATGAAGGGCCAATGGACCTGCAAGCCGTGCCTTATGACCTTCCGCACCAGCTTCGTGACAAGTTCCGCGATCAAAGCCGTCTCATCTGTGAAGAATTGCCTAGGCTCTTCGAGGGCCTCCACCACGCAGCCATTTTGGAACAGAAATATCTTTTCCTTCATGGAGGAGTGCCAAGCCTCGTTGGATCTTTGGGCGAGATCGCCAGGGCCAACTTGACCCACCCCGCGACAAGCCACTTAGAAGAGATCCTTTGGAGTGACCCATATGAGGATATGGAAGGAACAGCGCCGTCTCCAAGAGGCGCTGGCAAAATCTTCGGTGAGAATGTTACAAGCCGAATCCTCAGCCTCGTGAACGTGAGGACGCTGATTCGGGGCCACGAGCCATGTCAGGATGGCGCCTCCGTGTCCCACAGCGGAATGATTCTAACAGTCTTCTCCAGAAAGGGATTTCCTTACGGCAACATGCATGCAGCCTATCTCGATATTGACATCACAGAGCCTGCTCGCTCTGCGTACGACCTCTCAGGATCCGCGCTTCGCTTCTAGCTTGTGAGATCGCTAATACTTCCTTCCGCAAGCGAATCCATGAATCTGCTCTCCTTCTCTCCCGAGGTGCCTTCTCTCCAGCCATACCTTAGGTCAAATCTCTGGACATCTTGACGGCGTCCTCCCCGTCGCGATAGTAATCCTTGATCAGACCATTTGCCTGAAATCCGATCTTTCTGTAGAACTCCTGTGCAGAATAGTTCGAAGCTCTTACCTCCAATTCAACCCGTCTGACACCTTTCCTGAAAAACACTTCCAAGATTTCTGCCATAAGCTTTGACCCAACATGTCTTCTTCTAAAGTCGCTTTTGACTGCTATAGATAGAATGTGTCCAGCATCTTTCCTCATGGACCCTAAGACATATCCTATCGCGCTTTGCTTGAAGGTTGCAACGAGGAATGTTTCAGGTGTCTCGCTTGCGATCGATGCGATGATGTAAGATGGGTACGGCGCAGAGAACGACTCCTGTTCGATCTCGCATATCTCTTTCAGAAGCTCGTGACGAACGCATGTGATCTCTACGTCGTCGATATGCAATTTCGAGCTCTCTTCTCAAGCCTTGCTTTAAATGTGCAATGGTTGAGAAAGGTTAAATAAAAACCCAAGATCTCTACAGGCTCCGACTGTAGCGCACTCGGAAGGAATTAGCGTGGCTGAAAAAAGGGTTGAACGATGGGGTGTAGCCAACGTCTACTCGTCGTTCAATAACACTATTGTTCATATCACGGATCTTAGCGGGGCCGAAACTATTTCGAGGAGTTCGGGCGGCCAGCACGTGAAGGCTGATCGGCTCCAAGGTTCCCCGTACGCAGCTATGCAGTCGGCTGCTGCTGCTGCAAGGATTGCGAGGGACAAGGGGATAACTGCTCTCCACATAAGGGTGAGGGCCCCCGGCGGTCACGGTGCAAGGACGCCAGGCACTGGAGCTCAGGCGGCAATCCGAATGCTGGCTAGGGCAGGTTTCATGATAGGAAGGATTGAGGACGTTACGCCTATTCCTCACGACGGTACGAGAAGGCCAGGAGGCAGGCGGGGCCGAAGGGTATAGTCTCCGACAGGTCTCTGCGCTGACTCTGATTGTTGAAGGAAGTGCGCAATGGGAAGGATATTGTCAACTATTTTGCTCGGCCTGCTTCTAGTTGCTTTTGGCTTCTTATGGCTGGCCTCAGACCAGGGGTGGATCCATCTCTCAATGGGTCTAGTTCTTGCTGTTGGGGCCATGTTGCTGGGGATCTGGCTGATAGTTCGAGCAATAATGCGCCTGTAGCTATTCGCGTCCCTACAGCATGCCCTATCTGACTGGGCTTTCTGAAACAGTCACATTGACCTTAGGATTCTGATTCTTTCTTCGATAGGCGGGTGCGTAGCGAACAGTTCATCCAGAGGACTGCGGTTAGGATCTGAGATGAACAAGTGAGAGATTGACTCGCTGACATCCATCCCGCCTCTGTTGTAATTCTTGATCTTCTCTAGGGCTGAAGCTAATCCCTCAGGGTAGCGTGTGAGCTGAGCTGAGGATGCGTCGGCAAGGAATTCACGTCTTCGAGAGATGAATGCTTGCACGAGCCGGCTCGCAATGGGGGCAAGGACTGCAAGCACTAAACCCACTAGAATCAGAATATTCAATCTCTCCTCTCGCCTTCTTTCGCCACGTCTTGCTCCAATTCCTCCGTACCAGTATAGGCGAAGCAGTGTATGGCTTAATATTGCAGCCAAGCCGACAAGGACCGCGACGAGGGTCATGAACCTGATGTCAAAGTTCTTGATATGCGAGATCTCATGTCCGACGACACCCTCAAGTTCCGTGCGATCGAGATGTGTTAGAGCTCCAGTTGTTACGGTGATTGATGCATGCTCTGGGTCTTTGCCGACAGCGAACGCGTTTATCTCGTTGCTTTGAACCACGTAGACCTTTGGCGGCGGAATGCCAGCTGCGAGGCTTAGCCCTTCGGTACTATTGACTAGGAAAACGTGTCTGGTCGGGTCAGCAGGCTGGGCATCTGTAGCTCTTAGCACAATCTGATCGCCATAGCTGTACGAGATGTACACGTGAGCGACTATGAGAAAGACTGAGAAGATGGAAAGAAGCACAGCGAACTCAGGTAGCACGACCGATCCGATCACGTAGAAGAGTCCAATCACTAATGCTGCAACGAAAAAAGTGAGAAGGACGGAATCTCTCTTGTTTCTTGTTATTTGATCATAGAAGCTGATCCGCTGCATCAGAAGGTCACTTTGACGGGTGCCCTCTCTGCCTCAGGGATCTCTAGGTATGGTCTTTGTTCGGTTCTACCCATCGTGCCTGCAAACCATCGTCCCGGGAGCGTAGTTATCACGTTATTGTACGCCAGTACTGAATCGTTGTAGAATTGCCTGGCGTAGGCGATTTTGCTCTCTATTCCGTCTAGCTGCTCCTGAAGGAGTTTGAAGTTTTCACTTGCTCGCAGGGCAGGGTAGTTCTCAGCAAGAGCGAAGATCGTCTTCAGAGCACCTGCCAAAGCGTTACCCGCATCCATTCTTTCCTTGACATCGCTGGCGCCAAGCATTCGCTCCCTCGCTTGGGTCACAGTTTCTATGGCTTTCTGCTCGTGCTTCATGTATCCTTTGACGGTTTCGACGAGGTTAGGCACGAGGTCCGCTCGCTTCTTGAGCTGTACGTCTATCTGGGACCAAGCGTTATCTATTCTGTTGGAAAGCACAGTTATGCGATTGTAGTAAGTGAAGATCAGCACGACCACTATGATCACAAGGACTATTCCCGCGATCCAAATCCATGAGTCCACGGTCTATCACTTCCGAGCTATCGATCGATTCTGTCCGTATAAAAACCTTCTTCGAGTTGAGAAAACAGTGAGCATGCGCGAAAGCGGCTAACAACTTCGAATGGACAGAGTGATCATTGTCCGAAACCGTTTATTTCTACCGTTATTTGTGAAAGTCTTTAATACGAGCTAACTTGCCATTAGCAACGAGCTAGAAAAACCTGATGAAATGGAAGGAAGGTCTGAGTTCGAAGAGTGTCGAGTTCACTTTTTCCTCATCTTTTCTTCGTTTTATCGTTTGACCTAGCTCACGGAAAGGAGGGAACGTAATGGAGTATGAAGGCTCTTACGAGAGAGGACCAAGAAGGTTTGGTAGAGGACCTACAAGAGGCGGCTTCAGACAGCAATCCGAGCCGGTGCCAGTGAGGGAGGGCGAGGAGTACGAGGTCACTGTCGAAGCTATTGGCCGAAGAGGAGACGGAATCGCGAAGATTGAGAACTTCATAATATTCGTCCCGGGGACCAAGACCGGCGATCATGTTAAAGTCAAGATCACAGGGGTCGGTGGTAGGTTCGCGACTGCCAGTGTAGTCACACAGTAAAGAGGTGAACTTAATGAAGATAATTGAACTCAAACCGGGGATGAAACGCGTGGAGGTCACCGCGAAAATAATCGAAAAGTCTGATCCCAGAGAAGTCACGACAAGGTTCGGTGATACAAGCCGGGTTGCAACCGCGGTTGTTCAGGATGACAGCGGCACAATAAAGCTGTCTCTCTGGAACGAGACGATCGACCAAGTCAATGTGAACGACACAGTGAAAATCGAAAACGGGTATGTCACAACCTTCAAGGGAGAAACCCAGCTGAATGTCGGAAGATATGGCAGGCTCAGTGTCGTAGGCTAGACCTGTCAAATGCTCGTCGACGATATGTCTGTGTTGTGGGCTAAGTACTTAGCCCTAGCACGCGAAAAGTGCTGACACTAAGTCCAGAGATATCTCCAACATCCAAATTGATGCACGTTTAACAGACCTGTAACAGTCTTGAAGCAGCTTATCCTCTTGGGTTGGGTGTAACTTAGGGGCTCTGTTCCTTTTCACCGGTCATGATTTTCTCCAATACCAGCTATCTTCATAGCCCGGTGCTATCTCTGGCCGTAAGCAGGAATAAACCTATTGGGCCGCTTGCTTTGACTAGACTTAAAACGATCAACCCAGATATTCACCAATGAATCCCTAGAGTGCAGGTGATGCGCACTGAGTTTCGAGATTGAAAGCCTGAAGGAGAATGACATCGAAGAATCAGTCAAAGTGCTACTCCAATCCGGCATAGGTCAGGTATCTTCGGCTTTTCAAGACACGAAGGCCGTAGCTCGCCAAATATACGGCCCACACGCGGTCACTCTGGTTGCGAAGAAGAAAGGGAAGATCGTTGGCATCATTCACGGAATCGCTACACTTCAGCCGACCATAGTGTTCTTAGGTGTAGCCGACCCAGAAAGCGCGAAGGAGAACTTGGGCTCAATTCTTGTCGACAGGTTCTTAGAGCAGGTCAAGAATCAGTTCCCCAATGTGAACGCTGTGAGAACAACCTTGGCGGCAGACTACCCCGACGCCGTGGGCTTTTACTCCTCTAAGGGATTCGTAGTTGAGGGATTTGTGAAAGAGGCCACTCAAGGACGAGACATGGTCTTTCTCAAGAAGCCTCTGACTCGCCGTACAACTCCGGTTGCCTAGAGGCTCAGAATCACGTCAATGTCAGAAGGGGAGATGTGCGTATTCACTTCTGCATGTGTAGAGCAAGGTCTAAACCTGAAATCACTACCCACTCCAAGTCCACTTCTCCTGAAGGGTCTGTCTAGTGGCACTTGAGGGACCCAAAGACAATTCTAAGGTCTCTTATCTGATCCTTCTCGACTTTGGCTCCGCTCAACGGTCCCGTCTTCATGCTCAAAATAAGAAGCCTTCGAGTCTTGTTACACCATAATCCATAGCTCTCAGCTATCCCGTTTCGGCCTGCTGGCTCACGCCACTCGTAGGTCACTGCACATGCCTGATGTCCTCTGATTTTGATGCCATCGCTCTTTACCATTCTCAAAATCGTGTCTTGAGAGAGCACCAGCGCTTGCCGCAAATCTTCTCTCTCGAAGTGAGCTGAAATCGCCTCTAAGAGATTCGGAGGCGAGGATTCAGCAGCCTCGAAGCATATTGCCACGAACCCTCCTCCATCAGATTCTTTTCTTGAAATTCCAAGTATACCTGAGCTCTCTTCACACCGCGTGACGTCTTCACGTAGAGAAAACCCGGGCAATAGGTCGAGGCGAAAACGAAATCTGTTCGAGATCAGTTTTCCATCTTCTTTTGCCTTCTTCTCTTCCTCGTCTCTGATCTTCGTCTGTTCCTCAATCTTTTGCAGTAGTTTCTCTACGTTCTCCCGCTTGTCAAAGAACTTGATGTAATTTATTCCTAGGTCTCCGAATACCGCAAGGAATGGCCCGACAAAGACCATCGCGAGCTGGCTTCCGACATAGGACATAGGTTTGATCGACTCTAGGAACATGATCGCCACAGTTTCCAATCTTCTCTTAATGACCTCTGAGGCAATTCGATCCATCATTCGTGCTTCCTCTTCAGCCGTAAGCTCTCTTGCAAATGACTCCACAATTGCTCGCCTTGCAGATACGTACGCAGGAACAACGCGACCATAAAAGGTTTCGTCAACTCTCTTCGATGCAGGAATGAACGTCATAACAGGATCAGACCAGTACTGGTGATGAAAGACATGCCTGGTATGAGCCTCGACAGGGAAACTGCCAGACAACCTCAACTCGAAACGGGTTCCGAGCAAGCGACACAAGTCAGATCACGTGACTGGCAAAGATCTTTATCGCTGGGCGACATTGTTCTTCCGTGATGTCGCATGGCCTACGAACCGCTTGTCTATCCGTTCACCGCAATTGTTGACCAGAATGAGCTCAAGCTGGCACTGGTGCTCAACGCAATAAATCCACAGATTGGCGGCGTCTTGATAAGAGGACAGAAAGGTACAGGGAAGAGTCTGGCCGTTAGGGCTCTGGCCGACGTATTGCCGGAGATAGAAACGGTCGAAGACTGTCCTTTCAACTGTAGCCCTGTGGATCCAACAAATATGTGTGAGAACTGTCTTCGTTCATATGCTGAGAAGAAGACACGCGTCAATAGGAAGAAAATGAAGGTCGCCACCTTACCAGTTGGGTCAACTGAGGATAGAGTTGTTGGAAGCCTTGACATAGAGAAAGCGATAAAGGAGGGGGTAAGAGCTCTTCAGCCTGGGATTCTCGCAGAAGCGAATCAAAGCATACTGTACGCTGACGAGGTGAACCTTCTTCCAGATCATATTGTAGACTGTATCTTGGATGCCGCGGCCTCCGGATGGAACTATGTTGAACGCGAAGGAGTCAGTGTGTCGCATCCGTCGCGCTTCATCCTTATCGGAACCATGAACCCTGAAGAAGGTGAGCTTCGTCCACAGCTTCTGGACAGATTCCCGATTCACGTCACCATTGAAGGAATATTTGATGAGTCATTGCGTGTTGAGATAATGACGCGAAATCTGGATTTTGCCGAAGACACGCAAGGATTTAGAGACAAATTCGAGGGGGACCAGAAGGCTTTGAGGGAGAAGATAGTCCGAGCCAAAGAGGCAATCAAGAAAGTCGTCTTTCCGTCTGGCTTGCTTAGGGCTATCGCTCGAGCATGCATCACACTAGGAGCTGATGGTCATAGGCCTGACATATCAATAATGAGGTCGGCGAAGACCTTAGTAGCCTTTGAAGGAAGAAGCGAGGTCTTATCAGACGATGTTCTGAAAGTGGCGGTTATGGGTTTGGGTCACAGAACGAGGAGGGGCGGCCTCGAGGAACCAGCCCCCAGAGATAAGATACTGGATGCCTTCACCGAAGCAATCAAGCAGGCAACGTAGGAATGCAGTCGCAGAGCACGTGGCTGAGGACTGACAGAGCTTTTCCATTCTCGGCGATCGTGGGGCAAGATAAAGCGAAGCTGGCGCTGATCGTCAGCATAGTGGATCCTGAGATTGGAGGGGTCCTCCTTACTGGGCCGAAGGGAGCAGGGAAATCGCTGATCGTGAATAGTCTGGAAAGGATTCTCCCTGAGATCGATGCTGTGGATGGTTGCCAATACAATTGCTCTTCAAGAGATCGCGCAAATCTGTGTCAAGAGTGTAGATCCAGACTTCAAAGAGGCGAAGAGCTACCGTCAGAGAAGAAGAGAATGCGCATTGTTCGTCTCCCAGTAGGTGCGACCGAGGATAGAGTCTTAGGAGGAGTGGACCTTGAGAAAGCGGTTTCTCTTGGGCTCGTGGCCCTGCAGCCTGGGCTTCTTGCTGAGGCAAACCGAAACATCTTGTACGTTGATCAGATCAATCTCCTTTCCGAGCATCTTGTCGACTCCATGCTGGACGCGGCCGCCTCAGGTTGGACGCGGGTTGAGAGAGAAGGGCTGTCTGCAAGCTATCCATCGCGATTCATATTGATCGGTTCCATGAACCCAGAGGAGGGAGAGCTTAGACCTCAGATAATGGACCGGTTCTCGCTGCAAGCGTCTGTTCTCACGGAAGAGAACTTTGAGCTGAGGACAGCCATCCTGGAACGAAATATGGACTTTGATCAGGATTTCTCGTCTGTCATAGAGTCTTATGGGAAAGAAGATGAGCAGATTGCAGAAGCTCTGGTCAAAGCAAGAGACCGACTGCAATCTGTTAGCATCCCTGAAGAGGTCAGGAGGGCCATAGCCAAGACCTGCAGTGAATTAAGGGTTGACGGTCATAGACCTGACATCGTTACTTTGAGGACTGCAAGAGCCATTGCGGCATACGCAGGAAGGCTTGAAGTTAGTACAGAAGACATCATGTTGGCGGCCGAGTTTTCCCTAGTGCACAGGCCACGAGGCCTTGGAACATTAGGCCCACCGTCAACGGGGGAGATCCAAGCTTCCCTACACAGGGCCCTATTGAAGGGAGCCGAGAGGCCCGCCGTTCCTTCGAAACCACCAGAGGGTGCGCGCGAAGTTACGACGGGACTGCGAGCCCCTCAGATGGCTCTGAGGCCCATGAAAAAGCTCTCTCGGCGCGAGTTCTTGATGAAACTGATGCTTGCCGTCGCTGTTCCTCTCCTGAATTTCGTGTTAGCAGTGACCCTCGTTGCCTTCCTTCTTCTATCGATGCAAGGATTCCTAGGAGTACCGTTCCCCCAAGCCATCGAAACTTTCTGGATTCACTATTGGATCGCTGTTACTGGAGTCTTTCTCTTGCTGATGGCTTTCCTCTATCGGAAGAGGGAGACATTGTACATTGCTGACGTGCAGACTAAGCAGCTCTCTAGGCTTCTTGTTGATAAGCAGATCATAGCTGACGAGCTATTTCCAGGGGTACCATTTGATTTCCTAGAAGGAACGCCACCGACGTATACCATTGTGCCGCTTGAAGTTGAGGTGAAAGTCCCCAAGATCGTTGCCTTCCTTGAAAAAGGTTCGAAGACTCTCTCTAATCTTTTCAAACCGTCAAGAGAGGGCTTTACCAAGAAGGAATTCGTTCCAGTGCTAGAGAGAAGGGTCCGTCCGCTCAGACGATACGTTCTTGGGAAGCACTCGAAGACTGAGACGACGGGTCAAGCTGGAAGGTACGTTTCCTACGAGATTCCTCGAAGGGGCTATAGGGACATCGCGTTCGGCCCAACAATCCGTGCTGCGGCAATCCGCCCGGAGCCGACACGAAAGAGTCGTCTCCGAGTGCAGATAAAGTCCTCGGACTTGAGAGTCAAGATTAGAGAGCATAAGGTTCCCCTATCGATCTTACTGGTTCTCGACATGAGCGAGTCAATGGTCTCGTCCCTAGACAATGTTGGCAAAGCCATCCTTAGTCTGCACAGGACTGCCTCACGGAAACGAGACAGAGTCGGACTGGTAGTCTTCAAGGGAAGCGAAGCTGTTCTCTTGCAGCATCTAACAAGAAACCTTCGACAGGTCGCAACGAAGCTTCTTGATCTGGGTGCAAGCGACTTCACTCCCCTTGCCGCTGGGATAATGAAAGCGCTTCGAGTTCTCAGGGTCGAAACCGCCAGAAATAGAGATTGCATACCACTCATAGTAGTCATCACTGATGGAATCGTGAATGTACCTCTCTCTCAGCCTCTGAGCTTCTCAACTCGGAACGATTTCATGAACTCGGCTCAGGCTGATGTGGTCGATGTGGCCAGACTAATCGCTAGGGAAGGAATCAGGACACTGATCATAAACACTGATCACCGCGAGGAGATCTTGCAAAGCGATCTACCTGGCAAGCGAAAATCTTTGTCTCCCACAGCGTTGTTGATAGAAGTGGCCAAGATAACTAAGGGTCGGTACTACGGACTCACAATGGAAGAGGCATATGGTTCTCCTCAGCCTTTGCCCAAAGAGGAAGCGACGATTCTGGCTAGGCCTTTGACCAGGTACTGGGCCAAGAGGTCTGCTGGTGCCGTGCAGGATTGATGAATGATCAACAGAGATGGTGCACTATAGGTGCTTCCCTACGGTTAAGGTGCAATCTCTCTACAGGACTCAGGATGCTTTTTTCGCCGTGATCCTTCTGAGAAGTGCTCCCAGCATCGCTGTGAGACAGAACAATGTCAGGACCAGTAATGTATACTGAAGAGGTGTTCCAGTAAGTATGATTGAGCTGAAGGCAAGGTTCACAAGGAATGCCGATAGGCCGGTCTTCAGTCCGGTGCGCATATGGTCGCGATCTGCTCTTCTGACGACCAAATACCCGGCGACCATTCCTCCGAGCGAGACTGCGAGGATAGAGGCTACTTCCAGCTCCGGAAATGGCACTTCTTCAGGCAAGAATGCCTTGACTGCGTATGTGAAGAACAGGAGAGGTGCATTTGCGAGGAATCCTCCGGCAAGATACTCGTCGAAACCGGGCCCTTTCTTCTCCAACGTCATTTTCCAACTGAGCACTGCTTCTGACGCGGAGTATTGCTTGATCGAATATCTTGAAAGATAGATTACAAAAAAAGGGGGAAGATCGTTTCTAGGCTTTTTTCGCGGCCTTGCTTCGTTCCATGAGGACGACAGCTGCGAGGATCAGTATGGCTACTGGTATCGAGTACCAGGCCACACCTGCGGGATAGTCCAGTAGGAATTGCATTCTGCCGATCAGCAATGACAT
>CAZZFQ010000020.1:0-22336 GCA_964653695.1 uncultured Candidatus Bathyarchaeia archaeon | reverse complement strand
AAGTTCTACGGAGAGTCTGAGGCGCGTCTAAGGGAGATCTTTCACAAGGCTCAAGAAACAGCCCCGAGCATCATATTCATCGATGAACTAGACGCAATCGCGCCAAAGCGAGAAGAAGTCACTGGCGAGGTTGAGAGGCGAGTAGTAGCTCAACTGCTCTCATTGATGGACGGCATGGGCTCAAGAGGAAACATAATAGTGATAGGCGCAACGAATAGACCCAATGCGATCGACCCCGCTCTTAGAAGGCCAGGAAGATTCGACAGAGAAATAGAGATAGGAGTTCCAGACAGGCAGGGACGATTCGAAGTTTTGCAGATTCACACCAGAAACATGCCACTAGCTAAAGATGTGGATCTGCAGAAGCTCGCAGATCTGAGCCACGGATACACAGGAGCTGACGTCTCATCCCTGTGCCGCGAGGCAGCCATGAAGGCGTTGAGACGTTATTTGCCCGAAATCAATCTCGAAGAGGAGAAGATACCTCATGAAACTCTGGAGAAGATGGATGTAAGACTTGAGGACTTCTTGGCGGCATACAGGGAGATTACACCCTCAGCAATGAGAGAGGTATACGTAGAGGTCCCAACAGTGAAATGGGACGACATAGGCGGACTACTTGATGTCAAGCAAGAACTGATTGAGGCCGTAGAGTGGCCCTTGAAGAAACCCGAGGTCTTCGGAAGAATGGGCGTCCAACCGCCGAGGGGGATACTACTCTTTGGACCACCTGGATGCGGAAAGACCATGCTGGCCCGAGCGATATCGACAGAGAGCGAGGCGAACTTCATTTCGATTAAGGGGCCTGAAATCTTCAGCAAATGGGTGGGAGAATCTGAGAAGGCGATCCGTGAAGTGTTCAGGAAGGGAAGAACGGCAGCACCCTCAATAATATTCTTCGACGAGCTAGACGCAGTTGTTCCTCGGCGCGGTATGGGTTATGCAGACTCTGGCGCCACCGAACGAGTGATAAGCCAACTTCTGACTGAGATGGATGGAATCGAGTCCCTACAGAATGTCGTTGTGGTTGCTGCATCGAATAGACCGGATATGCTGGATCCCGCAGTACTCAGGCCAGGAAGATTTGATAGAATGATCTACGTACCGCCTCCTGACGAGCGGACGCGTCTTCAGATATTGAAGATACATATGAAAGATATGCCTTTGGCGAAGGACGTAAGCCTAGAAGATCTTGCTGCAAAGAGCATCGGATACTCCGGAGCAGACCTTCAGGCTGTATGTCGCGAAGCAGGCATGATTGCATTGAGAAGCAACATTAACGCAAAAGAGGTTTCCATCAAAGACTTCAACGAGGCAATGGATAAGATCAAGCCGAGCCTGTCACCGGATTTAGAGAATGCGTATCTTGGATTCGCGAAGCGGTTCAAGAGAGAAAGAGCCGCAATGCCCATAGCAGCTTAGAGGAAGAGCAAGTGGCTGAAACCAAGACTTGGGGCCCCCGCCCCATGAACCTAGTGGTTGTTGAGACTCTCCAGAGGAAAGGGGCAATGACCGATATCGAGCTTCTTTCTGAGATGAAGGACTCATACGGCGACCTCAGCTTCAGGGAGTTGAATAGAACTCTCCTCAAACTTGAGGTGGAAGGAGTCATACGAGTCTCGCGGCTGATGAAGGGAAAGAGAAGAGTTGAACTAGTTGAGAAGAAAGAGAGAGCATCTTAGGAGCCACCGATGTTGGGAGAACGGAGAATCGAAGAAGAGCTGAAGGCATCTGTCGAAGACCTAGTAGAAAAAGCATCTCAACTCCTTAAGGAAGGAAACACTCGCAAGCTAATGGTAAGGCATAAGGACAAAGTCATACTGGATATTCCTCTCACAGCAGGTGTCGTAGCCGCGTTTCTTGCCCCTCAGCTAGCTGCTCTAGCAATCTTCAGTGGCCTTCTGACTGGGTGCACGATCACGATAGAAGTGCCCCAGCGGTAGGCTTTCAATTCTAAGGCACTAGTATCGTTCTACACAAGCATCCAACCCTCCGCCAGGTATCTGACTGTCTATCCCGTCTGAATCAGTGGTACGTAGGCGCTTGAGCGGGGGCACTGCTTTTCTATTTGCAAGAGTAGATATTATTCCTGATAAAGCAGACTGACGGTCTGGTGCTATGCTTGGGGGTCGACCTAGGAGACCTGGTTTCAAGAGAGAAAGTTACTCTTGAGCAGCTTTCGGGTAGATCTATAGCGGTCGACGGCTACAACTCCCTCTACCAGTTTCTAGCAATCATACGTGGCCCCACCGGCGAGCCTTTAATGGATAGGCAGGGAAGAGTCACAAGTCATCTGAGCGGACTGCTTTACAGAACGACCAATATGGCCGAGAAAGGAATACGCCTCGTCTACGTATTTGACGGAGTTCCTCCTTCGCTCAAGGAGGCGGAGATAAGGCGAAGATCAAAGGTGAAGGAGGAGGCGCTGCTCAAGTATGAGGAGGCTGTCGTACGAGGGGATTTCCAAGAAGCGAGGAGATACGCCCAAGCGACATCGAGGATAAAGGATCTCATGGTCGATGATGCGACGAGGTTGCTTGATGCACTCGGAGTTCCATGGGTCCAGGCGCCATCGGAGGGAGAAGCTCAAGCTGCTTTTATTGCCTTGAGGGGGGATGTGTGGGCGGCTGCATCGCAGGACTATGACTCATTACTTTTCGGGGCACCTCGCCTTGTAAGGAACCTTGCCATAAGTGGCCGAAGGAAGCTCCCCAGAAGGGAGGCATATGTTGAAGTTGAGCCGGAGGTCATTGAGCTGTCTAGAGTTCTATCGGAGCTTGGCATCGGTAGGGAGCAGCTCGTAGACCTCGGCATACTGGTGGGGACAGATTATAACCCAGATGGTGTGAGAGGTGTGGGACCTAAGACTGCGCTCAAAATGCTCAAGGAGCAAGGAAGCATCGACAAGGTTCTGCCAAGCCTTCAGGCGGAGTTTCCTGAGGACCCCGTCAGGATACGGGGAGTATTTCTCAACCCTAAGGTAACCTCCAACTATTCAATACAGTGGAGAGAGCCGAAAACCGAGGATGTTGTTCAATTCCTCTGCAGGGAAAGAGACTTCTCTGAAGAGCGAGTGAGAAACGCTGTCGAGAGGATGATATCAGGGCGGAGAGAGCGAGAGAGGAAGAGAACCTTGGACTCTTTCTTTCACTAGCCTTTCCAACCACTCTTTCCTCTCATCGGAACGAAGGCCACGCCTCCCAGATCCCTCTCCTCTACTTTTCCGTTCTTTGATCTCCTTACTCGAATGAGTTCTTGGTATAGATGCGGACCTCCGACGGGGATGAGCAGGGCACCTTCAGGAGCAAGTTGATCAACCATTGGCTTTGGCACATCTGGGGCAGCACTCGTCACGATTATTATGTCATATGGAGCATGTTCAGGAAGCCCCTCTGACGCGTCGCCATGAATCATCGTTACTCGATCGCTGTAGCCTGTTTGTTCAATGTTCCGCTTCGCAAGGTCCGCAAGCTCCTTCACAATCTCAACAGACCAGACATGACCCCACCCGTCTTGTGGCATGTTACTAGGAGCGACAATCTCAGCGTAGACGCAACTCATGTAGCCGCATCCTCCACCGACCTCCAACACCTTCTGTCCTGCCTTCATACCGCTGTACTCGCAGAACATAGCGGTCATGTGAATAGCGCTTGTAGTCTGGCCGTATCCTATCGGTAATGGCGTATCAACATGGGAATACTTCTTCACTTCGGACGGAAGAAACTCCTCTCTGGGAACAGTCAGGAGAGCACGAACGATTTCCTTGGTCTTGAGGATACCCTCGGATTGTAGCATTGCAACGGTTCTTTCCCGGGCCTCATTCGTCGTCGACAAGGACGTTCCTGCTTTGAGAGTTTGGTCTGGGATAGTCACAGGAGACCCTTAAGCATTTCAAATGAAACATCATTCTGTATGGTGATAGTTCATGACTCGAGTTTCGGAAACACTTGAGGCGCGCGGTCACTCAATGATAAAGGCGACACACGCAACATCCTTCGAGATCACAAAAGATAGACATCTTACGGCTAGGGGTGACTGCATTGTGGCCGTAAGCTCATCAAAAGGGGCTGCTGATCTTTCTAGAGAGTTTAGAAGAATCGCAAGAAACGACTCGGCAAGGATCACAGTCATACTCTCCGCGGAAGGCATGGAGCAACAAGCTCATGGCAATGGTAGCCATAAGTTACGACTTGACCATGCCACTGATCTGGTTGCTCGAAAGAGCACATATGCATGCGGAAGAACACTGATGGTCTCCTCGAATACTGCTGCCTGTAACCTCTCTCGCAGGTTTATTCATCTAATCAGACATCCAGAGTGCAAAATAGCTGTGCAATTAGTAGCTGAAATCTAGTGTAGAGACGTCTGTGAGCTGCTAAGATGACATAGCACAAATGTCTGATACTTAACAAGACGAAGTCTGACAGGGGTCCGACCAGACGATGATCTACTGATCCAAAAGGTGTGCGTCGGCTCAATGCTGTTTGAAAAATGTCTTATCTCACGAGAGCGTCAAGCACGCAAAGCCATTCATGTGGCGCAGTTCCCCTCACTATTCTTGAGTAGAGGACATTGTCAAGTCTCCTCTGAACTCTCTGGAGCATTTCTGAGAGATGCTCTTTGGCTTTCTCAAGCGGATTTGGATCCGCGCCAAAGGTATAGTAGTGAATGACGCCTCCTTCCGGCTTGATGGCCATAGATGCTGCCTCCACGTATTCCGCGGCTCGCGAGGGATGGTTCATGACGACACGGTCCGACTTTGCAGCAAGATTCTTTTGGATGACTGTTCGAGCATCTCCCCTTAATACGACAACTTTGTCATCAACATTGTTGAGCAGTACGTTATCTCGAAGGCATCTGATTGCGTCCTCATTCATATCGATGGCGTAGACACGAACGTTTCTCCTTCTTTTCGCTATGTGAATCGCAAAGGGGCCTACGCCTGTGAACATGTCGACAACTGTCTCATTTTCTCTGACCTGACGGGCAACCCTTTCGTGTTCAAAAGAAAGTCTTGGACTAAAGTACACCTTCGCAACGTCAACGCGAAATAGGCAGCCGTATTCCCTGTGGGTGGTTTCAGTTGAGTCGGCACCGGCTATCATATCAAAATGTCTTATGCGTTTCTCTGTGGATACGGGGCCAGCCTTTGCCAGCACAGTCCGAAGGTTCCTGTTGGTTTCCAAGATGGCCCTGCCGATGGGTGATTCGAACTCGCGCAGTTCCTCGGGCAATTCGATGATCGCGATCTCTCCAACAATGTCGATTGATCTGGGTAGACTTGCCAACTGATTAGGAGTTAGTAGGCCTTTCAGAGCTTCAGTGATCGTTCGAGGCTTGCGAGTCACTCTAGTCAAAGTTCCCGTACTTACTTGGAGATCGCCAAGCTCCACTTCCAGCGCCGAACGCTCTCGCTCAGACGGGCTTCTCATCAGAGGGACAATCAGTCGATTACCATCTCGGCCGATTCTGAAGCTAGTATCCAATAGTTGAAGTTCCCTTAGCAACCTGAGGGCTGACTCTCCTCGCCTCTTGTCCAAAAGCAGGCATAGAGTCTCGGCCGCGGTAACGTCTCTCATGCTTTCACCCTGACGAGCCTCACAACACTCTTAACGATCAACTGAGTCAAATGGCCTCAGTCAAAGATAAGAGAGACTTCCCTCTATTTTTGGCCATGTCAAGCAAAAGGGTTGTCGTCATTCTCGGATCAGAGCATGACTACACCTTTGCTTCTCCTATCAAATCATTTCTTGACAGATTCGGTGTGAGCTGCGACTTCAGAGTTGCCTCAGCCCACAAAGATTCGGAGAGGCTCACTCGAATGATCGAGGACTATGAGAAACTGGATGAAGGGATCGTATACATCACCGTTGCAGGTCTGTCAAATGCTCTGTCAGGATTTGTCGACTTCAAGACTAGACATCCTGTCCTGGCTTGTCCTCCACAATCAGAAGATCTTTGGCGCATCGATATATTCTCATCTCTGAGGATGCCTAGGGGCGTTGCTCCACTTGTGATATGTGATCCGGAGAATGCAGCATTTGCTGCAGTAAAGATCCTTGGGGAATCTGACGCAAAGTTAGCGAATCAGGTCAAGGAGTATCAGGAAGAGATACAGTTGAGAAGCGAGAAGGCTGACGAGAAGGTCAGAATTGTTCAGAGCGATTGAGTCTTGGGTCGTTCACTAAGACTGTTTCGGAAGGGCAAAGTTCGAGATGTCTACGACCTTGGTGAAGAATTGCTAATTGTTGCGTCTGATAGAGTCAGCGCGTATGATGTTGTGCTTCCGGACACGATTCCTCGGAAAGGAGACGCTCTTACTGGACTATGTGAGTTCTGGTTTGCTAAGACGAAAGACATCATACCCAACCACTTTCTCCGTCGCGTTGACAACCGTTCGATGAGAGTAGTTAAGGCTGAACGAGTAGACATAGAGTGGGTCGTCAGAGGCTATGTCTATGGTTCAATGTGGAGAGCCTACACCAAAGGCCAGAGGAGTTTCGGAGGCGTTTCGATACCCAATGGCTTGAGAATGGCAGAGGAACTACCTGAGATGGTTCTAACTCCAACGACGAAGTCGGATATAGGTCATGACCTTGACATAACTCAGGATATAGCGATCGATCGAGGGTTGCTCACTGATGAAGAGTGGCGTATCCTTCAGGAGACATCCTTCAGGCTCTACGAGTTCTACCGTGATGAGGCCAAGAACAGAGGCATAATAGTTCCGGATTTTAAGGTTGAATATGGAAGGCACCATGGCGTTCTGATGCAGATCGACGAACCACCTACGCATGACTCAGCCCGCTTTTGGAGCAACAGACTTTTCAAAGTAGGAGAGCCACAGGAAGCGCACGCGTTGGATAAGGAGTTTCTTAGGGTCTTTCTTAAGGAGTGCTACGGATTCACTGGCGACGGGAATCCTCCACGACTGCCCAGATTGGTAATAGATGAAGTTTCAAAAAGATGCATTGGAGCCTATGATGTATTGAAAGGAAATAGGCAAATAGAGGATCTACATCTGAAGAGCTTAGATCAAGTTCTTAGAGAGCTAAGAGGTGAACTGAAATCTCAGAGGATTTGATTTCGAAATTCAGCGTATGTTCTCCAACAGACAGTAGATACTCCGTGAAGGAGCTCAATCGCTACCTCTCTGCCGAGGCTTTCGTAAAATACAAAGCGATGGTGGAGAAGGCTCTGGTTGAAACTTTGGCGAAACGTGGCATCTGTCCAGAAAAGGTTGCCAAGGAGGTCGCTGCTGCCTCAGACTCTATTACTGCCCAAGAGGTTGCAGAAGAAGAAAGCAAGGTCATACATGACATACGTGCGCTCGTCAACGTAATTCAGCGCAAGGTCAGCGATCAAGCAAAGCCTTACGTCCATCTGACAGCAACGTCATATGACATTGTCGACACCGCGAACGCATTGAGATACAGACAGGCAGTTGAATCTGTCATAGTTCCGGACATGGCCAAGCTTGCAAAGATCTGGATTGAACTAGCGAGAAGAGAAAGGGATACTATCCAAATCGGTCGAACTCACGGCCTATTCGCTGAACCAATAACCTTCGGTTTTGCCTTGGCTCAGTACGTGAATCGTTGGGGAAACAGAATCATGAAACTGAAAGAATCCTCACAAACCTTGGTTGGAAAGTTCTCAGGAGCAGTAGGCGCTTACAACAGCTCTTCTCTTTTCATTCCGGACCCTGAAGAGTTTGAGAAAGAGCTCCTATCCTCGCTAGAATT
Source organism: uncultured Candidatus Bathyarchaeia archaeon (assembly GCA_964653695.1). Lineage (GTDB taxonomy): Archaea > Thermoproteota > Bathyarchaeia > 40CM-2-53-6 > JALHTG01 > JALHTG01. The sequence goes on along the minus strand of CAZZFQ010000020.1, from coordinate 14,591 downwards.
GAAGCCGGCTCTTGTTTCAACGCAAATAGTCCCTCCAGAGCTTACGACAGACCTGATCCACAGTATCATATCGGCCTGGAGCGTTCTCGCGAACTTCTCAAGAGACATGAGGCACCTACAGAGGTCGGAGATAGGAGAGGTCGGCGAGGCTTTTGAAGAAGAGCGCGTTGGCTCCTCCACCATGCCTCATAAGAGGAACCCAGAAAGCTTCGAGAACATTGAGAGTCTCTGGAAGGAATTCGTCCCCAGAATGACTACAAAGTATCTCGACCAGGTTTCAGAGCATCAAAGAGACCTCACGAATTCGGCGTCTCAAAGGTACGACACAGAGATTCTCATGGCATTCGACTTCTGCGTCAGGAGACTCTCCAAGGTCTCCCAGAAACTCGTTGTCGACAGAGCGAATCTGAGAAGAAATTTGGATCTTGCCCTTCCATCAATCGTTGCTGAGCCGCTTTACCTCCTTCTTGCTTCAAAGGGACATCCAGACGCCCATGAGTATATCAGAAGATTGAGCCTTGAATCATCTCGCACGGGAAGACCAATAGTTGATCTGGCACTATCCGATCAATCTCTTCAACCCTACCTCAAGAAGCTCTCAGGAAACCAACTGGAGCTCATTCGTGATCCGTCGAAATATGTTGGCATAGCTTCACTGAAGGTCGACAAGGTTCTCGCTTATTGGGAAAAGAGGTTGAAGGAAGAGAATCTCTGGTGAGAGACAGATGACTCGGAGGGCCTTAATCAGTGTCTATGACAAGTCCGGCCTTGAGACACTGTTGCCCTGCCTCTCATCTTATGGATTTGAGATCATTGCCTCTGGAGGAACGGCTCAAAGAATAGGAGAGCTTGGGTACATATGTATTGAGACATCGCGGTTTACTGGTTATCCGGAATCACCACACGGACTAGTCAAGACGCTTCACCCAAAGATCCATGGCGGCCTAATGCTCGACCCCAACGACCCCAATGATCAGAAATACATGCATCAGCAGGGAATTGTTCCGATTGATCTTCTGATTGCGAATCTCTATCCGTTCGAGGCAACTGCCACAAGGAAAGAGGTGACGCTGCGGCATGCCGCGGAAAACATAGACATTGGAGGCTCAGCACTGATAAGAGCAGCGGCTAAGGCTGCCCTCTTGACTGGTAGAGTCACGGTCTTGACTGATCCGAGTCAATACATGAGCTTCTTAGAAGAGATGAAGAACAACGAGGGAGAGATCTCGGACAAGAGTAGGAGAAGACTGGCCAAGGAAGCTTTTGCTCTCACATCTCGATACGACGCAGCAATTCGAGAATACTTTTCAAGCTTCGGCGATGATTGATGTCTGATGCTATCCGTCCTAGGAAGATGTATAGGACTGCCGTGAAGGAGGAATTCCCCCAAAAGATAAGAATCTTGATGGGAGACACCGAGGTCTCTCTAGAAAAGTTCTACAGCTTGAGATACGGGGACAACCCCGGTTATCCAGCAGCCATATTCGCCAAAGATCCTCCGTTCAGAGAACTGAAAAAAGGAAAACAAGGGCTGAGCAAAACGAATTTTGAAGACATCTACCGAGCACATTTGCTACTGAAGAATTTCCCACGGCCCGCATGCGCATACATGAAGCACCTCAATCCTTCAGGAGTTGCAGTAGCTCAAGCTGACGGCGTTCCGTTGAGTCAGATCATAGCAGAGGCGAGAGAGGCTGACAGTCAAGCAGCCTTCGGCGCAACGGTAGGAGTGAACAGGGAGGTAGACAGCGAATCTGCGAGGGAGTTGATCCGAACATACATAGACTGTATTGCTGCCTACGGCTTCGTTGACAATGCGCTGACCGTTCTCAGTGAGAAGTCAGATCTTAGAGTAGTCCAAGTGACCCCGTCGGCACATACCAGTGAATTCGCTCTATGCCTCTATCCAGAAGGCTTTGCAACGGTATCAGCGCCATATCGCAGCCGAATCAAAAGCAAGTCGGATATGACAGTCGTCACAAAAAGAACTCCAACAGATAGAGAGTACGATGATCTTCTCTTCTCATGGACGGTCTGTGCCCACGTGAGATCCAACGCCGTAGTTGTGAGCAAGAATGGATGTACATTGGGAATAGGAACAGGCCAACAGGACCGAGTAACAGCGGCTAGGCTGGCTGTTGAGAAGCCTGTGGAGACCAGTCGAAGGGAGAAACTTGCAGGGGCAGTTGCTGCCTCTGATGGATATCTACCGTTTCGTGACACAGTCGACTTGCTCGCCAAACATGGTGTCGTCGCAGTTATTCAGCCAGGCGGCTCCCTAAAAGATCAAGAAGTCATTGACGCGTGTGACGAGTATGGAATGGCGATGGTCTTCACTGGAGAGAGATGTTTCAGCCATTTCTAGGGAGGGGACCCGGATGAGTGAATCGGAATACGCAAAGGTTGGCGTCGACGTGCACAAGAAGGGAATCGAAGTCTTCACGCCGACCATTCAGACGATGTATCCAACGGCGTTCTGTGTCGTAAAGCAAGACCCAGACTTTCCAGGGTACGCGTTGGTATCGCACGCGGACAGCACAGGAAGCAAACCAGTTCAGAACTACCTCAACTTCAGAGAGACAGGAGACATCGACTCGTTCAAGGGGATAATGCAGGATGTTGTGGCAATGAACCTTGATGATATAGTATGCGTTGGGGCGAAGCCGATCAGCTTTGTAGACTATGTCGCACTCAACAAGGCCCGAGTCCCCAAAGAGGATCTGCTGAGGATTCTTAACTCTGATTTGATAGGGCTGACAGATCTGCTGAGGGATCACGGGGTCCTGCTACCTTTCGATGGAGGAGAAACTGCCGATTTACCAGATCAGCTTTCCACGTTGGATGTGTCAGGATTCATGCAGGGGCGAGTTGAGTTGTCCAAGGTCGTTACAGGAGAGAGAATTAAGCCGGGAAATCAGATCATCGGAGTCAGGAGCGGAGGCAGGATTCGCTACGAAGAGAAACTCAACAGCGGTATCATGTGTAACGGAGTCACTCTTGCAAGGCATTGCCTGTTGGTTAGTGAGTATGCTCGGAAGTATCCTGAGATACGGACTGGAAGCTCGGTGGGATACTATGGGCGATTCAAGGTTGAAGATCACGTGGAAGACCTTGGAATGACGATTGGTGAGGCGATAACGTCTCCCACGAGAATCTTCGCTCCAATCGTCCTTAAGACCCTAGATAGCTTGGGACGATCGATAACAGGTTTGATCCACAACAGCGGAGGCGGACAGACCAAGTGCCTCAAGCTGGGGAGAGGATTGCGATACTCCAAACGCACCATTTTCGAGCCTGATCCCATCTTTTCTCTGATACAGAAGCAGTCTAACGAATCATGGCGAGACATGTTTCAGGACTACAATATGGGAATAGGGTTCGAGATGGTCTTGGAAAAGGAGGCAACGGATGATGCGCTTAGCATTGTTGAGAGCTTTGGCGTTGAGGGCAAGGTCATCGGTGAGATCGAAGCGAGTCCGATAGGAAATCAAGTTCTCATCGACAGCACCTTCGGCAAGTTTGCATATGGATATCTGTAGCGTTCGGCCTTCGAGGTGGACATATGCTCTATCGAGCAAGGATTGTCGTTCGGCCCCGTGAAGGAGTCTCTGATCCTGAGGGAGAAACGTTGAGTGGGAGACTGAAGAGAAAAGGAATCTCAGGAGTCACCAGAGTAAGGTCGGGTAGGTACTGGGAGATCTACATTGAGGCAAACTCCAGAGAGCAAGCAGAAGCCTGGGTCCGGCAGATATACACTAGTCCGCCCATGGTGAATCAGGTCAAGGATGATTCACAGCTCTTGGCAATCGAGGAAGTGAGATGAGTCTTCCAACATATGTCAAGAGGATAGATACGAAGTTCCCTTTACTCGAGATTGATCTGAAGAACTCAAACAAGATGCAGCTTCTCAACGTAAGCAATGAACTTGCGTTGGGCCTGTCTCTGGATGAAATGAAGGCACTTAAGACATACTATGATGAGAACGGTCGCAATCCTACTGATATCGAAATACAGACGTTTGGACAGACGTGGTCTGAGCACTGCTTTCACAAGACCTTCAAGGGGAACATAGTTTCTTCTGATGGCCGGCGCGTAGCGGAGAATCTCTTGAGGACATACATCGAGAAGCCAGTGAGGGAACTGAAACCTTCTTGGTGCTTGGACACCTTTCAAGACAACGCGGGAATAGTTGTATTCGAGAGAAGGAAAAAGGTCACCTACGGGCTGGCAGCGAAGGTTGAGACACATAACCATCCATCGGCCATAGAACCCTTTGGAGGGGCTGCAACTGGAACTGGGGGGGTGATTCGCGACATACTGGGGGTCTGGGCGAAGCCTATCGCATGCACAGATGTCCTGTGCTTTGGTCCGTTGGACTTTGATCAGAACAGACTCCCTAGAGGAGTCAATCATCCGACCTACATTTTCGATGGCGTGGTTGCGGGAATCGGAACTTACGGGAACAATATGGGCATCCCCACTGTGAATGGGGCGATCTTCTTTGATGAGAGCTATGTCGGGAACGTAGTCGTCTACTGTGGCTGTCTTGGAATAGCGCCAATGGAGAAGTTTGTCAGGAAGACAAAGCCTGGCGACATATGTCTCCTAGTAGGTGGAAAGACGGGGAGGGACGGAATTCACGGCGTAACTTTCGCCTCTGCAGAACTAACAGAAAGATCTGAAGAGACATCGCTGCCAGCGGTTCAGGTTCCGAATCCGATCGAAGAAGAGAAACTGAAGCGGGCCATCCTTGAAGTGAGAGACCGCAAGCTGGCGTCGGCGATAGCGGACCTTGGCGGAGGCGGGCTGTCATGCGCGGCAGGTGAAATGGCCCACAGATCAAAATGTGGGATCCGGATAGAACTCGACAAGGTTCCGTTGAAAGAGATCACCCCGCCGATGGCGCCTTGGGAGATATGGGTCTCAGAGTCTCAGGAACGCATGCTGTTATCTCTTCCGCCAAAAAACCTCGGAGAAACGCTGAAAATCTTTGAAGATGAAGACGTTCAGGCAACAGCGATAGGGGAGTTTACGAACGACCAAACCGCAGCTGTGTCCTACTCTGCAAGAGTCATACTGAAGCTCAACCTGCGATTTCTGTTCTCGCCTCCAAGAGCAACTAGATTGGCAGACCTCACTCAGGTGCGGGTTTTCGAGCCCCAGTTCGATCGTCCGAGCGATCTTGGAGATACTATTCTGAAGCTTCTCTCTGCGCCTAATATCGCCAGCAAAGAGTCAGTCATTAGAACATATGATCATGAGGTTCAGGGAAACACTGTATTGAAGCCTCTTCAAGGAGAGTTCAGCGCGCCGAACGACGCCGCGGTTCTGAAGCCTCTCTTCGATTCTTGGAGGGGTGTGGTCATCTCGTGTGGAATGACCCCCAACTATGGAAAGCTAGATCCATACTGGATGGCAGCATCTGCCATTGATGAGGCGTTGAGGAATAATGTGGCTGTAGGCGGAAGGAGAATAGCGCTACTCGACAACTTCACATGGGGAAGTCCCGAGAAGTCTGACAGGATGGGAAGTCTGGTCAAAGCATGTCAAGCCTGCTACGACTTTGGCAGGGGTTTCGGAACTCCATTCATCTCGGGTAAGGACAGCCTATACAATGAGTCGCCCTTGGGTTCAGTGACTCCAACTCTTCTAATAACCGCCGTAGGCATAGTACCAGACGTGCGACGAACCATATCGGTAGAGCTCAAGAGGAACGGCAATCCCGTCTACTTGGTCGGAGACACCTACTCAGAGCTTGGAGGTTCCGAGTACTTCAAGCTCAGGGGAATAGTCGGAGGTAGCGTCCCAAAGGTCAAACTTCCTACCGCCAAGAAGACTATGCGAGCTATAACACTAGCCATCGATAACGGATGCATCAAGTCATGCCATGATCTTTCGGAGGGGGGCCTGGCGATCGCGGCCGCGGAGATGGCTCTTGGAACACGACTTGGCCTCGACCTAGACTTAGGTGCGATTTCTTCTGCAAAGCAACAGCGTGAGGACGTTGTTCTCTTCTCTGAGTCGAACAGTCGTTTCTTGGTCGAAGTGGACCGTAGATATAGACAAAGGTTCGAGAGGTTAATGCGAAGCGTTCCTCATGCCTTGATCGGAAAGGTTCGAAGCGATGGAGAGTTCGTGATTCGAAAGTCAGGCAAAGTTCTGGTCGACGTGAAGGTTGAGGATTTACGAAGCGCTTGGAAAAAACCTTTCGGGGCTACGTGAATGGAGAGAAGTGACATTCGGATATGCATCATGCGTGTTGGCGGAACAAACTGTGATGAAGAGACTCGGAGAGCTCTTGGAAATCTCGGTGTGAAAGCTGAAATTGTTCACGTGAGGAGCATACTTGAAAAGCAGAACCTTCTCGACTATGACGGCCTTATTTTGCCAGGTGGGTTTGCTTACGGTGACTATGTCAGAGCAGGGGCCATCTGGGCAGATCTCTTGAAACAAGAACTGGGCAATTTACTGAGGAGATTCGTTGAGGCGGACCGTCTGGTACTGGGGATCTGTAACGGTTTTCAGGTCCTAGCCGAGACAGGGTTGCTACCAGGCTTTGAGATAGTTAATGAGTCCCCCAAGATGGCTTTAGCCAGCAATGTGCCTACTGGCTACCGTTGCACATGGGCTACGCTCGACGACTATCTATACCTGAAGCATGAGAACTCTGGGAACTGTATATTTACACGCACGATTCCTAGAGGAAGACTTCTTCGAATGCCGATAGCTCACGCTGAAGGGAGAATCCTGTTCCCAAGAGGAAAGGAAAGAGAGGAGTTCAGAAAGCTCACAGACAACGACCAGATCGTGTTCAGGTTCGCCAAATCAGATGGAACCTATGCAGAGGAGACTTTCCCCTACAATCCAAACGGATCAACATGGGACATCGCGGGAATGTGTAACAGCAAGGGAACTGTAATGGGTTTGATGCCTCATCCTGAAAGAGCCTTCTTTGGATACCAGTTACCAGACTGGACACAGCGTCCAAGACTTCCAAGCTACGGGGACGGCAAGTTAATCTTTGAATCAATGATCAATAACATTTTGAAGTCCTAGCCAGCCCAAGATCTCATTACTATCAGCCTCACGATTTCTGAGTGAGACCTTTGAGGCACTTCTCGCAGTTTCCGCTCAGAGAAGCTTGAAAACCAAAATTGTGTTCGCAATTCACCATCGGCTGTTGTCTGCCGAAAAGTTCCGCTCAATATGGATTAAGAAGGTACTTCTCAAGTCCTCGTGTGGTTAGTATGGTGTTCCATAGGAGCCTTCCCCTAGTCATCAAGCCAACTCCGTTAAGGTTTGGTGTGATGTAAGACGCTTTGCCCTTCACGCCCTTGAAGTCTACATCAAAATAGAGCTTCCCTGTCGTAGCGTCTTTTCTTGCTCCTACCCCTACCACGACGACTCCCTGCTTTACCATTTCTGAAGTCAACCGAAAAGGGTCTTCTTTGTAGAGCTCCGGAGGTCTTCCAGCTGCGCAGACAACTATATCGGCCTCTCTGATACGGTTGAGGGCGCTCTTTGTCGCTCTGTGACAGCAGACGGGAGTGGCATCTCGGTCCTCGAAGAGTTTCCTCAAGGGTTTCCCAACAAGATCACTTCGTCCAATGATGACAACGTCCTTTCCTCGCATCTCAACTCCGTATTTGTCGAGAAGCTCGAGCACGCCAGCGGCTGTGCAAGGGAGAACATCCTTTTGAAAGTTATAGCGACTCATGAGTTTGCCTCTGTTTTGAGGAGTCAGTCCGTCGACATCCTTCTCGGGAACGAGGATTTCGAAAGGCCTGTATTTATCGATGAAATCTGGCAGAGGCATCTGAATCAGCACGCCTGTAATATCATCTCTAATGTTCATCTCCTCAATCGTCCTACAGAGTTCTTTCTCCCTTGTTTCCGGGGGAAAGTTGTACAATTCGCAGATCTCAGAGTAAATCCCCACTTCTCTACAGTCTGCCTGCTTCATCGAAACGTACATCTTGGCTGTTGCATCATCCATGGCAAGTATGGCTGCAAGCCCTGGCGTAATTCCTATCTTCTTAAGCTCACGCACTTCTTTCGCAACTTTCTCTTTGGTTTGGTCAAAAATCTGCTCGGCACGCATGACGACCGTCAATGCTACTCCTCCGCAATGTGCCTCCCCTTCCCAGCCCACGAGGCTTTCTGCTGCTCAATGAAAATCCGTTGCCTCTCGCTCCATCGCCTCTCCCAGTCATCGCTCAGGTCTACTGCAACGACTCTGCTGGTTCGGGTCTCTCCTTCGCTGTGAGAGACAGACTCGTCGACTCTTAGTCTTCCGTCAGCATGGAGCTGAATTGCCTTCGAGTAGACCCGATGTTCCTGTATGAGAACCCTGTCTGAGAGCGATTGAATCGCGTCTTCTCGACGTTCTCTAAACAACTGTCTCTCCGATTCTAGGATCCTGACTGGTTGTTGAATGATTATTGGTCCTTTCTCAACGCTTACGTCGACGAAGTATACAGTGCACCCAGTCACTTTGACGCCATGTTCAAGTGCCGCCTCATGGACGTATCTCGCGTTCAGTCCTTTCCATCCAAAAGAGGGAAGAAGGGCAGGATGAATGTTCATTGTCTTCCAGCGATACTTTCGGAAGAAGTCTGATCCAACTATTCTGTCCCAGCCAGCAAGGCAGACTAGTTCCACAGCGTAGGAATCCAAGATATCCATTATCTGACGCTCAAACTCTACTCGATCCGTGCCTCTATGGTCGACGAGGTGGTTTGCGACCTGATACCTTCGAGCTGTATCACCTACAAGGGCATCGGGATTGTTGTAGATGAGCACTCGCACGTTCACGTCTTGAAAGACATCCAGTTTCTGATGATCCATTATCGCTTGAAAATTCGAACCCCTTCCTGAAGCCAGCACGCCTACGTTCAGCATTCGATCGCTTCCGATCTATTACAGACGAAGGCCGTTCGGCATCAGAACACCGTCAACATAGACGCTCCCTTGATCGTCAACTGCGTATCTGCCCTCGCCCAGCATCTCCAAGGTCTTTGGATAGATCACCCAGTCGCCTTGTTCCTTCAATCTTGCCTGATGTTCTGCAGCAACTCGCTTGATAAGAGCTGCGTTCTCAGGCCTGAGAAGATCTTGCAAAGTGACACCTTTCGGAAGAATCACGTCTACTGGTGGAGATCGCATCAGAATCTCTCCGTAGTCCACCTTCTCTCGAACGATATGCGTTGTCGAGTGAAGTTTCTTTTCTCCTGCGAGTATGGCGTCTCGAACCGCGTTGAGACCCGTATACTTTCTTCTATCACCTTCTCTTATTGAGAGATCAGCTGGATGCACATTCACAATGCGATCGTTGTAGCGTTCCAATAGAGGGCGAGTCACTATACTCATGTAGCCGCAAAGTGTGATAAGATCAAGATCATATTTCTCTATCATCTGCTGCGTCACTTTGTCGTATTCCGGTCTAAGTGAAAGATTCTTCTTCGATTCCAGGCCGCGACGCTTGTAAAAGTCCACGATATCATTGTGTTCGTAGGCGACATCATGCTTAGATGATATTGATTGAGCTCTACATTTCTGGTTTGAGGGGTCAAATACGTCTGTGAATATGAGAACTACTCTGTAGGGGCAGCTGCTGCCTTTCCGAAGCTGGTTTTCAAGTATCTTGACGACGTTTGTTCCGGATCCTGACATGAAGCAGGCTACTCTCATCGGCATTGCGCGACGGTTCGGATTGAATATCTTTCTAGGAGGCATGAAGATGCCTCAACGCTTTCCTTCCGATATCGGTTCGATGATATTCTCCATCCCAGTGGATCTTGTCGACAGCCCGATAGGTCTCTTCAATTGCTTGCGGTACTGTGTCGCCTAGAGCTGTAACACCTAGAACGCGTCCTCCGCTCGTAACCAAGCTTGATCCCTCTTTAACTGTGCCCGCGTGAAAGACAACTGCGTTCTTGATCCTTGCCACTTCATCCAAGCCAACGATGGTCTTTCCCCTCTGATATTGGCCAGGGTACCCGGATGATGCCATGACGACGCAGACTGCTGCCTGGCTGGACCATTCGATCTTTTCAGTTTCGGCTAAGCGTCCGTTTGCACATGCATCAAGGTATGGAAAAAGATCTGATTTCATTCTGAGAACTATCGGCTGTATCTCCGGATCGCCGAACCTGACATTGAATTCTAGTACGTATGGCTGCCCTTCACAGATCATGAGTCCCAAGTATAGAGTGCCCTTAAACTCTATGTTCGCGTGTCTCATTCCGTCAATGAATCTCGCAACTATCCTTTTCTGGATCTCGTCCTCGAAGTCGTCCGTGACTATTGGGGCTGGGGAGTAGGCGCCCATCCCTCCGGTGTTAGGTCCCTGATCTCCGTCGAAGATCGGCTTATGATCCTGTGAAGAAGCCAAAGGTACATACGCCTGGCTCTCCGTATCAACAATAACCATGTAAGACGCTTCTTCACCGACTAGCAGGTCTTCAACCATGATTCGCTCTCCTGAACTGCCGAACTTTTTCTGAATCATCATATCATCAATGGCTGCTAGCGCTTCGTTTTCCGTTAGGCATACTGCTACACCTTTTCCCGCGGCAAGCCCGTCTGCCTTGACCACAACTGGAGCGCCTTTCTCCTTGACGTAGTCAACTGCGCGTGCTGGATCCTCAAATGTGCGAAACTCAGCCGTGGCAATGCCTTGTTGTTTCATGAAGAGCTTTGCCCATATCTTGCTGCTTTCGGCTATCGCGGCCTCTTTGGTCACTCCATATATCTCCAGGCCCCTAGACAGAAACGTGTTGGTGATTCCCTTGGCCAAAGGCTCTTCCGGACCTACGACGGTGAAGCATTCGTTTTCTCGGGCGAATTCTGCTAGCCTGTCAAAATCCGTTACTTGTATCGGAATGCTGTTCGAGATCCCGCCGTTGCCTGGTGCGCAGAATACTTTGCCAACGTTCTTGTCTTGTTGAAGTTTCCACACCAAGGCATGCTCTCTTCCCCCTGACCCAACGACAAGGATGTTTCTTTTCTTCATGCGGGAAGTTCGCGCTCCCAGTATCTGCGCGTATCTCCTTCTCCCAGTTGACCACTCATCCTATCAGCGATACTCTGCGCCAGTGGGGTTGGATACTCCCCTGTGAGACAAGCCATGCATAGTTCGTTTCGATCGAATCCCAGAGCGTTGACTAAGCCGTCGAGCGTCTGATAACAAACTCGATCGGCATTCAGAGTTTCTGCTATCTCTGGAACTGATTTCCTTGCAGCAATGAGCTCCTGATGAGTGGAGATGTCGATTCCGTAAAAGCAAGGGGAGATAATTGGGGGGCAGGTAACCCAGAACTCAACGCTCTTCGGTTCTGCGGCCCTAACGAGATTGACAATCTTCCTTGAAGTTGTCCCTCTTACAATGCTGTCGTCTACAAGTATCACTTTTCTATCCTTGAGAATCGATTTGACAGGGTTGAGTTTGAGAGCGACAGAGTTCTCCCTGCGGCTCTGCCCTGGCATTATGAACGTTCGGCCAACGTAGCGATTCTTGATCAATCCTTCAGAGATCTCGATCCCAGTTATTCTTGCTATGCCTTCAGCTGCTGGCCGAGCGGTATCTGGAATAGGAACTATCACATCTGCATCGGTTTCGTACGTTGCAGCCAGTTCTTGCCCGAGCTTAATGCGAACTGGATAGACCTCACTGCCATCTATGACTGAGTCTGGTCTGCTGAAGTATACGTATTCGAACATGCAATGCGCCGTTCGCTTGTTTGGCGCAAGATTCTTTCTTTCGACCTCTCCTTCCGAGTTGACAATGATCATTTCTCCGGGCCTTACGTCGGAGATCAGTTCTGCGCCTGCTGCGTCGAGGCCCACACTTTCTGAGGCAAAGATGGTCTTGTCTGCCGTTCTTCCGTAGCACAGTGGCCTGAAGCCATGAGGATCTCTGAAGGCAACTAGTTCTCGTTCGCCTGTAATCATTACGGCCGAGTATGCTCCTTCAAGAGCCGTCATGGATCTTGAAACAGCCTTCTCAAGATCTCGAGTTTCAGACAATTCCTTCACAAGATATCCAAGGATGACCTCGGCGTCGCAGTCTGAGGATAGGAATCTTTCCTGCCGTGTTAGTTCTTGACGTAGCGCGATATAGTTCACTAGATTTCCGTTGTGACAGATCGCTATTCCGCCCTTTGGATAACTCAGGAAGAAAGGTTGAACTGAGTTTTCAGCGGCCTGCTGAGACTGGCCCCCTCGCTTGCTCTGGTCAAGCGGCGACAGCCCAGTTGTCGAATATCTGACGTGCCCTATTCCACATGTCCCGTGAAGAGAATGAAAGTTCTCAAGTTCATCTATTAGGCCGAGCGTCTTTTGGTGATAGAACCTCGATCCGTCGAACGTGAATAGACCGTTTCCTTCTTGCCCTCTGTGTTGGAGTGCAAGCATTGCGTGCCACAGGTCGTCGACCACTTCGTTGATAGTACTGTGCGCGCCGACGACCGCACATGCTTCCTTTGGCCTGGTCACCGTCACCCTCACCAACAGACTGACCCTTTGCTTCCACTTCGACAAGTTCCGCCGAACGAGACTGATGCGCTTCAATGTGGCAATTTCGCATAAAAAGTATTTTGTCGGAGGCAAGAGCATTAGCACAAATGTGCTCATGTACTTCGGTAGAGTGAATCTCCATCTCTTATATCTCTAGGACAACTGATCTTGTGAGCCTGATTAGAGGCGACTTGCATGAAGGAAGTCAAAATCGGAGAAACAGTTGTTGAGCGTGTTCTGCGGTACGTGAAGTACGACACTCAGTCAGCTGAAGGCACCGGGACCTATCCAAGTACCGAGAAACAGAAGGAACTAGCGAAGCAACTTGTGGAAGAGTTGAAGGAGCTTGGCCTCAAGGATGCGTCGATGGATCAGTACGGCTACGTCACCGCCACATTGACTAGCAATACCCAACGGGCGATTCCGACCATAGGTCTTGTTGCGCATATGGACACCTCGCCAGAAGTTTCAGGAAAAGATGTGAAGCCTCAGATTCACAGGAACTATTCCGGCGGGGACATAGTTCTGCAGGGAGATCGTAGCCAAATCATCAGGGCATCTGAAAGTCCAGAATTGGCGAAGAAGATCGGGAACGACATAATCACTTCTGACGGGACGACCCTCCTGGGAGCAGATGATAAGGCAGGTATAGCAGAGATTATGGACGCAGTTCATTATCTTGTTAAGCATCCAGAGCTCGAGCACGGAACCATCAAAATAGCGTTCACACCTGACGAGGAAGTGGGGACAGGCGTGAAGTATTTTGATGTGAAGAAGTTTGGAGCCAAGTATGCGTATACGCTTGATGGAGAAACCATCGGCGAAGTTGAAAATGAGACATTCTGTGCGAACTCAGTGACCATAACGTTTCGAGGCGTGATCTTCCATCCAGGATACGCCAAAGGCAAACTTGTCAACTCTATCAAGATCGCCTCGGCCTTCGTTGAGAAGCTTCCTAGAGGAGAGATGTCGCCAGAAACGACGGAGAAGAAGGAGGGATACGTTCATCCAAACTCTATCCAAGGTGGAGTTGAGACTACAACTGTCAAATTCATTATCCGTGACTTCGAGGTGAAAGCCCTCAAGGAGAAAGAGGAGTTCCTCAGAAACCTTGCACAAGAAACTGTGCGAAACTATCCTAGGTCGAGTTTTGAGTTCAAGGTTGAGGAATCATATCGTAACATGAAGCATGTGCTTGACAGGTATCCAGAGGTGGTTGAGAAGGCTATAGAGGCCGTTCGGACGGCCGGCCTAGAGCCCAGGCTTCATAGCATTCGGGGAGGCACGGACGGCGCTCGCCTATGCTACATGGGTCTGCCAACACCGAATATCGCCACAGGCGGACATAACTTTCACTCGAAACTTGAATGGGTCTCCGTTCAGGATATGAAGAAAGCTGTAGAAGTTATTCTGAACATAGTTCAGGCATGGACTAAGACTTAGATAGTTCCAAACCTTTGTAGCTTAAGGCTTTCCTCGGTGGCTTCTTCGAACTAGTTACACGTTAGGAGGACTCTGCAACTTCAGTCCATTTCGCCGCCAGGTCGTCCCGTCTCGGCTTATAGATCTGCTCAAAGAATCCGGATTGTGAAAGCAGAATTTCCTTTGGGAACTGCTGGACGATAGCTAGAGCTTCCTTCCAAGCCTTGTTGAAAGCCGATCCAAAGCGAGTTTCTATCTGCCTACGGAAGTCTGATTCGGTTTGGACTTCCCCTCCAATGGTGAAGTACGTCTTGCCTCCTCTCTTCGCCTTGTACGCCATCTCATCGCCGAGAAAGTAGGCTTCACGAGTTACACGGACCGGCCTCTGCAGAACTTCCTTCCACTCACGTCTGCGAGGGGGAGCCTTCTCCTTGAATCCTCTCTTCGCCGCAGCGTAGAAGATGGCTCTGTTAAGGCCCCAAGACTTGGCTTCTAGTTCTGACAGCCCTAACGTCAGCGCCCTAGCGGCTTGGAGAGTCGCCATCACTTGGAAGCGCCCTACTGCCAAGCGTATACACCATTCGGAGACCTGTGCTATCTCTTATTAGAACGTGGCTAGTAATCACTCGACGATAAGCCATGACGCATTTCGA
>CAZZFQ010000019.1:19434-23173 GCA_964653695.1 uncultured Candidatus Bathyarchaeia archaeon | reverse complement strand
GACTGTGGCAGTTGGAGTTGCAACTGTCGTCGTCGGTGCTGGTGCCTTGAGCCAGTAGACGCCCTCCGTTCGTGCGAATCCTATTCCGCCTCCGTATTCCCAGACCCCAGGTTGGAATTGGTCTGAGAAGTCCAGATTGAGAGCGTTTACGTATTGCCTTGTAACTAGCCAGACGGCTGCTTGGTCCTCCACCATTGTCTTTGTTGCTTGCTTGACAAGGTCTGCTCGTTTCGCCTTGTTCATTTCAACCTCAGACGCATAGAACAGCTCGTTGACCTTCGAATTGTTGTACCCTCCAGCATTCGACCAGGAAACTCGTCGGATGCCCTTCCCTGTGTAATACTGCTGGACTAGCATTGGGTCTGGCCCGGTGGACATCGGAAAGACGAATGTGTCAAAGTCCCAGCGCGTGAATACTGCATCGTGCCAGGCTGCGGTTTCTAATGTAACTATGCTCAAGTCGATTCCAACTTCCTTGAAAGCGTCCTTTAGGATTTCCCCTTCTTTGAGGTGCGTTGGATAGCCTATGGGGTCAACTGTTATTCTCATCTTGAATCTGATTCCGCCTGGTCCTTTAATGTATCCTGCTTCATCTAGGAGTTTGTTTGCCATGGCTGGGTCGTATGCCGGTTGTTTTGTGTCCGCGTCGTAGTACCATCTGCATGCGGGAGCTGGAGAGACAGGTGTTAGCTGAGGAAGAGCCGTTCCGTAGTACACGAGATCGCATATCTTCTTCTGATCTATTGCATACGCGATAGCTTTTCTTACTCTGACATCTTTGAAGAAGGCTGGGCCTTCAGGCTGCAAATTGAAGATTAGGACATCGCAGGATCCTGATTGGCTGGGGTAGAGCCACACCTTCTTGCCCGGCAGCTTCCCATCTTGTATGTCTTTCATAAGCCTTGCACCGTCTGAGTACGCCAGAACCATGGCCCACATGAAGTCCACTTCTCCCTTCTCGAAAGCTAGGGCCCGAGCGGCCGTAGCCGGGATCACCTTGTAGATCATCTTGTCGAGATACGGTAGCCCTTTCTTGAAGTACTTCTCGTTCCTAACGTAAGTTATGTGGTCGCCTCTCACCCACTCCTCGAATTTCCAGGCACCAGTACCGACGGGCTTAACGTTGTACGGATTGGTATCGAAGTCAGTATTCTCATAGAGGTGCTTAGGCATAATGCTCCAACCAGAGCCGCCAATTCCTATAGATGGAGAAGACATTGCCGGATACGGCTTCTTCATATTGATTACTACGGTGTAGTCATCAGGTGTATCTATGGATTTCACAGAGTCATTAAACGATGCCCCAAAACTGACATACTTGGGGATCACTTTCAGAAGGCTGAATTTTACGTCTGCTGAGGTAAACGGTTTTCCATCATGCCATGTAGCGTTTCGCACTAGGTTGAATGTCACGCGTAGTCCGTCAGGAGAGATCTGCCATGACTCTGCCAGTTCTGGCTTCCATTCGCCAGTGTTGAAATCGTTGCGGACTAGGCAATTGAAGGGTTGCGCTTGAACCTGCTGGAACAAGAAAGTTGATGCGCTTGCCCCACGAAGAGTCGGAGGATCACTGCCAATTCCCCACACTAGTGTGCCTCCATATCTTGGCTGAGCTATTGCAGGAGAGGTCATCAGCGGTGCCAGAAGAACCGATACTATAGTTGCAGTCAGTAGCGCCTTTACTATACCAATTTTCATGAGTTAAGGCCTCCAGAATGCTAGGTCTTCCTGAGCGTGCAGTATTAAGCCTTACGTCTGGAATGCTGTCTTCGTTACCTTAAGCATAATGGGAGGCCCTTATCCAAGTCCTGTATGGCTAAGGGGCATAGGAATGACCTGTCCGTCTCTTCCACTCGTTTACGAACATTTCTAGGAGTTCAGTCTGAAGCTTTGACCGTGTCTCCTGATCTCTTATCAACTCCCTATCCTTGATCTTCTCTCTAAGCTTCTCATAGAAATGATCTCGTGACAGGTCCCTTGCGAGAGGCTGAAGTCCTAGAAGGCTGCTGAAGAGATCCATGAACCTCAGAGAGGCGTAGCTCGGTTCGTTGGCGAACTCTATGGAGTAGTTAAGGGTACGCAGGAGAATGTCAAAGAAGCGGTCTTCCAAATTCTCAGCCAATCTAAGGCACCTCCAGATTCTCCCACTTCTTTCCAAAGGAATCTACGTAGACGATCTCGGAGAGGGCTTTCTTAGGAGGAGGCTTGGGAACCTTATCCGGATAGCCGAGAGACACTACGAGCACCGTCTCCCAGTTCTCTGGAGCATTAATAATCTTCTTTATGGCTTCACCGTTGAAGGAGACAATGGGACAACTGCCTATCCCTAAGGCGTGAGCCGCCAAGAGCATGTTCTCAGCCGCGAAGCACACATCGAGAAGTCCCCTCTTCTCAAACTTCTTCTCGATCCCTGCAATTATCGCAGCAGTAGCGTCTGCATAAAACCCTGGAGAGCAATTCTTCACCATCCTGAGAACCTGTGGATCCCTTATGTAGATGAAGGTCCACGGCTGCCTGTTACCTGCCGAGGGAGCCAACCTAGCAGCCTCCAGTATCTTCACGACATCTTGATCAGAGATTTTTTCGGCCTTGAAGCTCCTAACGCTTCTCCTTGTTCTTATGGCTTCCAGAACCTCCATTTATCATCACCCTGTAGGTACATTCTTCGTCAGATTCGACTTTAGAGCTTCGCTCTTCTTCGTGAAAGGTCTCCAACTGCGAAGCTAGACCAAACATGGGTCAGTATAATCTTAAATATTCCACAGAGGCAGTTCGCTGGTCGAGCCGGAAATGAGAACTCTCACTAAGCAGGATATGTCTGATCTCCTTGTCGGCACGGGCATACTTGGATGCGGAGGGGGAGGAAGCGAGCAATTAGGCAGGCAACTCATCAATACGATCTGTGATTCAGGCAAACAGTTCTCCTTGATAGATCCTACAGAGATTCCCGACGAGGAATACCTCTGCATAACCGCTGGGGTAGGCGGTGGAGTAGGGAAAGAGATCAAAGACAAACTCAAGCCCTACCTTGCTCCTATCGAGAAGCAAAGCCCTGTTGAACTTCAAACCCTCGCGGCTCAGAAGGCGATAAGGGAACTTGAGGCCCTGATCGGAAAGCGCTTCTTTAGCTACGTTCCAAGCGAGATAGGCCCAGGAAACACCGTTCTACCCATGTATCTAGCGGCCCTTGAAGGGAAACCAGCAATCGACGCGGATGCCTGTGGAAGAGCCAAACCTGAGATGTCACTTTCCACCACTCACGTAGCGGGCATCCCAGTCACACCCATGACTATGGCGAACACAATAGGAGACCTCATGATCCTCAAGAAGGCAATAGATGACTATCGTGGCGAAG
This sequence comes from uncultured Candidatus Bathyarchaeia archaeon, assembly GCA_964653695.1. Taxonomy (GTDB): domain Archaea; phylum Thermoproteota; class Bathyarchaeia; order 40CM-2-53-6; family JALHTG01; genus JALHTG01. Next base: position 19,818 of record CAZZFQ010000019.1, on the reverse strand, counting down.
ACATAGCACGCTACATGGCAGTCATATCCGGGGGGATGGTCAGCGTCGCTAGGGCCCCTAGCACCGCAGCCAACTACAAGAAAGGTGTGGTTCGCAACTCGATATCGCGAAGCATTAGGCTTGGTTCCCTCGTAAGGAACAGCAGAGAGAAAGCACTTAGCCCCGTGGAATCAATCCTCAAATCTGAGCCAGACTGCGTCCGCCTCTTCCGAGGTAGGGTCGCATCTTGGACGAGAAAGGAGGAGGGGGGATTCATGTGGGGAGACATAAGACTCAAGGGCTTAGGCGATTCCCGCGGCCGCCGTCTGGACATATGGTACAAGAACGAATACCTGATCACATGGATCGGTCGCAAGCCGTACGCTACGTGTCCTGATTCCATAT
>CAZZFQ010000019.1:0-19334 GCA_964653695.1 uncultured Candidatus Bathyarchaeia archaeon | reverse complement strand
TACCTGATCACATGGATCGGTCGCAAGCCGTACGCTACGTGTCCTGATTCCATATGCATGATTGACGCAACCAGTGGAGAAGGGCTTTCGGCATGGGTTCCAAATCTGAAGTCTCAGATCGGAAGAGAAGTCGAGATCTTGGGATTCAGGGCCGATAAGCTCTGGCGAACAGACAAGGGAATCAGCCTATTCGGGCCGAGACACTTTGGATACGATATCGATTACGCCCCGGTAGAGAAAGCTGTCAGATGAGGAAGGGGCTACCGACAAGCTGGAAGCCAATCGTCGCATCAATCTAGGCAGGAAAGATTCGAAAGCATGGCAAATTCTCTCCCCTTCTAAATGGGCTAGCGAGTGATGAGAGAATAGACTGGCAATACTGCAACTGGTTGACGTATAGCTAGCTTTCTGAGACCGTCTCGCCGCACCTAGTACATTTCTTCAAGTGGAACTCCACTTGATTCACTAAGTACACCCACCGATGATTGCAGGTAGCTGAGGCCCGTATCATTCGATCCACCTACTCGCCCCCCGATCAAGGTTTGCCGTGTCCGATATAAACAAGAGAGATAGACGAACGTGATCTGCAGGGGAAGCCCCTTTGGAGCTTCACAGGCTTCGGGTCCGAATGTAGATCTCCTACCAATGGAAGGCGATCTGTAGATCGCCAAGACTCTGGGAAGAAGAATAGCTGGAGATTGCAGACAAATGAATGCCCGGACAAAAATACGTAGTTGCGTAAGTCCGTTTCCAATCAATATCGGAGCTTGTCTAGGCTTAGTATGGTCAGGGCCCGAATGATCAAGCTGACCCCTGCAACGACTACAAGTAGCGCTAGAAACGATCCGAACGCCAGCGCCCCAAGACCAATTCTGTCCAGTAAGTACGCTGCGCCAATCCAGAAGACGCAGTCACCCAACGTGTGAGCCACTCTTCTGGCGCGACCCTTGGTCGCAAGCTGAACGATTGTAAGGACCCCCAGCCACACACTCCAAGCCATGAAGAAGTTCCTGAGAATATGATAGAACAGAGGATGTGGAGAGGAAGGTGCTGGGTAGTATACTTGGTCAAAGAGTGGGACAAAACTCAGATCAGACAAGAACGCTCGTATCTCAGCGACCAATGGATAGACTATGAGAAAAACTCCGACCAAGACGAGGAAGACACCCAGTGACGCAGCCCTCAGATTCCTGCCGATTCTGTATCGACTAGATTCTTTCAAGTGCTCAGAGCCCGCCATTATCTCCTTTTCAACGCCACTACTACTATGACAAGTCCGACCGCGATCAGCAACGCCGACCAGAAGAACCAAGCTAGTGTTCTGATAATGTACCAGAAATTCCGAAATCCCCAGAACCAAGGAGCTACTTGATCAAACGCCCACGCCGCCCCAAACGCAACTAACCCCAATCCTACGAATAGCAAGATTGCAGGGCCCAACCAAGAAAGATCTAATGGAATCCCCGATGGCGTTGGGGGCGAAACGCCTGCCGGAGCCCTTGGAGTAACAATCGCCATGACCAAATAGAGTAGTATTCCTACTCCGTTAACAAACACCAAAAGAACAAAACCCAGTCGGACCAGTGTCGGATCCACGTTCAGGTACTCGGCGATTCCACCGCATACGCCTGCAATCATCCGATTCGCATTAGACCTGTACAGTCGTCGAGGCGGTGTGGATGCCACGCTCAGCTCACTTCCCCCCACAGAGAAGAACAAACATGACTTAAGCGTGTCGGTTTCATGTCTCACCGTTTCCTAGGGAAAACGGTTTAACTCAACTGCGCGTAAGGTTGGGTTGGTGCCAATCATAGATGCAGATTGGTAAACTGCCGAGAGTCCGTTTGGCAAATCTGCCCTCTCCTCTAGAAGAGGCGCCCCGACTCAGTAGGGTGCTTAAAGGGCCTCGAATACTATTCAAAAGGGATGATAACAACGGCTTCGCCCTTGGGGGAAACAAAGCTCGGAAACTTGAGTTCTTGCTCGCCGACGCGATAGAGAAAGGCGCAGACACAATAATAACCACAGGCGGCCTACAGTCGAATCACGCGAGACTCACTGCCGCCGCAGCGAAGAAGTATGGGATGCGCCCAATACTGATCCTTCGCGGAGAACTACCCAAAGAGACCAGCGGCAACCTCCTCTTGGATCAGCTTCTCGACGCTGAGATCAGAACCGTTCCACCTGATGCCAGAAATACCTTGCCGGCTATGGAGGATGCAGCGGAAGAAGTCAGAGACAGCGGAGGAACGCCATACATCATACCATCAGGAGGATCGAACCCCATCGGTGCCATAGCTTACGCAAACGCCATGTTGGAAATAGTCTCTCAAGCGGTCGAAATGAACGTCAGGGTGGACCACGTAACCTTTTCCTCAGGTTCAGGGGGAACCCAAGGAGGCCTCCAATTCGCAGCCAAGGCGTTGAACTTCGAAGGCAAGATCCTCGGAATTAGCGACGGAGCTTCCCGCGAACCATTGATCCACAAGATCGTTGACATCGCCAACGGCTGTGCAAGACTCGTAGACTCGCACGTTTCAGTTTCTCTGAAAGATCTGAACTTCCTTGACCAATACGCGGGAAAGGGTTACGGAATCCTCCAGAAAGAAGTCGTTGATGCGATCACAATGGTTGCGAGAACGGAAGGAATATTCCTAGACCCTGTCTATACAGGAAAAGCGATGTGGGGGCTCATCGATCTGATTCATCAAGGGTACTTCGAGAGGGACGAAACAGCCGTCTTCATACACACTGGCGGAACGCCCGCTCTGTTTGCATATGGGAACGAGCTAGCTGATCTCTGGGGATAGTGATTGCGCTCTGACCTAGCTGGGAGGGATCACCTCTCTGTCGACGCGAGAGGTCACCTGCTCATAGATGGTGTCGACTCTGTATCCCTAGCAAGACGGTTCGGAAGCCCCCTCTACGCTTTGAGCGCAGAGAGACTAAGGAAGAATTATGGGAGCTTCGAGACCGCCTTCAAGGCAATATATGACAAGGTTCTGATCTGCTTCGCCTACAAAGCGAACAGCCATCTCGCAGTCTGCAAGCTACTTAAGGATGAGGGAGCCGGAGCCGAGGTTGCCTCTGGAGGCGAACTCCACATCGCGCTGAAAGCCGGAGTCTCGCCAGAGAAGATAGTTTTCGATGGCCCAAACAAGACGTCAAAGGAGCTGAAGACAGCGATTGAAACAGGAGTGAGACTCATTAACGTTGACTCTATGGCAGAGATTGAGAAGATCAGCCAAGTCGCTGTTCAGGTAGGGAAAAGGCCAACGATCGGGGTTCGAGTAAATCCAGACATCCCGACATCGACCCATAAGTATTTGGCGACAGGACTTCGAGAACACAAGTTTGGAGTTTGGATCGAAGACGCCTTTGAAGCATATAAACTGGCGAGCAAGGATAAGAACCTCATTGTTGCGGGGATTTTGGCGCACATTGGATCGGACATAAGGAGCGTCGACCCGTTCAAAGACAGTATTCACCGTATTTTCAATCTGATCGGCGACATACACGACAAACTTGGCTTGGAGATCAGCTTGGTCGATGTCGGCGGCGGGCTAGGGATCCCAAACGCACCTAACCACCCCCACACATCTACAAACGAGTATGCTCAGGCAGTGGTTTCCTCAATCATGCAGAGTGCTCAAGAGCGGAATCTGCCTTTGCCAACGTTGATCCTTGAGCCAGGAAGAGCCGTGGCCGCGGACGCTGGAATCCTACTCACAACCGTCGGCATCGTTAAGGAAGCAGGCAGAAGAAACTGGGCGATAGTCGACGCCGGTATGAACCTTCTTCTTAGACCTGCACTGTACGACGCTTACCACCAAGTCCTCGTCGCGAACAAGGCGTTGGAAACGGCTACAACAAGATACAACGTCGGAGGGCCATGCTGCGAATCAGGCGACTACCTTGCGAAGGACAGAATGCTGCCGAAGCTTGTGGAAGGAGACTTGCTCGCAGTGCTCGACACGGGTGCATATGGATTCACGATGTCAAGCCATTACAACTCATACCCTAGATGCGCTGTCGTCATGATTGAGAATGGGGTCGGTAGGCTGATTCGCTCACAAGAGACATACGAAGATCTGCTGAGACATGAGATTCCTTGAGCCAAGCTAGGTTCTTGAGAATCTCCTTCTTCAAAATACGTGAATGTAACGACGACTTGAGAGATGCGGGCTATAGGAGAGGGCGACTAGTGTGTCAAGCGTAGAAGTTAATCAGCCATGTGGCACTACGCTTATATGTTCGGTGAGAGCCTGTTGCGAACGGTGCCTGCTGATGAAGCACGGTGGCCCAGTTTGCATCTGAGCCGCAGCCAAGTCTAAGAGACTCTGATTCTCAGCCCGCACTCAAGACGTCTTCAAGCCCGGGGCCTCACCTTGTTCTGTTCAACAGCCTCACCAAACGTATGGAACCCTTCACTTCACTCAACCCAAACCGCGTCAGGATGTACACATGCGGTCTCACTGTTAACGATCTTATGCACCTTGGCCATGCTAGGGCGTACGTCGTCTGGGATGTACTGAAGCGATACTTGGAGTACTTGGGCTACGAGGTCTTTCATGTCTCAAACGTGACGGACATAGGCGTAGATGACAAGATTCTGCGACGGCTCAATGAATCTGGCGAAAGCTTCCAAGAATACGTCAGTCGTTACACGCAATCATACTTCGAGGACAGGTTGAAGCTTGGCATAGCACCAGCTAACATGCATCCTCTTGCCACGCAACACATTCAAGAGATGATAGAGCTAACTGAAAAGCTGGTCAAGAAAGGGTTCGCGTATGAGACAGATGACGGCGTCTACTTTCGAATCTCAGAATTTGAGCCATACGGAAAACTCTCAGGAATAGTCAAGGATAAGCTTGAGGCTGGTTTGAGCAGGCGAGTGAGCAAGGATGAATACGAAAAAGAGGAGATTGGAGACTTCGTGTTGTGGAAAAAATCAAAACCAGGAGAGCCGTATTGGCACAGCCCCTGGGGGCACGGCAGGCCAGGCTGGCATATTGAGTGCTCCGCAATGGCAATGAAATATCTGGGTGAGAGCTTTGACATGCACTGCGGAGGAGAGGAACACAGATTTCCTCATCATGAGAATGAGATAGCGCAGAGCGAGGCGGTAACCGGAAAACCGCTTGCCAAGTACTGGTTGCACGTCAGGCATCTTCTACTAAATGGGCGAAAGATGTCAAAATCGACAAGAGAGTTCGTTTCGGTTCGAGACGCGGTCCAGAAGTACGGTGCCCTCCCAGTCAGAATATTCCTACTTTCAACCCATTACAGGAAGACTATGAACATGGACGAGGGTGCGTTTCACACAGCGCTCGTGCATGCGGACAAAATCAGCGAACTATGGGCAATAGTCGGGCACTATGCCGTCAAAGGACGATCATCCGAGATTCCAAGTGAGGACGCGTTACTTGCGCAGCTCAGGCGTTCGAGACTCACATTTGAGGGCGCGATGACTCACGACCTGAATGCTCCACTTGCACTGTCCGCCCTACTCGAATTGGCGCGAAGGATTTCTAACTACCTCAATAGTGGCGAAGATATCAGTCAGCCCACGGCGTCGGTGACTCAGGATTTCCTGAATTCGGCGGGTTGCGTCCTCTTCGGCGATCTCGTGAAATCGGAGCTCCGGCGAGAGGATGACAAGGCATTTGGAGGTCTAGTTCAGTTGATTCTAGAGCAAAGAGACGCATTTAGAGCTGAGGGAGAATATCAAAAGGCCGACCGGATTCGGAGTGAACTGCAGCAACTTGGCGTAGTACTATATGATTTACCTCACCTAACGATCTGGAGGCGGATGCACCAGAACAAGCGGCAAGTACGCCGCTAACTCTCGGAGATCACAGATGCCGGGGTGGCCGAATGGTTCAGGCAGCGGCCTGCAGAGCCGCTTGACACAGGTTCGATTCCTGTCCCCGGCTCTAAATTCAAGAAGCCATGTGGGAGAGGCTTAACACCTGGCTGACTCATTCTTTCCTCATATAGTAAGCTTAAAATGCTGAGAACTTAACGAGACATGGAAGTGGTCGGTACGGTCAAGATCGTAGTGAAAGGAGAGGGAATTCCTAAGCCGGTTGGGCCGTACAGCCCGGCAGTCAAGGTAGACGGCTTTCTTTTCTGCGCAGGACAGGTTGGTAGGAATCCCGCGACTGGTGAGATGGGAACAACCATTGAAGAGCAGACCCATCAAGCTCTAGTCAATCTGCAAACAATCCTGAAAGCAGGCGGAGCCTCTCTTGACGACACCGTCAAGGCGACCGTCTTCATGGCAGATATGAATGAGTTCTCTCGAATGAACGGAGAATACGTGAAGTTCTTTCCGAAAGATCCCCCTGCACGATCGACAATCGGCGTCGTGTTGCCTCCGGGCATAAAGGTCGAGATAGAACTCGTGGCTTGCATTAGAGCCAAGTGATCTGACAAGTTGGTGATCTGATGGAAGCAGAGATTAGAGTCGAGTGGCTAGGAGAACTACGGTTCAAGGGAACAAACGCCAACGGCAAGTCTGCAATTATGGACGCGACAGATAAGAAAGGGCGTCCCTCCGGCGTGAACCCGATGCAACTTCTCCTAATGGCACTTGGAGGGTGCACGGGCATCGATATAGTCTCAATCCTGAAGAAGCAACGTCAGAATCTCGCAGGACTTGCCCTAAACATGATCGGACATCGAAGATCAGAACCGCCGAGATACTATGAGAGGATACACATCCAATATGTTCTGAGAGGATCAAACCTCGATGAGAAGAAGGTTCGCAGAGCAATTCAGCTATCGGAGGGGAAATATTGCTCAGTGCGCGCCATGCTCATAGACAAGGCTCAGATAACAAGCTCTTACAGAATCGAGAAGTAGAGGACTCACGGAAAATTGAATAGAGAATGCAGGACTCTGTCCCGTTCTTCTTACTTCTTTTTCTTCTTCTTTGCTTTCTTCGGCATTGTTTCGTTTTTTCCTTGAGCTTCCTTAGCTCTGCTTGCAGATGTGCAGTGTATCATATTATCTCTTACGGTCAGAATCGAATTGCGGAGGGAACTCGTGACCAATCTTGGTCATTGTCAGCCTTTCTTTCCGAGCGTTACGAAGAAGTGCTCGCATCGTCTTGGGAATTCTTCCGGAATGAAGCCATTTGTGCCCATCTTCTCTCAGATTCGTCGAGATCGCTTGATGAGATTACTGTACCTAGGTACTTCATGTGAAGTTCTACGGCTTTTCTGATGTTTTCCTTAGTCAGATATGTCTCTCCTTTCCATGATGCCGCTGTCCGTAGCGCGTCAAGCGGGGCACGCCAGTATGTCGACATGTGCACAGCCTTGACGGAGACGCCGCTGTCTTTGAGGTGCTTGACCAAAGGTCCAAGCAGCCCTTCGTAAAAGATTGCGTTCTCGACATTTGGAATGGTTTTCTCGACGAGATTCTCGAGTGACCTCTTCCAAGCAGGCTTTCCGATTCGTAGTTCTTCTACAAGAATCTGTCGCCATTCCTCCAAGTCTATGTTGGAACGAACTTTTGCTCGATATGAGAGCAGGAGAATTCTTTCAGCGGATTTCCCTGATTGGATGTGTGTTGCCAAATCGTCGTAGCAGTAGATCTCGGCGTCACGTTTGCGTGCCACAGTAGGCAGATAACTGAAAAGCGGCTTCAGCTTGGATCTGAGTGAGTCCGCCACTGGTCTAAGCAGGCCGGTCATCAGCCGGTAGCTTTTCCAGAGTTCGTCTTCAGAAATGTCTCCTTGCACATATGCTTGAACGAAGTGCTCAAGATCCTGTGGCAGACCCAAAAGAATTGCATCATGTTTAGGCTTAGAGTTCTCAAGCCACCTTGTGGCATTCTCGACTGATTTTCTTTGCCCTGGGATCGAGAATACTGTGGCGCTGCTCATTTTGGTGCCTTGACAACGAAAAAACAGTGACAGAACAAAAAGAGGGGAAAATGTTTGGTTCTCTGTTCTATTCGAACTCAGAGGACGGCTCTTCCTCTTCCTTCTTCCCCGGTTTCGACGGAGGTCCTTCCCTCGGCTTGCCAGCAGCGATCACATCGTCTATCTTCAGGATCATTGTTGCGGCTTCTCCAGCCGATTTCAGGGCTTGCTCCTTGACAGCAATGGGCTCGTAGATACTCAGCTTACTCATATCCCCGACCTTGCCAGAGAAGACATCTATACCGGCCCACTTCTCGCCTTTCTCATGCCTCGATCTCAGCTCAGCCAGTATGTCGATTGGGTCGAGACCTGCGTTCTCAGCTAGGGTCATCGGTAGCGCTTCCAAAGCCTCTGCAAATGCGAATGCCGCTAGCTGCTCTTTCCCTGTGAGGCCCTCAGCCCAACGCTTCAGCTGCGAAGCCAATTCGACTTCGACGGCTCCGCCTCCTACCACGACTCTGGGGTCGCGGACCACATCTCTGACGACACATAGAGCGTCGTGGATCGATCTCTCAGTTTCGTCAACTGTCCGTTCTGTTCCGCCTCTGACCATTATCGTGACGGCCTTCGGGTCCTTGCAACCCTCGATGAACGTCATCTTGTCGTCAGCGACTTTCCTCTCCTCCACCAGTGTAGCCGAGCCGAGGTCTTGGGCGGTAAGGTCGTCGATGCTTGTGACAACCTTGGCTCCTGTTGCCTTGCCTAGTTTCTCCATGTCCTTTTCAGACGCCCTCCGGACCGCCATGATTCCTTTCTTAGCCAGATAGTGCTGAGCAACATCGTCTATTCCTTTTTGGCATATGAGAGCGTTTGCTCCAGTCTTGGCGACTTTCTCGACCATCTCCTTCAACATCCTCTCTTCTTCATCGAGGAATGCGCTCATCTGATCAGGGTCAGTAATGCTGAGCTTTGCGTCAAACTCTGTCTTCTCAACTTCTAGTGGAGAGTTGAGAAGTGCTATCTTCGGATTCTCAAGCCTCTTCGGCATCCCTGAATGAACTACTTCTTTGTCGAGTACTATGCCTTTGACGAGTGCTGTGTCAGCAGTTGACTGGCCGGCTTTCTTCTCAACTTTGATGTCGTCAATCTCAAGCTTGTAGCCTTCTGCAGTCTTCTCTGCGACCTGTAGAACCGCATCTATCGCTACGTCAGCGATATGGCTGCTGTATTCTCGGAGAGATTTTCCAGACTGCGAAACCTCCGCCACATGCTTCAGCATCTGTCTATCATCAGGCTTGACGTTGATTCCCAGTCCCTTTATCAATTGAAGGGCCTTCTCCGTGGCCTTTTGGTACCCGTCTACGATGACTGTCGGATGGATATCTTTGTCGAGTAGCGCTTCAGCCTTGGTTAGGAGTTCACCAGCTAATACGACTGCTGTGGTCGTCCCATCCCCCACTTCGTCGTCCTGCGCCTTGGAAACTTCCACCATCATTTTTGCGACCGGGTGTTGGATGTCCATCTCCTTCAGTATAACTGCACCATCATTTGTGACGGTGATGTCGCCGAAGCTCTCAACCAGCATCTTGTCCATGCCCTTCGGCCCCAAGGACGATCTGACAACGTCTGAGATTATTCTTGCCGCTGAAATGTTGGATCTTTGTGCTTCTCTCCCTACAGTTCTCTGCGAACCTTCCTTAAGAATCAGGACCTGTTGACCGCCGATTGTAGCGGGAACTGCTTCAGCCATACTTCATCCGCCTCCCTACATCTCCGGCGGCATCCCTTCTGGTCCGCCCTTAGGCATCGGAGTCGGCGGGGGCTTTGCTGCTGCTATGACATCATCTATCCTCAAGATCATGGATGCCGCTTCGACCGCTGACTTGATTGCCTGCTCCTTCACAACCGTCGGCTCAATCACTCCGCTCTTCATCATGTTTACAGGTTTGCCCGTGAAAACATCGATGCCCATCCACAATCCGTCCGGTTTCTCGTGAGAAGACCTCAAAGTCACCATGATGTCTATTGGATCAAGGCCTGCATTCTCTGCCAGAGTCTTCGGAATGAACTCAAGGGACTCCGCGAATGCTTCGATCGCTAGCTGTTCTCTTCCTCCGACCTTCGCTGCGTATTCCTTCAATCTCTTGGCCAACTCCGCTTCGATGGCTCCTCCACCTGCAACCAACCGGTTCTTCTTCACGAGATCCGCAACTACGTGAAGCGAATCCTTGAGGCCTCTCTCTGCTTCGTCAACGAGCCTTTCAAGTCCAGCTCTTATCAATATCCCGACAGCCTTCGGGTCCTTGCAACCCTCGATGAAGACCATCTTGTCTTCGCCGAACTTCCTCTCCTCTGCCAAGCCTGCATGACCAAGGTCTTCCGCTTTGAGGTCGTCCAGGTCCGTTACAACCCTGCCGCCAGTTGCTCTCGCAAGCTTTTCCATATCGGACTGCTTTATTCTTCGAACGGCCATTATTCCCTCCTTAGCCAAGAAGTGCTGAACCATGTCATCAATGCCCTTCTGGCAGAGGACGACGTTGGTGCCAGATGTCTTGATCTTGTCGACCATCTTCTTCATCATTTGTGTTTCCTGATCCAAAAACATCTTCATCTTCGTAGGATCGGTGATTCTGATCTCAGCACTCATCTCAGTCTTCTCGATCTCCAGCGCTGCGTCCAGAAGCGCAATATTCGGACTCTTCACCATCTTCGGCATTCGGGGGTGAACCACTTCCTTGTCGACGATCACACCTTTGACAAGCTGAGTGTCCAGCACGCTCTTGCCCTGTTTCTTGACAAGTTGAATATTGTCGACATCTGCCGTGAAGACATCTCCTCTTTTCTCCTTCACTAGGTCGACAGCGTCTATGGAGATTTTTGCAAGATGCTCTCGCGCTCCCTCAATTATCTTACTGCGCATCGACGTGAGTGCTGCTTTGTTGAGAGTTTCCTTGTCATTTAGATCTACAGGAACAGCTACTTGATTCAGAATTTCAAGCGCCTTGTCAGCTGCGCTCTTATATCCTGCGACTATAGTCGTTGCATGGATCTGGTCTTGGAGAAGCTCCTCAGCCCTTCTGAGTAGCTCTCCTGCGAGCACTACCGCTGTTGTTGTCCCGTCTCCTACCTCCTTATCTTGCGCCTTCGCGACTTCAACCATCATCTTCGCGGCCGGGTTCTGGACTTCGATCTCATCCAATATTGCAGCGCCGTCATTGGTGACTGTTACGTCTCCGAGTGTGTCGACAAGCATCTTATCCATTCCGCGTGGACCAAGTGTGCTCTTGACAAGTTCTGCGATGATCTTGGCAGCGGCCATGTTTGATCGCTGAGCGTCTCTGCCTCTGCTTCTTGAGGTACCTTCTTTTAGTATGAGTACAGGTTGACCTGCAAGGTATGCCAATTTTTTTCCTCCCTTTTCCCGCCAAGTTTGCGTGTACAAGAAAAATTTAAACATTGCGCAACCAATGCATTCCGACAAGCGAGGGGATCTATAAGCTCCTTCGTAGTGGTTGAAAGATTTGACTGGCCGAAGTTCGCGTGGGGGAGGGAATAGTTGAGCGTTGGTACGTCATGACCCTTCTCAAGTTGGGCCGAAGGAGCCTGAGAGGAATGAGGGTAAAGAAATTTCCAGAAGGAAGACTTTCGTGCCGATCATTGAGGTTGCACGGCTTGAGAAGGCCCTAGAGGAGGAGAGAAAGAAGAGTGAAGAGTATCTGACACGTCTGAAGTACCTCCAAGCCGACTTCGAAAATCTTCAGAAGCGCACCAAGAAAGAAATAGAAGAAATGGTCAAGTATAGTAATGAGAATCTCATACTCAACCTTCTCCCAATCTTGGATGATCTTGAGCGAGCACTGAACGCGGGCAAAAGTTCTGACAACAAAGATGCGGTTATCGGTGGATTGGAGCTGATTTTGAAAGAGACACAGAACATTCTGTTTCAGAAAGGCTTGTCGGAGATTCATTCAGTTGGAACGAGGTTTGATCCAACAAAGCACGAGGCGATCGGCTTCATCTCTTCTCCTGACCATGAAGATAACACGGTGATACGTGAGTTCAGGAGAGGATACATGTTGAACGACAAGGTTATCAGGCCGAGCATGGTTGAGGTTGCCCGAAAACCAAGCGCAGAATCAATCTAAGGCCTATCCAGAAGCTATCAGCAGAAAGAAGGTGAGGCAGCATCCAAGTTGTTCGAGGACCAACGAATCACTACGCTGTTACTGCAAGTAACGTTTATAAAGCCCCATCCGTTACCTTGAGTAACAACCTGAACGCGAAACGTCTCAGTTGAGGTGTACTTGTTGGCCAAGATCCTCGGCATAGACCTCGGAACAACTAACTCGGCCGCAGCAGTCATGGAAGCTGGCAGACCTGTTGTTATTCCAAGCGCTGAAGGACCCACGATGGCGGGCAAAATGTTTCCCTCCGTCGTTGCGTTCACCAAGGAAGGCGAACTGCTTGTTGGAGAATCTGCCAAACGCCAAGCAAGCTCCAATCCGGAAGGCACAATCATCGAGATCAAGAGAAAGATGGGGACTGACTACAAAGTCTCGATCCTCGGAAAGGAGTATACCCCACAGCAGATATCCGCATTTGTTCTGCAGAAGATAAAGCGTGACGCTGAAACTTTCCTAGCCGAGAAGGTCGATACCGCTGTGATCACTGTTCCAGCCCACTTCAACGACAATCAGAGACAGGCTACGAAAGACGCTGCGGAGATCGCCGGGTTCAAAGTCTCTCGACTGATCAATGAGCCAACGGCTGCATGTCTCTCCTACGGCTTGGAGAAGCTTGGCAAGACGATGAAGGTAATGGTGTTCAGCTTTGGCGGGGGAACTCATGATGTCACATTGATGGAGATGGCTAGGCCGAGCTCAGGAGAGGCAGCCACGTTTGAAGTTCTCTCAACGAGCGGAGACACGAAGACGGGAGGAGCAGACATCGATAATGCAGTCATGGAATATCTGGTAGAGGAGTTTCGCAGAATGAACGGGATCGACCTGAGAGGCGACAAGATGGCTATGACACGCCTTAAGGAGGCAGCTGAAAGAGCAAAGATAGAGCTATCATCAACAGTGACGACTGATATCGACTTGCCATTTATTGCTCAAGACGCCTCGGGGCCCAAGCATCTCCACATGACTCTGACCAGAGCCAGATTAGAGGAGTTAGCTGGACCTATCGTTGAGCGCATTAATGCTCCGATCAGGCAGGTCCTAGCCGGTGCCAAGGGAGGTGCCTTGGAGCCAAAGGACATAGACAGGATTATTCTCATCGGCGGGCAGACTAGGATGCCTCTCGTGCGCAAATTCGTTGAGGACATAATGGGCAAGCCTGCTGAACGTGGGGTAGACCCAATGGAGTGTGTTGCAGTTGGTGCCGCAATCGAGGCAGCAGTGATGACCGGTGAGGTCAGAGATCTTCTCCTATTGGATGTTACACCGCTCTCACTTGGTGTTGAAACCCTTGGCGCAATCTTCACGAGACTGATAGAGAAGAATACGACTATACCGACAAGAAAGAGCCAGGTTTTCTCCACGGCAGCGGATTTTCAGACCATGGTTACTGTTCATGTGCTGCAAGGCGAGAGGCCAATGGCCGCGGACAACATCTCCTTGGGTATGTTCAATCTTGCGGGCATACCGCCCGCTCCGAGGGGTATACCGCAAGTAGAGGTTACATTCGACATTGATGTGAACGGAATCCTAAACGTCACTGCAAAGGATCTAGCGACTGGAAACCAGCAGAAGATCACGATAACAGCTTCGACCAAGTTGTCAGAAGCGGAAAAGGAACGGATGATGAAGGAAGCAGAGCAGTTCGCTGAGCAAGACAGGAAGAAGAAGGAGGAAGCTGAGGCACGCAACAACGCTGACTCCTTGATCTACACCGCTGAGAAAACAAAGACAGATCTCAAGGACAAGCTGGGAAAGGACAGCGTTGAGAAAATAGACAAGGCAGTCTCAGAGCTGAGGGATGCTCTTGGGGCAAAAGAGCTGCCCAGGATAAAAGAGAAGACCGAAGAGTTGGCGAAGGTATTGCAGGAGATCGGCGCAGCCGTATACCAGCAGGTTAGTAAGGAGCAAGCGCCTCCTCCACCGAGGACAGAAACGAAGACGGAGAAGCAACCTGAAAAGGTTGTTGACGCAGACTACAAGGTAGTCGATGAGGAGAAGAAATCGTAGTTCTTCTTGCCAAACATGAACGGTCTGGTTCCAGATGAAGAGAGACTACTATGAGGTTCTTGGCGTTCCCAGAGACGCGAAAAAGGAACAAGTAAAAGATGCCTATAGGAAGCTGGCTCTTCAATACCATCCCGATAGGAACAAGTCTCCTGATGCAGAGGAGAAGTTCAAAGAAATCTCTGAGGCATATGCTGTTCTCTCTGACGATGAGAAGAGAGGTCAATACGATCAATTCGGTCACGCTGGAATTGACCAGAGATACACTTGGGAAGACATATTCAGAACGACAGACTTCGAGTCGGTCTTCAGGGATCTGGGCTTTGGGTTCGGAGGCTTTGACAGCATATTTGACATGTTCTTTGGCCGTCGAAGGCCTTGGCGAGAGGAGAGACCTCGAAGAGGACCTGACCTCAGGTACGATTTGGCAATTTCGTTAGAGGAAGTCTCTACCGGGGTTACAAAGGAGCTCACTGTTCCGAGGAGAGAGGTTTGTGATGTCTGCAACGGAAGCGGAGCTAGAAAGGGTACGGAGCCGAAAAGTTGTCAACGATGTAAGGGAACTGGGCAGATCGAACGTGTGCAGGAAGCAGGCTTTGCTCGAATAGTCAGGGTTCAGACATGTGACCGATGCGGCGGAAGAGGATTCACAATTGAGTCTCCATGCCCCGGATGTCGAGGGACTGGAATCGTTGAGCACGCCAGAAAGATCAGCCTCAAGGTTCCACCGGGCATTGAGGATGGCTCACAACTGCGACTGGCAGGGGAAGGAGACTCTGGTGGCTCAGGGATCCCTCCAGGAGACCTGTTCGTCTACGTCACGGTAAGACCTCACAACGCCTTCGAGAGAGATGGAGCCAACATATACATCGAGGTTCCGATAGGCTTCGCAGAGGCAGCTCTTGGCGCTGAGGTTGAAGTTCCCACCTTGGAGAGCCGTGCCAGCCTGCGCATTCCTGAGGGGACACAGACAGGAACAGTCTTCCGCTTGAGGGGAAAAGGCCTGCCTGAATATCGCGGGCGAGGTAGAGGAGATCAGCTAGTTCGAGTTGTGGTTAGGACACCTGCAAACCTGACGGAGAAGCAGAGAAGGCTCCTGAGCGAGTTAAAGAAAGAAGAGCGCCTTCCTAAGGAGTGAATTCCCGACATCCCTCCGCAGGAAAGAAAACCGTCATCGGTTCCCCAGTCACAGACCTATACAGTTTTCGCCTTTTTCAACACATCCAATGATGCAGTAGAACTCGAAATCTGAGTCGGCTATGTTCCTGAATCCATGAAGCTCGTTCGCTGCAAAGTAGAACACATCCCCCGGATTTGCTTCAAAGGTCTCATGATCCATCACGACCTGAGCTTTCCCTCTTGTGACTATGATCTCCTGTTCCCATGGGTGCATATGCGAAGCCAAGTAGCCCTTCGGCTTGATTGTGAAGTATCGAAGAGCGAAGTGATGCAGGTATTCGTTGCCGCCGGTTCGCAGGTCTGAGATCCATCTGATCGCTACGCCCTCAGCATCGCTTCCGTATGCCTCCTTTACGTCGTATGCCGTGGCCTCCTCCGTTCTTCGCTTGATCACTTTCAACACCTTTCATAGTGATGCGTTGTATCTATTGCCAAGTCTGATCTAGACCGTTATTACGGCTTTCGCTTCAACAGCCTTATCCAGAAACGTGGCATATCCCATCATCGAGATTGAAGGAACCAATTCCTTTTCATCTAGCGCTCTTTTGTGAGCCGCCTCAGAGCATGCGTAGAATCTTACTTTCTTGTCTCTCAGAAGCCGTCCAAGTCTCTCTCCAATATCCGGATCCATTTTCTCCGCTGTACCGGTCCGCGCGAGGACGACTCCTTCTGCATAGAGAAAGACATGGACTTCCAGATTCATGGTTGAGGCTGTTTCTGCGAGGTACAGAAGCGTCGACGCCCGGCCCACCTCCTCTGGTCCCCAACCAAAGAGCAGCACTATTCTTTCTGCCATCTTCTCGTTCCCCTTTAGCATCCTGCCGCAATGCAGAGTACCTTTGGCAGTCCACTGATCTTGCATAAGACGCCCCGGGCACTGCTCATGCCTCTTTTGAAGAGGCCTTCAAACTCGTCCACTGTCAAACCAGCTTCCTCGCGAATGGTCTTGACCATGGGTAGGGATGACCACTTCTCGTGGTAGCTCCTAACATGGCGAATGCACTTCCAGTGAGCATCGGTGAGCGCTATTCCAAACTGTTTGCTCGCGATCTCTTTTGCGATCTCCTCGTTCCAGATGCGAGGGTTGAGTAGGTATCCTTCGTCATCAAAGGGCCTTGACATAGCTTTCACCACTTCTGTCATGATGGCTGTTCTGTCTGAAAAGAGTCACTGTTCCCAGCGGCGCGTTGTGTATATATGCCTCGCCCTCTATCCGTGGGTAGGTTGACCATGCATGAGTGAGGTGACCTTTCCCTGTAGGGTGACAGCAGTTCATCCGCATTATGACGCTTTCGGTAACGAATATGTTTGCGTGGAGTTCTCTGTGGAAGCACAACGGCCTCCAAGCGTGATCCAGATGCCCAGAGAGGCGCCCGAGGAGCTTTCAGCCGTCATTCCCATCGTCTCTCAAATTCCGAAGATGATGGTTCAAGGCAAAGCGTACAGCAACCGTCTCGTTCTTTTTCTAACGGTTCAGGAGTGGGAACGTATGGAGCGGAAGTACCAGTATGGCGACGACGCTGAGGTTGGTATAGGGAAAGACGGATCTATCAATGTAAGAGTTGAGCGCGGATAAGAGCGGAAAAGTCTATCAGACGGATATCGTTCGAGAAATCACGGGCAAGAAGTACCACAACCGAGCCTACAAGATACGTGCCTGCTCGAAATTCTATCCTTACAGGAATGAACCAAAGGTTCTGATCTTTAGGCCTAGTACCAACAGCTAAAGCCTTGACCTCCTATCATTCGTCTCTGGCCGAACGGGAAGAATAGTGTGTGAACGATAGGCGTCTGTCAGGGCTCGGCAAGCTTCGTTCATGTACATTCCTTGTTCTACTTGTGAGCGTTCTGTTCGGACTGATCTTTACGAGTTTTTCCACTATATACGTCAGATTTGTCGTGTCTGCGAAAGATTGGCCAAAAGGAACCGGGATTGCCAATGTTTCGCCTAATGTAGCGTTTTTGTCGGCGACTATTGACCGGTTCGATAGGATTCATGTGGTGTTTACCGATGAGAGAGCTGACCGTGAAACCATACTCTATATGAAGATAGATGCGACCGGAAAGATCCTGATTCCACCCTTTCAAGTGTCAGACGGGTGGGCCACATCTACTTCACCATCCATCTCGGTAGATTCAGCTGGAAACGCTCACATTGCGTGGGTGGACAACAGAGATGGAAACGACGAGATATATTACGTCAAGGTCGATAGCTTGGGCACGAAGACCATTTTCGACAAAAGATTGACCTTTGATCCTAGGCAGAGCTTGGCACCAGCTATTGCTGTTGACTCAAAGGATAGCGTACATGTCGTTTGGCAGGATCTGAGAGAGGAGATTAGGATATTTCCTGTCAACTTCGAGGTCTACTATCTGAAGCTTGACAATAATGGAAATGTTCTCGTTTCGGAGAGAAGGTTAACACCAGCAGACACGAGGTACTCTTTTGGTCCCTCAATTGTGGTCGATCATAAAGACCGAGTCCACGTGCTCTGGATCGATAACAGAGATACAGAGCATTTGCCGTTCCATGAGGTGTTTTACAAGAGGCTGGACTTAGACGGAAACGCCTTGAGCGAGGAAAAGAAGATTACCTCTATCTCTAAGAGGGTGACTCCCCCCAGAGCGCCTAGTCCGATAATTGATTCCCGTGGCAATTTGGTGCTTGCTTTTCTGGATGAGAGACCTCGCTTGAAATTTGGGGTCTACCTGAAGCGGCTTGACTTCAACGGCACATCTTTGGGACCAGATTTGACAGTCACATCCTCCTCAACAGATCTTGGCGGATATGCAGGCCCGCCAAGGGCCACGATAGATCGTAGCGACCGGGTCTACGTTATCTCTTCAGATTTGAGATCTGACTGGGGGCCTCAGAAGCTATATAGAGATGAACGTTTTCATGTTCTGTTTGGCGATTGGAAGTTCACGCCTCTTTACCTTGAATTCAGAAGACAGCTTTATGGAGTTAGGCTGGACGCCGGACAAGTTCTTAATGAAGACTGCATCACCTCTGGGCTCGAAAGCTCGATGATGCCCTCGATCTGCACGGATTCACGTGGAACTATGCATCTGGTCTGGCTTCAGGCGAGAGACAAGCTAAGCACTATCACATACGCCAACAATGCTGTCCCTGTAAACCTGCTTGTCGGCTCGATCGTTGCAGAGTATCGTCAAAGAATCCTGTATGATTGGCAGGTCGCCCTTGCCGTATTCATACTCTTCGTGATGCAGGAGTCTTTCTTTCTAGCGCTATTCTTGATAGTGGCAGGTCTAGTTGTAGTCTGCGTAAGGCGGGGCTTCGGGTCTAAGATACGAACCGAGACGAAAATGGTTTTCTTTCAGCTTCTTGCTTTGGTTCTTGTAAAGGCTGCGATTCTCAATCTTATTCCGGCTTCGGCGACCTATCCACGTGGAATCTCACAGCTCTTGACAGGCTTCCCAGCAGTTACGATGACCATCAGTGTTGCGACAGTTGGAAGAATTCGAATGGCAACCAAAGGTAGACAGATATTCGTTGCTTTCACATGCGAAGTGCTAAATCTCTTCTATACTCTGTGCCTCATTGCTCCCCTAGCTCTGGAACCAGTCTACTAGTTTATGACGTGTCTAGGCGAAATGACACGCCACGTATCTGTCGCCGATGCGCCTCAGCGTAGGCTCATCTTTCATGCATGCTTCTTTTGCGTAGAGGCATCGTTTCTGGAACCTGCAGCCTACGGGAAGGTCAACGGGGCTTGTGACCTCTCCCTTTATCGGTATCTCTCCGACCTTGATCTCTGGATCAGGAACGGCGACCGCCTTTAGCAGTGCCTTTGTATATGGATGAATTGGGTCATCTATTAGCGGTTCTGTGGCACCCATCTCGACTATTTTTCCGACGTACATTACGGCGATCCTGTCGCACATATACTTCGAAACGGCAAGGTCATGTGTTATGAAGACGTACGTTAAGCCCAATTTGTCTCTCAGTTCAAGCATCAGGTTCAGCATCTCGGTTCGTATCGAAACATCTAACATGGAGACCGGTTCATCTGCTACTATGAACTTCGGGCGCAGCACCACTGCTCTAGCCACGCCTACTCTCTGCCTTT
>CAZZFQ010000018.1:0-23215 GCA_964653695.1 uncultured Candidatus Bathyarchaeia archaeon | reverse complement strand
ATTCCGACAAAACACCTGCAAAGACCTAATCTAGTCACTCTCTATCTTGCATGAATCTCAACAATTTCTCGGTCTACAAGAACATGTCCCAGCCCGACTCTCTCTCCAGGATACTTCGCTGTTGAACCCCAGATTCTTGCAAAACGGAAGTTCTCATGCAGTTCAGTGTGGATTCTCTTGGCAAGTTCAGCAACCGTAGATCCTGCGCGCAGAACAAAGGGTTCAGTGGAATGAGTGTTTTCGTTCGGTTCCTTGGTGTACACGCGGATGATTGCAAGAGCCTTGAACACTGCACCGCCTATCAGATGAAGGTTCTCGCGCGTCGTGCATGACACCGGTATGACTGGAAGATCAGTCACGGCTTGGGACAGTCCTTCCAGATTTTGCCTTGCAGGAGGCAAATCTAGCTTATTGGCAAGCAGTACCGCCGGCTTGTAGATTGACGTGCTCTCTAATAACGCATCTTCAACATCGTTCAGTCGAGCTTCGCCGCCTATTCGGACAAATGCGTTATTCAACCCATACTCTCTTACTAACCTCTGCACACCTTCGATGTCACAGTCGACTAGGCGCCCTGAAACCGCCACTTGAACTCCTTCGCCTCCTTTGGCTCTGCCTATCCAAATATGTGAAATGGGTTGCCTCAGTGAAATTCTCGCGTTTTCCAGCTCATTCAGTACCATCTTGAGTTGATCTTGCGGTCTTTCGGAAAGATCAAGCACTATCATAATGCCATCTGCGTTTCTGGCAAGCCCTAATGTCTGAAGACCCCACCCGACTCCGTCAGAGGCACCCTCCACCAACGCCGGGGCTTCCACCAGTTGGAACTGCAGATCTTCGAAATTCATGGTTCCCGGAATTGGACGGGTTGTTGTGAACTTACTTGCTGCAATAGTGGGAGTGGCGTTGGTCAAGGCCGAGAGCAAACTACTCTTTCCTACGCTTGTTTGGCCGATGAGTACGACTTGAGCAGCTCCTTCCTTTCGGATGGACCAGCCGACGCCTCCTCCACTCGTCTTCCTCTTCTCTCGCTCAGATTCCTCAAGCCTCAGAACAGCAATCTTACGCTTGACTTGAGCTCGAAGCCTCTCATTGCCCTTGTGTTTCGGAACTGCTGACAAGAATTCTTGAAGGGTCTTGATCTTCTCCTCGGCTGTTCTGGCTTGAATGGCTTTGTTCCAAAGTCCCTTTGCCTCTGCGGTCAGGTTGGCTGGCAATGGTCAAACTCCTTGAATTGAGTATGAAAGAAGATAGAGCGAGATTAGCCTTTTGCGTTATGTCTGGCTTACACAGTCGTTGAGCGTGCTGTGCCCTTGCAAAGTTTCATTGTGCTCGAACGCACTCTCATTGTCTTGAAGCTCCCTTTACTTGAGCACGGCCCGCGTCTTCATGCACCAGAGGTAGAGGTCAAGCTTTGAGAGAGGTATGCTCAGCTGTGCGCCAAGGTCTCGCAGTTTTCCTTCAAGCTCCAGGTACGTACGTCTTGTGAGTCCTTTCGGGACCTCCTCGACCAACCCATGCTCGTACATTATCCTGAGAACATGTCTGTCAAGAATGGCGAGGTTGTCGTATCCTACGTTTCTCAGAAAGTGGCTTGCCTCTTTGTATCCGAGCCCCATCACGTTCTTAACAAGCCATTCACGAGCTAGCTTCTCGTCCCCAATGCGAACCACAATCTCTTTGATCTCACTGAACTCTCGAGCCTGAACAATGAAATGTGCTCGTCGTTCGCTGAATCTATGTCCTAGCTGCTCCAAGCGTCTCGCCAGCTCTTCTTCAGAAAGCCCCAGAAACCCTTCCAGGCCAATTGCTTCCTGAATCCTCATTCCCAACTTCGCGCTGGAATTGGCTGTCAGAATGCAGAAGCAAAGCTCTGCAAACCACTCCGTGTTTCCTTTTGAGTGAAGAATCTTAAACTCTCTCACTCTGTTCTCCACCTGTTGGCCTACCGGGCCTGTCATGATAGTGCGAATCTGTGCGATCAATGACGCGACATCCATTTTGTGGACCGCCACACGTATCAGTGAGCGTCATAAAGCCTTAAGGAAGATGTTTCGATACCTATGCGGACGGACCCACTTCGATTTGACTCGTCACAGATAGGTAGGTCTATTGATTAGCCGTTTTTCCTAAATCGAAACGCTTCTATTGAATCAGTAGTCCCGAGCAAACTACCTATTCAACCGATTCGACTTTTTGAACTTCGGGCACCTTTTTCTTCAGAAACTGCTCTACTCCCCACTGCAAGGTCATTCGGGACATCGGGCATCCAGCACATGCGCCTGTCAACTTCACCTTGACTACACCCTCTTGGACATCAACAAGCTGTATGTTTCCCCCATCTGCCTGGAGGTTGGGTCTCAATTCCTCAAGAACCTTCTCGACTTTCTCTCTCATCGCCGACAACACTGTCAAACCGAATTCAGGTCTAAACTGTATGATATAAGCTTCATATTGCGGCCAATACACGCATTGCCTTAAGGCATGTTATCGAGATGGATGCGGTTCCAACAACCTGTGGTGTCTATTGAGTTGGAGTGGTCGATTGAAACATTTGAGAACTATAAGGCAAGAGCTGCTTGGCCAAACCTCAGAGTTCAATACGTTCCACAGGACGAGGATACGGCGAAATGTTTTGGTTTGGCAAAGTCAGTTGAGAGAGTGAAGGAAGGGTTGCCTTGAAGTGGAGATGCCGAGTCTGCGGTTGGATATACGACGAGACAGATGGACTGCCAGAGCAACGAGTACAGCCCGGGACAAGCTTCGAGGATCTACCTCTGAACTGGACATGTCCGATTTGTGGAGCGCCGAAGGAAGAGTTCGAGCGAGTTGAATAGAGGAGTCCGCTAGCTTTCCGAAAGGCTTAACCCAATATGCTATCATTCTGGGGCAAGTTAGCGCCGAAGGTCGAACTCCACATGAGTGAGCAGTACCTGCGAAAGACTCCTCGTTCAAGGCAGGCATATGAGAAGGCGAAAACACTATTCCCTGCTGGGGTCTCATATAGGATACGTTTCATAGAGCCTTACCCGTTCTGTGTCGTGAATGCAAAAGGGAGCAAACTGTTCGACATTGATGGAAACACGTATACAGATTATTGGTGTGCTCATTTTGCTCTGATCTTAGGCCATCGTCATCCGAAAGTCGTCGAGGCCGTTAGAGAACAGGTTGAGAAAGACCTCCACTATGGGGTCGCGCATGAACTGGAAGCGAAACTTGCCGAGCAAATAGTGAAAATGGTTCCCTCAGCCCAGCTCATCAGGTTTGCGGGTTCGGGCACTGAAGCAAATATGTATGCCGTCAGGCTAGCTAGGACCTACACGGACAGAACTGGAATTGGGAAATTCGAAGGAAATTGGCATGGCGGGTATGACCCGTTACACGTAGCTATGAAGCCTCCAATATTCGACGAGTTGCCGTCCGGCGGCTTGACGCCGGGATCGCTCGCGGATACAGTTGTTCTTCCGTTCAACGATTTGGACGGAGTAAGGAAGCGCGTGAAGGGAAAAATGCTGGCATGCGTTCTGATCGAGCCTGTCATGGGCGCCGGGGGCATGATCCCAGCTGAGAAAGAATTCCTGAAGGGACTGGCTGAGTTCTGCCGCGAGGAAGACACGCTATTGATCTTTGACGAAGTCGTCACCGGGTTCAGGTTGGGCCCAGGCGGAGCCCAGCAACTCTATGGCATACGGCCGGATCTTACCGTACTGGGAAAGATCATTGGAGGGGGGCTTCCTATTGGCGCCATCACAGGCAGAGCGGATATCATGGAAAGGATGGATCACACGAAGTACAAAGGCAAGGAATATTCGTTCCTTGGCGGAACCCACACTGGAAACCCAGTCTCTATGGCCGCCGGCCTGGCAACCTTAGGGATCTTAGAAGACGCCTCAGTATACCAGGAGATAGATACGATCGGGGCGAAAATGCGCGAAGGCCTTAATGACATAATGCAGCGCGCCGGCCTGGAGTTTCAGACAACAGGCATTGGATCGATGTTTGGTTGCCATTTCACGGGAACTCCGGTCAAGGACGCAGCGGCTGCTAGCAAGAGTGACAAGGAGCTAACGAAGAGGCTGATGTACTTTCTATTGGACAATGGAATCTTCTGTCTAACACCTGAACTTGTACATTGTGCTATCTCAAGAGCTCACACTGAGGCTGAAATGGATGAGTTTCTCAGAGTGGCAGAGCTATTCGCAAGGCAAGCGAGAAAGTAGCAGAAGGCCACGCTGAGAAGACTACGTCACTACCACATGGTCAATCTGAAAGTATCGCTTGGCAAGTATTCTAGTCTTGTCTATTGTTCGGCCGTTCTTACCGATCGCGAGCGCTTTGTCCCTTGGGTCGACTTCCACCACGACGATTTTCCTTTCGGGCTTCTCCGTAATTCTGATGTCATTTACCTTTGCCGGGGCCAGGGCATTTCTGATCAGTTGCTCAGGCGTGTCAGCTTGTTCGACAATCTCAACCTGACGCCCAGTCATCTTTCTTAACGTCTGAATATTCTTTCCAGCCCTGCCGATGGCAAGGCCCATCTCCCCCTGCTTCGCAATGAATATGATTCTCTCACTCTTTTCGTCGATGAGACAGTCCTTAGCTGTGGCGCCTGTGATGCTCTCGAATAGCGCAATGCATTTCATCTCGTCGCCTGTGAGCCTGATTCTAGGTGCCGACATTTCCACTCTCAACAACCTTCAATATTTCAGAGTCACCAGCTTCGCGAATCGCCACTGCCGCGACAAGGAAGGGTTTCTCACATACTGTCTTCAAGTCTATGCTGGAGCCCGCGTAAA
Source organism: uncultured Candidatus Bathyarchaeia archaeon (assembly GCA_964653695.1). Taxonomy (GTDB): domain Archaea; phylum Thermoproteota; class Bathyarchaeia; order 40CM-2-53-6; family JALHTG01; genus JALHTG01. Next base: position 18,419 of record CAZZFQ010000018.1, on the reverse strand, counting down.
TGTATACTGGAAGTTCCGAAAGCTTGGCACTATGCAATATCGCAGATCTTTCCGATTCAGGGCAGTTTGATGCCAGAACGATTAGCTTTGCCCTTCCACTTCTAGCGGCCTTGAGGGCCTCTGTGCATCCGTATGATACCTTTCCAGTCTTCACGGCTATCTTCAGCTGTTTTGTTAGATCCATCATTTTCTTGACCTGCCTGCCCGGGGCATGGACATGTACATGTCTATCAGGCCTGTCCCCATGGGTATCTGTTGGCCTACAATGACATTCTCTGCCACTCCTTTCAAAGTGTCGGCAGTTCCTCTCATTGCAGCGTCAACGATCGTCGGAATGGTGATCTCGAACGCAGCCTTTGCGAGCGTGCTGGCTTTCTCTCCACTGACTCCATGTCTTCCCACCTGCAGAACCTCACCAGATGCAGTCATTGCATCTGCCACGAGCATCACATGCCTGACGTCGACATCGAGGCCCTGCTCTTCTAGGACGCTCAGGGCCTCCTTGGCGATTACTTCCCGAGCAGCTTCGATTCCAAGAGTCATCGCGACTTCATGAATATTGTTTGAGACTGTTCTTGTCGGATCCACGCTCGGAACAGTCAAGACTTGCTCAAGGCTAGATCCCTCGGTCCTGATGACCCACTCTCCTCTTTGTTCCATCACAAGCGCTCTCTTGACTGCGGGTAGACCTTTGACGTGAAGCGACGGCAGTTTTGTTGCTAGTCGTCGAAACTGGGAAATATCCATGTCCTTGGGCTTGATTTCGATTCTTGTCCTCTCGATCTTGATATCGCATGACGGAAGTTTGACAACGTCTCTTATGTCGCGCATCACAATCTCTCTTTGACGCATCTTCTCCGAGTCTAATGCAACTTCAATGCTCATTCTGGTTATGTCAGATTCTATGTGTGCCGCAATGTCTCTCAGGGTTGTGTGTGTGATGAATCTGGCGACCTTCTCAGCCTTCTCACGGTTTTGTCTGGATCTTCTATCCAAGTACACTGTCATCATTGGGGTAGACGGGATCTTCCTTGCATCAACGATCTCTATGAGCCTGGGAAGTCCGAGAGTAACATTCTGCTCTCTTACTCCTGCGAAGTGGAAGGTTCTCAGGGTCATTTGAGTACCAGGCTCGCCTATGGACTGGGCTGACACTATCCCCGCGGCCTCTCCAGGTTCTATTAGCGATTTTCTATAGTTCTCGATGGCTTGGACAATAACTTCGTCTACTGCCTTCTTCGTAAGTCTGGTTTCGAGCAGATTATGCTTCAGCTCCGCAACTAGGATGCGGGGTAGCTGTGAGGTTCTTGCCTGAAGTCTCTTGAGGACGTGGTTTCTGGATGCCTTGGTCCCCTTTCCCGTGCCAAGTTTCACTCTGTCAACTAGGCGTTCGATGTTCACAGCCTTGCCGTGATCGCTTTTCGCGGTATCAACACCATCTTCTCCATATTTGAATTGGATGATGTTTCCTCGTGAGTCCCTAACGGTTCCGTCGTATTCAACTCTAATGTGTTCGAGCGCGTTTATCAGCCGGCGTTGCATATATCCGCTCTGCTGAGTTCTTACAGCGGTGTCTACGAGTCCTTCTCTCCCTCCCATTGCGTGGAAGAAGTATTCCACCGGAGCGAGACCATCCTTGAACGATGAATATACAAACCCTCTCGCTTCAGCTCCGACGTCGTCTGCCTCAAATGCAGATAATGCTCTGTCCCTGTAGCCACGCAATATCCTCTTTCCTCTTATCGATTGCTGCCCGATGCACGCAGCCATCTGCCCTATGTTGAGCATAGATCCTTTCGCGCCAACTCTCACCATGACGATTCCACTGTTCTCCATCCCAAAGTGCCTGTCTACCAACGTGCCTGCTTCCTCTCTCGCCTTGGAGAGTTCATTCATTATGTATATCTCAAGAGACTCTTCCAGTGACTGCCCTGGCAACCTCTCCAACATGCCTTTCCTATAGCTCTCCACCAATCCGTTCACTCTTTCCTCAGCGTTCTTGATCGCTCTGTCAATTCTTTCTCTTACCGCCGGTGATACATCCAGATCGTCGAGTGAATATGAGAAGCCTCTGAGCGTTAGGAACCGATCCAGGAGCTTTGATACCGAATTGAGGAAGTCTCTGCCTGCCTCTGGCCCGTAATCCTTCACAATGCGGTGGAAAAGGCTTTCAGATCTAGCTCCTATGGCATTTCGGTCAATCACCCCGTGCTCAAGCACACCGTCCTTGATTACTATGTAAGCATCGTAAGGACATTTTTCCTCCTTGCATTCAGCGCATCTCTTGCAGATGTTTGACTTGAATGCAAAGTTCATTTTCTTGGGGATGAATAGACTGAATATTCTCTTCCCCGACCACATTGGTTCGGGCTTCCTGGTGTCTGGCTGGGGCACGGGGCCGTCGTATCCTGCAGCCACGAGGATCTTGGACATTTCGTCTCTGGTGAGGTATGTAGAGTTGTTCGTGAGGAGATATGCCGCGCTTAATAGGTCCGTGATCGCGCCTATGATTGGCCCACCATATCGAGGTGAAAGGATTTGGTCTTGGACCTCCATGAGTAGGCGAGCCTCCGTGCGACCCTCCTCTCCCTGAGGAACGTGGAGGTTCATCTCGTCACCGTCGAAGTCCGCGTTGTATGGCGGGCAGACGGAAGGATCTAGTCGAAATGTCTTGTAAGGCAGAACTCTCACTTTATGAGCCATAATGGACATTCTGTGTAGAGAGGGCTGCCTGTTAAAGAGAACGATGTCGCCGTCTCGTATATGCCTTTCTACAACGAAACCGGCCTGAAGACTTTCAGCCAAAGTCTTTCTTTCCGTGACGAATTCAAGTCGGATTCTTCTTCCGTCTGGGCGTACAATGTAAAGCGCACCAGGATACTGGTCCGGTCCGTTCTCAACGAGTCGTTTCATTTCATTAATATTCCACTCAGTGACTTTCTCCGGGATTGTCAGTCTCGCCGCGACGTCTGTCGGAACACCGACTTCAGTGATGTCTATGTTCGGATCAGGTGAGATAACAGTTCTCGCGGAGAAATCAACTCTCTTCCCTGAAAGGTTCCCACGGAACCGGCCCTCCTTGCCTTTGAGCCTCTGGCATATGGTCTTGAGGGCTCTACCTGATCTATGTCTGGCGGGAGGTAGACCGGAAACCTCGTTGTCGATATAGGTTGTCACGTGATACTGAAGAAGGTCATGGAGTTCCTGTATTATATTCACTGGAACGCCAGACTCGACTGCTTCTCTGAGTTTCTGGTTTATTCTTAGAATGTCAACTATCTTATGTGTCAGATCGTCTTCTGATCGTATTCCAGACTCGAGTGTGATGGAAGGTCTAACGCTTACGGGCGGGACAGGAAGCACCTGTAGAATCGTCCATTCCGGACGGGCTGCTTTGGGGTCCATTCCCAAAAGTCTCAGGTCATCATCAAGGATTCGCTCGAGTCTCTCCCTAATATTGCTTGGTGTAAGTTTTCTGGCTCCTCCTTCCACTACCTCGTTGTATGATGTCGGCTTGATATGCTCAACGATGTATTGCTTCGTTCCGCAGTGAGGGCATTCCTGAGACTTCTTTGCGTCTTTGGCAACATTGTCAAAGAGGATGTCTGGAACGATGTTCAGGCGCTTTCTTTCTTCCTCCATCAGGCGCTTGTACTTTTCGATCTTTTCGTTACTCAGGAGGATCCTTCCGCAGCCTCGGCATGTGACAGAAAGAAACTTGTGGAGGAGTTTGGCGAAGCTTACGTGAACGACTGGCTGAGAAAGCTCGATGTGGCCGAAGTGGCCCGGGCAAGCAAGGGCGGTGTTTCCGCAGGTCTTGCATTTTTGCCGGGGCTCGAGAGTTCCAAGCCTACCATCCATCAAGCCTGAGACGATAGGCACGCCGTCCTCATCATAGGTGTCTGCGGTTTGAACCTCGACTGCAGACATCTTCCGGACGTCGTTCGGCGAAAGCAGCGAGAACCGGATCTCGTCTATGACTTTGCGGGCTTCCTCGGAGACTGCCATCTTATGCTCGCTCCTGCAATTTTATCCTAGCTGCGATGCCGAGCGCCATCAGTTCTTGCGTGAGAAGCTTGAAGGCATACGACATTGCCGTGGGAGAGATAACTGCCTTTTCTCCGCAAACCCGGCATACGTACCTGTTCTGTTTAATGTCATAGTAGCCTATGAGCCCGCAGTTTTCGCAAACCAACACTATTGCCCTGTCTGACTCCTCTAAGAGTCTGTCTCTTAGAAGTGCCGAAGCGCCGTGGCCGATGAGGCAGTCTCGCTCCATTTCGCCGAATCTAAGTCCCCCGCCGCGGGCCCTCCCTTCTGTTGGCTGTCGCGTGAGCATCTGAACTTGTCCACGTGCTCTCGCATGCATCTTGTCAGAGACCATGTGATGCAGCTTCTGATAGTAGACAACGCCCATGAAGATGTCTGCGACTAGTTTCTTTCCTGTTATTCCACTGTACATGACCTCTCTTCCGCCATGTTGGAAGCCAAGCTCAAGAAGCGTCTCCCTGAGTGAGGTGAGGTTCTCATTTGCGAAGGGTGTCCCATCAACAGGTAAGCCTCTCAGCGACGCAACCTTACCTCCGATCGACTCTGCAAGCTGCCCAATGGTCATTCTTGACGGTATGGCGTGCGGGTTGATTACTATGTCAGGAACCATTCCGTCCTCGGTGAAGGGCATGTCTTCGCTGGGCACGAGTAGCCCTACGACTCCTTTCTGGCCATGCCTAGACGCAAATTTGTCACCAAGTTCAGGGACTCTGAGATCCCTTACCTTCACTTTTACAAGTTCGCTGCCTTCTATCGAATCGGAAACTGAGACAGAATCGACGACTCCTGACTCTGAAGGTCTCATACAGACTGACGAGTCTCTCCTTGTTGGGCCTCTCACCTCGAACTCTCTGTATTCCTCAAGAAATCTTGGCGGGCTTGTTCTTCCTATCAGAACAACATTTCCCGTCACAGGTGACTCGACTGTAATGATTCCATCTTCTTCGAGAAGCCTGTAGTATCTGTCTCCTCTGTATCCTCTGACTCCGGGGTCCGGGGTCTCGAATTTGTCTCTGAGACCTCCTAGGTATTGCCTACATTGACCCTCATAGACTCTGAAAAAGAACGATCTTCCAAGTCCTCGTTCAACTGATGACTTGTTGATGACGAATGCATCCTCCATATTGTAGCCTTGGAATGACATTACAGCGACAACGCAGTTCTGGCCTGAGGGCCTTGCGTCGAACCCTATGATCTCCATTGGCTTTGTTTTCACTAAGGGGCTCTGGGCGTAGTGAAGCAGATGAGATCTAGAGTCAGTTCTGTTGAAGTGGTTAGTGGCAAAGACGCCCAAAGCTTGCTTGGCCATGGCTGACTCGTAGGCGTTCCTTGGAGATTGGTTGTGCTCAGAGAACGGGATTATCGACCCACATATGCCGAGGATCGTGTATGACGCTATCTCCAGGTGAGTAGTTTTGGCGTTGATCTTGCTCTGGTCTAAGGCGACTAGGGCGTTCTCCTCTTCATCAGCATCCAGATACTCGATCACACCGTCCCTGACTAGGTCTTCCCATTGAATCTCTTCACGGCGGAGCTTCTCTATGTGCGGTTCCGTCAACCTCGATTGTCCGTTCTCAACGATGACGAGGGGACGTCTCACTCTACCTGCGTCGCAGTTGATATAGATCTCCGCTCTAGAATCCGGTGTTCTTGACGGATAATTGGAAACATTGACCTCTGAGCTGATCTTCCCTTCTCTTCTAAGCCTTCTGATCTCAGATGCCAGAGCTTCCGGATCCCTGCAGTGGCCTGCTATTATGCCGTCAACGAAGACCTTAGCTGAGTTCAACCTCAGCTTCTTGTCTGCTTCATGTACTGGGATCACGCCCATTCTGTGAAGCCGAGTGACTATGTCTCTCGGTTCGATTCCTATTGCAACTGCCGCCTGCAGCGCAAGGTTCTTAACCAACCCACAGTTCGAGCCTTCAGGGGTTTCGTTGGGGCAAAGTCGTCCCCAATGAGTAGGGTGAAGGTCTCTTGCCTCAAGGTTCGGCTGGCTTCTGCTAAGAGGAGACTGGAGCCTACGCAGGTGGCTCAATGTGGAGGCGAAGTTTGTTCGATCGAGGAGTTGGGTTACACCGACCCTGCCACGAACCCAGTTCCCGGTCGCGATCGCGTGCTGAATTCTCTCAGTGATTATGCCTGGCCTAACTGCGTTGGATATTGAGAGTTCCACGTGACGTCTGATTGTGATTCTCTCGAGCTGATACTTCAGATCTCTCGTGAGGTTTCGGAAGGCAATCCGAAGAAGATCAGCGAGGAGGGAACCTGCAAGCCTCAGCCTCTTGTTGGCGTAGTGATCCTTGTCGTCAACCTGCCGCCTTCCCAGTTTTAACTCGACAAGTCTGCAAATTACCTCAGCAAGGAAATGGACTTTGTCCTTTCTGTCTGATGGCTTTATGCCTAGGTGAGGGAGGAAGTTGCGGTCAACTACTGATTCCGCTTTTCTCAGACGGTATTCGTCAACTTGCCCTGGAGCCAATCTGTTACCTATGAAGAGCAGGGCATCTCTCTCTGTCACTACTCCAGTTGCTTTCTCGAACGATGATTCCAGTTCATTTTGAATCGCCTTGTCCGGTGAAATAGCCTCCGCGATCTTCGCGTCCTCCTCAATTCCCAACGACTTCATCATGACGATCACAGGCAGGTCTGCCGGAACTCCTGGCATAGCGATGTAGATGGCGCCATCTGTCTTCATAGTTACCTCTATCCTCGCTCTGAAGCCCACGGTTGTCGAGAAGACCTTGGCCTTGTAAGTCGGGGTCGCACCTGCCTTCTCGATATCGACGAGGATTCTGTTCGGAGCTAGGTCCTCAAGCGTTACAACGACACGTTCAGATCCGTTGACGATGAAGTATCCGCCTGGATCTAGCGGATCTTCTCCTATCGACTTGATCTCGTCAGCGGTGAGTCTTGATGTTGGACATATCTTCGACTTCAGCATTACAGGGAAGTCGCCTATGTAAACCATTTCGGTTTGGCCCTCTCTGTTTCCTACGATGGGCACCATCTCTAGGCGAAGAGGAGAAGAATACGTCAGGTTTCTGACTCGCGCTTCCGTGGGATAGATCCGCCGTTCAGATCCGTCGACCTCGATAACTCTGGGTGAACCTATCTCTATCTTCCCTAGCCGAATCTTAAGGTTGTACTCCTCAGTTTCTATCGGGATCTCTCCAACTTCATCTACCACGGCCTGCAGGCCGCGCTCAATGAAATCGTTGTATGAATCTATGTGTTGTCTTTCAAGTCCCTTCTCTCGAAAGAATTTGCGGAACAGAGACCAAGAATCTTGTTCAGAGATGCTCAACAAGAGTTCCTCAAGAAATCAATCTTCAATGACGCAGCGATATGCGATTGCTTCGCCAGCCGTGGGGCTGCGCCTAACGATTTTGATCAGATCGCCAGGTTTGGCGCCAATCGCCATACAGGCTGGGTCCGAAGCCTTGATGTATGGAAACTGATAAGGCCTCACGTGATATTTCCTGAGGACTTCCTCGGCGTCCTTCTTGTTCATAACAACGTGTCTAGGAACCAGGTCATGCTGGAAAATGTCGAACAATTTCTCTCTTTCTCTTTTCACCAATCAGAGGAGTCCTCCAAAACAAAAGGCCGCTATGCAACTTTTTCACTCGTGGAAATCGGAAGCTTACGCTATTAGCAAAAGGGCACGGTTATAAAGTTTGCTTGTCTCATCGCTTAATGATAATCAGTGGTTAGGTCAATGGGCGTTTGAATGTGGAACACACCTAATTGGATTCCATTCGAGTTCGTTTTTCAAAGGCGCTCAAGGATCTATCATGTGCTCTCGACTAATCCAGATGAGACGTGTAAAAGCATAAATAACGCGCTTCGCTGACTCCTCACGCGCTTGACGAGTGATACTGAATGGCAAAGACCTCAAGGGGCCTGTTTGCTGCTAGGAAGCTGAGGAGGACAAGGAAGAAGCTTCGATGGAAGTATGCTCCCTTCAAGAGAAGAATGCTAGGATTGGACTATAAGGCTGATCCTCTTCAAGGCTCGCCTCAAGCTCGGGGAATAGTTCTCGAGAAGGTAGGAGTCGAATGTCGCCAACCAAACAGCGCTGTTCGAAAGTGTGTGCGAGTTCAGCTCATAAGAACTGGTAAGGTAGTGACAGCTTTTCTTCCAAGAGATGGCGCTATGAACTTTGTTGACGAGCATGATGAAGTCCATATTGAAGGTATCGGAGGGGCAGAGGGCAAAGCGTATGGAGACCTTCCAGGAACCAGATACCGTGTTTATAAGGTGAATGGAGTTTCTCTTTCAGCTCTCCTGAGCGGGAAGAAGGAGAAGCCTCGAAGATAGCAATGAGCATAAGCCTCTCTGTGCAATGCCCCTCGGGGAGTCACGAAACGATATAGGTTTCACCTTGGCTCATAATGATCTTACTGGGGTCGCTTGGTTTTCCGAATCGAAGGTCTTCGATTCGATGCATCGCCATCAGATCGCTTCGCATGCCTATTAGTCGCGAACTGGCGTGCACGCTTCTGAGGGGCTGGTTGAGAGCTAGGTTGTGATCCTTCTTGTATTTCCAGATAGTTGAGTTGAATTCCACCAGGTTGGTTGTCACTTGATCTAGCCTGTCGATCATGCGTCCGCTTGGGCGCGGAAAGGTCTCTATGTGGATGCTTCTGTGTGCGTACATGCCTCTCCACAAGTGGTCTGTCATGAACGGGCAAATCGGGGCTAGGAGAGTTAGAATCAATCGCAGACAATGATGTAGGGTGAACCAGGCAGCTCTTTGCGCATCCTTCGAGAATGAATGGTCGGTGTTGTATGCCCTTGCCTTTGCCATCTCAACGTAATGAGGGGCAAAGAGATTCCAGACGAATTCCCTGATCACATTTGAGGGAATGAAGAAGTTGAAGTCCGCGTAGCCTTCAAGGCATCTTTTCAAGAGTCTGTTCAGTTCGGATAGTATCCATCTGTCGGCAGCTGTGAGAGGCGCTTTCGCGGGAATTGGGAATGATGATATGAATCGTGATAGGTTCCAAAGTTTTGTTAGGAACTTCGACGTTCCGGCGATTCTCTGCTCCGAGCATCTGAAATCTGATCCAAGGTTCGCCTCAGCTGCATTCCAGAACCTGAAGGTGTCGGCACCATGTTTCGCTAGGAGAGGTATAGGATCAACTACGTTTCCTTTGCTCTTGCTCATCCTCTCCCCTGCCTCGTCGACTCCGTATCCCATGATCCAAGCATGTTTGAAAGCAGGTTTTCCTGTTAGTTGATGACATCTTAAGAGTGTATAGTACAGCCAGGTGCGTACGATGTCCTTAGCCTGCGGCCTAACAGTTGCTGGAAAGGTCTTGCGAAGGAGTTCCTCAGATCTCATGTATCCCGATATGAATAGAGGTGATATGCTTGAGTCGAACCATGTGTCGAATGTTCGTTCCTCACCGGTGAATCCTGTGCTAGCGCGGCAGTGCTGACAGCTTTGGAATGGCGGAGCGTCCTTCCAAGGCGTGTAGTAGGGCCCGGGTTCCGGAACGTTTGGTTTGCCGCAGTTCTTACAGTACCAGATGGGGATCTCTGTGCCGTAGATTCTCCTTCTGGAGATGGGCCAGTCAATGGTGACCGAGTTGATCCAGTTGTAGAGGATCTGTCTGTGGGCTTCAGGGTGAAAGATCATTCGTTCGGCGATCTTTCGAACTGAAGGGATGAATTCGATTTGCTTCAGATAGAACTCTCTCATGGGAACGATCTCAACAGGAGTATCGCAGCGATCACATATTGGAGTTCTGTGCATTGTGTTCTCTTGCTTCTCAATGAGCCCTTGCTCTTCAAGATCCCTTGCCACCTGTTTCTTGGCCTCCTCGATTGACAGGCCAGAGTATTTTCCGGCGGCCTCTGTCATTCTTCCCTTCGTGTCTATTGCGACGATTTCTTCCAGTTTCAGTTCTCTGAAAAGGCGTACGTCCGATGAGTCGCCGTAGCTGCAAATCATCACGACGCCGGTTCCGAATTCTTGTCTAGCAGCAGCATTGGGAATTATCGGGACCTCTCTTCCATAGAGTGGAACTATGCAGTGTAGGCCGTGTAGGTGGCGGTAGCGGTCATCATCAGGGTGAACGAGAACAGCTTGGCATGAGCATAGGAACTCCGGGCGGGTTGTTGCTATCGTGGCTGTTTCCTGTCTTTCCTTCAGCTTGAAGCGAATATGGAAGAGGGTGGTTGGAAGTTCGACGTATGTAATGTCAGCGTCTGCAATTGTCGTTCCGCAGTCCACGCAGTAGTTGTTAGGCCTAGTGTCTTCGTAGATCAATCCTCGCTTCCAAAGTTGAATGAAGGTTGCTTGGGTCAGTCTACGATATTCCTCGGAATCCGTCCGATAGTGGTGGTCGAAGTTTCCGCTTAGCCCCATGGTTTTCATTGTGTCAATCATTTCAGCTTCGAGGTCGTCAAGTGAGTGCTTGCATAGTTCAATGAATCTTTCACGAGGAGTCTCGTGAATGTCGATATTGTGCAGTTTTTCCGTGTAGAGTTCGACTGGGAGTCCGTTCCTGTCTATGCCTATCGGGAAGTAGACTTCCTGTCCCTGCATTCTTGCAGTTCTTGCGATCATGTCAATCTGAGAGTAGTGCGCCGCAGCTCCAACAGACCACGGTCTACCGCTGGGATAGGGAGGAGGAGTATCAATGCTGAATATCTTCTTCCGCGTCCTAAGATGAAATCTGTAGAGATCTTCCTTCATCCATTTCTTTGCAATCTCTGCTTCCGTGCTTCTGTTCCATCGCTTCTCTTTGAGTCTTGGTTCGCTCATCTGCGTCACCACCTCAGCAGGCACCTTGGCTCGCCCTGATACGCCTCTATCGGATATCTGCCGCGAGACTGGATGGATTGATCAATAATTCCGTTCTCAAGAATGGCCCGTCCAAATGATAATTGCCCGAAAGTAGAGCCTGCTGCCCTTAAAAGCTTCGAGAGATGGGAGAATCGCCTTGCCCTACTTGGCGGAGATGCACTCTCCAGCACCTTTCGACCGTGAAGGATGGATCTCAAGTATAAAGCGTTTGCTATGAAAAGCGACTCATCAGCGAGATAGACGATCAACTTTCAGATCCTTGCCCATGCATATGCGCATGTTGTCTTCAGCAGCGATAGTGTGAATCCGAGTTTCATGCTCTATTCTTCGCGCCTCATTAGCTGGGTCAGCTGCTATCATCCTCATTCCAAAGTGGGTAAGGACGCACATTTCGGGACTGACTTTCTGAATGATCTGGATGGCGTCGTCAGTGGAGAGGTGACCGGGCCAGGTGCTGCCATTAGGCCTAAGCACGCACAGGATCAGAAGCCTCACCCCAGAGTACTGTTCAGGAACATCTGCTTGGAATTCCGTGTCTGACGTGTATCCTATATCTCCTGTTTCGAATGAGAATCGAAATCCAACTGAATCGGGATCACTGTGATACGCATGCGTTGCAGATATCCTAACGCTCTTGATTTGTATCTCTGCCCCTGGCTGCATCTCCACAAGTTGGCTGATCAATTTCCGATGATACTTTGTAAGGCAAGAATTGAAGTCTTCCGTTCCTGTTACGACGCTCTTGGGACCAATGAAGATCCCTCTCTTCCTTGTGCCTCCTTGACTCATCGCCTCAACAAAGACCTGTGCGTCTGAATAGTGATCCGGATGGCAGTGGGAGACCGCCACGACTTCGACCTTAGAGGGGTCGAGCCCCAGCACGTTTGAGTAGACGATAGCTCCGGGTCCCGGGTCAAGTTGAAGGTTAAGTGGCCTGATGAACCTGATTCCCCCGGTGTGCCGCTTTTGCGTGATTGTCGAGAACCGGGCTCCCCCTGTCCCTAGAAACACAAGTTCAACTTCTTCCATTCGACTCAGCCAATGACTAACAATCTGAACGTATCTTTATGAACGTGCGTATGATTTGCGCCTAGAATAGGTTCATAGACTTCTGTTTAAAGAAGGTAAAGAAGAGAAAAAATCAGGGTAGGGTAGAGGTCCTATTGGATCTTGATCTCTCTTCCTTTCTTTCGAGGCTTCGCTCTGGAAAGAACTACTTCCAGAACGCCGTTCTTATATGAGGCTTTCGAGGTGTCAGGGTCAACTTCTGCTGGAAGCTCCAGCTCCTTGTAGTACTTGTGATTCGGGGTGTTGACTGAGATTGTGAGTGAGTTTTCGGTTCCTTGCAAATTGATATCTGGCCTTTCTACTCCGGGGAGTTCTGCGACGACCTTAACCGTCTCATCATTAACTATTGTATCGACGAGAGGTTCGCGCTCTTCCTTGACCTCTAGCTTTGGCTTTGCTACGCCAAATGGTGTTCGCTTTAGAGATGGCTTTACGTTGCCAAACTCTCGGATAACTGGCTTTCCATCTGGCCCAACAGTCATAGAATAGCCGTAAACGAATGGTCCCATCTCTCGAACTGTGCTACCGTCTGGAAGTTTTCTTTCTCTGACCAGATCTTTTGGCCCGATGCTTGACATTTCCTTGAACATGTCCTCCATCATCTTGTCGATGTCCTCGAAGAACCTGTCGTCAAAGAACGGGAAACGCCATCTTCTTCTAAACCATTCTGGTAGATCTTCATCTCGCCACAATTCTTTTTCCACCTCTTTCTTGGTGTTCGGACAGTGTTTGCGTTACCCTAGGTAACAGAAGCGGCTTATAAATGTTACCCCAAGTAACTTACTTCCACTTTCCAAGTTGCCTACGATGAGCACGAGCGTATCGCTAACCTCGTAACGGCGTATCCATTCAGAACCGCCCAATCGAGCCTATCTCTGCCGTCCGTCCTAGGCTTTCGTCAGGTGTCCTAACCATGTCGACTTCAGGGTCTACGTACTTGATTCCGCTGGAGGAAAACTCTCTTGGTTTTCAGCCTTTCGAGTTCTTAGATAGCTGAAGACATAGCCTACCGGAGGAGGCTCGATTCCATCCTGCCAAAGAACGCCTATGATTTCTCCCAAGTGATAGATCTCCTCTGTGCCTACATGGAATATCAGATCTTCAACGGTGCATCTTACGATAGTGCCAGAGATCCTACCTTTTACTTCCAGCTCTGTGTTGAGTTCTTCTTTCCCCAGAGATCGAAGAAACCTCCTTGTCTTGTCCTGAACCTCTAAGATTCTCTTCTCCATGGAGTCGAAACTATCGCATTTGTCGTACTGCCATGGTTTCCAGTCTTTAGCACTTCCGGCTATGTAGTGGTGGAACCACCAGTCTTCGCATTCGGCGATGTGTAGGAGAACGTTGCGGATTGAGTTCCAGCTAATCTCCCTATTTCGCATGATGCCCTCCCATGGGAGAGTCCTAGCCTTCTCGAGGAATTTTCTGAGGATGAAGTGATCGTACTCAAATAGGTCAAGAACCGACAACGGCATGCATCCATGCGCCTCCGCTTGATCTAACAGGTGTATCTCACCGATCAGACAAGCCCTCCGAAGATATCAGTATATCCACAGAAATCAAGTCGCAAAGCCTAGCGTATTCTCCATCTTCTCCGAGCGTAGGATTTTCCCCCTCGATTGATCGTTTCTTAGGCAACCAAAAGCCTCTAAAGCTGGACGTTTACGCAAAAGTAGGGAGCCGCCTTGTCAGTGTTGGACGACACAGTTGAACGATTTGTTGATGTAATGGCGTATTTTAGAAGCCCGATTGGACTTCACAGATACAACGACCATATCTTCATTCCGAGTCCAGCGAACATTCGAAAACTGTTCAGAGATTTCGACTTTGTAGAGTCATCCCTTCGGAGACTTGAAGGAGCAGAGCTCTCATGGTACGACAGACTGAAGATTGATGAGATGCACAGGATGATCCGCTCTACTAGGATCGAGGTAGAGTGGGAATCCGCTGATCCTATCTATCCGATCGAAACGCTCGCTGGAGCAGTTCAAGATCTTCTCGATTATCCATTTATGGGAGAGCCGGAAAGAGTGAGGCTGTTGATCGCGAGACTGAAGCATTCGCAGCCCCTCTTTGAAGCTTGTATGATGCAAACTCAAAGGTTGTCGAAGCTTCACATCAGACTAGCGATTGACCTGGGAAAGGCCGTCACAGAGTTCATAAAGGGTGTACCAGGTTCTTTCAAAGGCGCAAAGCAATATGAACAGCTCGTCGAGGCTTGCGCAGCTGTCTCAACAGCTCTGTCTCAATACTTGAAGTATCTCGAGTCGAGGGCCAAGAGTGCACCAGATCAGATTGCGCCACAGAGGCACCAGTTCGAGAGCATGCTACAAGGACTTTGGTCGTTGGATGTCTCAGTTGAAGATCTGAAGAAGGTAGGCGAGGAGCAGCTGGAGCTATGGTCGGAGAGGCTTCTGGAACATGCAAGGCAGATCGATTCGAAAGCAACCGATTGGAAGCGTGCTTCGGAGAAGATCAAGACATACAACCCGTCTACAGAGCAGGAGATCGTCGACGATCATAGAAAGCTGCTTGAAGAAGTAAGGCAGGCGCTGAAGGCCTCAGATCTAGTTGATTTACCTGCAGGGGAGTCGGTTGAGACTCTTGCTACTCCTGAGTGGCGTAGGATGTTTGCAACCGGAGCATCATGCAGCTCAGACGACATGTATGGAGGACGAGTTACATCGAAGCTTCACGTGACTCCGAGAACGGCAGGTGTCACAGGGCCCATGCCACCGCCTTCCAGAGCTCTTTTGGCGCATGAATGCTACGCCGGCCATCATGTTCACGCAATAAACATCGGACAGCATGCGCCGATGCCGTTCAAGATGAGGACCCAGATTAGAGTCCCTGTCTCCGAGGGCTGGGCGATGCTCGCGGAAGAATTCCTGAAAGACGGTTTCACTCCTGTCGAAATGATACAGCTCTGTATGAGTGTCATCAGGCGCGCGGTAAGGATCATCGTGGATGTAGGACTGAACACAGGCGAGATGACGTACGATCAGGCGGTTGACTTTTATGAGAAGACCATAGGCGTGAGGGCTACAAACGAGGTCAACGGTACACTTCTTCTTCCAGGCTATAAGTCAACATACCTGTTTGGTAAGGTTGCTTTGGAAAGGCTTAGAGATGAGATTCGGATGGAACTCGGGCACAGATTTGATGTCAAGTGGTTCAACAACCTCATAGTTCAGGCTGGCACGATGTCGCTGATTGGCATCAGAACCTACGTTCGTCATCATGCTGAGATGGTGAAGAAGACATCGTAGGCGAACAACAGGCACCCTCGCTCGGGCAGACCTGCGAGAGCTACTCAAGGAACGCAGACAAGTTCCTAACATCGGATTCCAGAACGCTCGAAGGCTCCCATGAACATGAACCTAAGCGTACCGAGCGCCTTCTATGCCTGTCGCATCAGTATTGGAGGCAGGCGATGTCCACGAGGCCTTGAGGGCCCTGAAGTTGAATATCAGCATCGCAAGAAAGTAGCTAGCGACTGATTGATGAGAGTGTGGGGTGATGTGCACGATAGTCTACTTGGTTCAACATGGCGAGGCTAAACCTGAAAGTGAGGATCCTGACCGTCCTCTGACTGCTAGGGGAAGAGAGGACGTTTTGCTGGTGGCGCGACATGCAGCTGGCGTGGGAGTCAAGGTTGAAAGAGTACTTCACTCAGGCAAGTTGAGGGCGAAGCAGACGGCTGAGATTCTCGCTAACCATTTGCATCCAGCAGGCGGAGTCGAAGAGACAAGCGGTCTCTCACCTATGGATCCGCCTGAATCTGCAAGATCAGTCATCGAGGGTGCCAAGGAACCTGTAATGATTGTGGGGCACCTGCCCCATCTGAGCCGACTCCTATCTCTAATTGTGATCGGGAACCCGGAGATGGAGGTCGTTCGGTTTCGGACGGGTGAAATCGTCTCCTTGGCGAAGAGCGACAAGAAATGGTCCGTAGCTTGGATTCTGACCCCTGACATAGTCAGGCGTTAGATCACGGTGCCAGAAGTCCAGCTCTGAACGTTACGGTTCGGCCTTCTACAAGTAGCGTTGAAGCTTCCGACTCATAGTCCTCAGTGAGCTGGAGAGGCCGCTTAGGCAGGATCGCCTGCTCAGTCAGTTCTAGAACCTATTTCGCCTCCTCTGATGTTTTCCTGCAGGTATCACAGGGCCAGGACAGATGCTTCTCGTGGGAGCCGCTGCTAGGTTCTGGTTTTTCGTATCGTATGCTGTAGCAGACATGCCAAGTTAAGACTCCACATTTCGGACGTCGTCTCAGAGCCCTGATGTTCAGCCTTCAACCTGAAGGTAAAACAGCCATGACTGCTCACCTGACTTACGTTTGGGAGCGGTACTTACGTGATCGATTGGCCCAATCCAAATGGCATGAGCATGGTTTCGACAGCTGAGAGGAGCAGATCAACATAGGCTTCGGCATCATAACTGCGGCAGGATTCGCATAGCTCCATGGCTAGGATGCGTCTGCTTGGAAACTTGCTTCTGTTGTTGGTTATGATGTAGCTGACGGATTCGCCTGCGTTTGGTTTAACGCCTTCCTTCGCCAGTTGGCGGGCTGCGACTGCTTGGAGTACTCTATGCCTATACTCGTCTGGGTTCTGGGAGAGGTGTTTTCGAATAGCCAGTTCCTCGAGAGGTACGGCTCCAGACCTTAAGAGGTGGATATATCTCTCGACGACCTTGTAGGCGGATGGCAGCCTTGCATAGAATTCCTCAGCGTTCTTTGCTTCAGCTAGGACGCGGAGCGTTTCCCGTATGCACTGGTCGATGACCGGTGGCGTATCGCGCCTCCTCGTGGCGATGCCACGGTCCTTGATCTTCCCGTTTCTGAAGGTGCCGTAGTACCGGTTGAGAACCGGTATGCTCTGATGCGTCTTAGAGGGTAGGAAGACTATCCAGCGGTAGATACCCTCAAATGATACGGGAAGCCTTGTCGTCGCTTCGATTTCGACTCGAAGCTTCAGATAGTCTTCTTCAGTTGCGCCTTCCTTCTTCAGCCATAACGAGTCCACTATGCCATGAATCAGCCTGAACCCCCGAGACTCCGCTAGATGAACCGTTTCCTTCAGTATCTTCCTAGCGAAGGCGCACGTGGCTACGTGCGCGTCGATCCTGCCGAAGCGGGCGTTCTTGAAGCCAAGGTAACCAAATGAGTTGTGTGTAAATACGGCGCCATTTCCTGCAAAGAACCCCGGAAGCGCATCTTCAAGTTCGAAGCAGTACACGAAGTTCGATGAGGGTCGAATTTCTTTGATCTCTTTAACCGAAACAAAACCTACATCGGCTGAAGCCACTTTTTCTAGAAAATCGTACTCTGCCGGATAGAGTTTGTGTGCATTTCTTACTCGTAGTTTTCGAAGCATTCGAGAGGCTCGCGTTGGACAAGTTCGCTCAAGAATATCGATACGTGGGTCGCGAATAGTCCTGAGTCTTCTGGCAAGCATTCTCATGTTGGAGTGGATGACAGGAACTAGCTCGTAGGAAATGTGATGACATTCCTGTGCGCATGTTTTCCTCAGCATTGCCGTTATTCTTTGCTCATGTGCTTTCTTTAGAAATCCTAATTGTTTCAGCTGGGTGAAGCCGGCAGCGTCCACTATGTCTAGGCGGTATAGATCTGACGGTTTACGAAGGGATCTGTGGAGGCTGTGCTGGAGTCTAGCTCTGAGAAGTAAGTAACTAATGTCTTTGAGAAAGCTCTCGGAAGAAGTTGATATCGATACAAAGTTTCTCGTCTTACTTACACTTCCATCACCAGCGATCAAGCCTGAAATGAAGCCCGATATTGCTGCAGAGTTTGCGTTCAAGATGCATGTAGGGACCGTGAGTTTTCCTCTGTCGGCAGATCCACCTACGTTTAATACCTGTTCGAGAACTCGCACCAATGCGATGCAGTTAATCTGAGCGACATACATCTTGGCTTTTTTTTCTTTGTAAATGTGTGGTCTCAGGCGAAATAGTTTCCATGCTGTTTTTCTCAGATACCGCAGTAACTCAGACTCATCTTGGCCTATATCAAAGCGAAGATAACTACGACTAGCGCTTCCGTCGGCTATGAATAATCCTAGGAAGAAGCCCAGATCGCGATCTACTGGGATGATTGATGGTATCCACGTTATCCTTCCTCCTTTAATCCTCCCCCTCCCAATAACCAATTCACGATGCTTCTCTACAGGGATGGAGAGCAGTCGAAAGTGTCTGAGAGGTATTATGCCATTCTTATACCAAAAATAGACATTTTCGTGAGGTAATCCCATTTGACAGAACAGTTTTCTCTTCTGCCATATGGCTGATTTGAGGCATTCACCTTTGATCCTCCAGCCATCAATCTCTGAATGATCAAGTTTGCTTTGTAGTGTTTCTATCAAGTTGATTTCGTTGATTATCTTGGGTGGATCCGGGATAGTTTTGCAAACAGGTATTAGGTCACCCACTTTTAGTTGGTCAGCCTTTCTAACACGTAAGC
>CAZZFQ010000017.1:0-24518 GCA_964653695.1 uncultured Candidatus Bathyarchaeia archaeon | reverse complement strand
GTTCAGAGAATTTGCTTACTCTGACTTGGAGTTCTCCTCGGAATCTCTTCAGTTGCGCATTCTCGATATGCAGCAAGTCTCCGACCGAAACCGTGTCGATTTGGTCATTCCAGAGGGATAATCTAATCTTGCCACTTCCGTCACTGATCGTGGCTGTCGAGAGAAGAAGAGCCTCACCGAACTTCGAGAAGACTGTCCTAGGTATTGACTTCTCAGTAACCTTCGCCTTTAGATTGAAGCGTTTGACATTAGAGCTTAGATCCTTGATCTTTAGGTCGCCGGATCTCAACTTGGCTTGTTCGGCGACGTGGGGGTTTTCAATCAGAAAAC
The DNA here is from genome assembly GCA_964653695.1 of uncultured Candidatus Bathyarchaeia archaeon. Lineage (GTDB taxonomy): Archaea > Thermoproteota > Bathyarchaeia > 40CM-2-53-6 > JALHTG01 > JALHTG01. The sequence goes on along the minus strand of CAZZFQ010000017.1, from coordinate 24,188 downwards.
CGGCGATATTGGCTTTAGGTAGATATTCCAGCACCTTCCAAGTGAGCTTCAGTTGTGCAATGATTCTCTGATTCTTCGTTATTAGGAAGACATAGCCATCTTCTACGGCCAGACGTCGTTTGATCAGCACGTCGTCGAACGAGGATTCGCCTCGCATCCGCGCATTGCCAATGCATTCGAAAAACTTACTCATGTCTATTCCATACTTTCCGGAGATCCTAGCGAGATAGGCGAATGAGACCATATCCGCTAAAGAGTGCCAAGGAGAGCCAGGCCTACCCCGATCTCGATGAAGCCTCTCAACCGTGACCGTTCTCAAGGAAACCTGCGTACCTAGTCGGGATCTTGCTCTTTAAGCTTAGACCCGCGACCTATTGAGACAATCAAATCAGAGCGAGCGCCTAAGCTAATAGTTTCCGACATTGTCAAAGACCCTCTGATAATCCAACGACACACCTACGATTCGACCTTACCAGTGCCAATCTCTTACCGAGATGAAGTCCGATCCAACATCCCAGACGATCCAGCCCGCCAAGTTCTTTCTCATCGATGTGAAGGGGTCGTTCCAGAGCTGAAATAGCTAGCTTACAAGGCTGTCTCAATCGATTCTTGTTTTCCGACTGACAGTTAACGCTATCAATCCGTCGCGATCTAACAGGGCTGTGGCTTGTGATTACATGGGCAGTCTTGAGAAGATTCGTGAACAGTTTCCAATAACAAGAACCAAGGTTTTCCTGAATCATGCTGCAGAGTCTCCACTTCCGAAGCCAGTTGCTGATACTATTACCAAATACGTTCAAGGCCTCTCGACTTTTGGAGCCACTTCGGAGCCGGATGATGGCGGGAAACCACTCTTTGCAAGGATGATTGGAGCAAAACCTGAGGAAATCGCCTTTATCGAAAACACATCTGTTGGCCTGAACATAGCCTCCAATGTGCTCCGCTATCCTCAAGGCTCAAAGATTGTTACCACAGACTTGGAGTACCCTTCAGTAGTTTACCCTTGGCTGCGAAAAGGAATGGGTGTCAAGGTTCACTACGTGAAGAACGTCGATGGTAGGATCCTCCTAGACGATGTTGAGAAGGCAGTTGACGACAGGACCGTGGCCCTCGCCTTGAGTCATGTTGAATACGTCAACGGTTTTCGTAACGACCTGCATGCCCTGAGCGAGATTGCACATGAACACGGATCCTACCTAATCGTTGACGCAATACAGTCGGCAGGCGCCATACCAATAGATGTCAAGAGAGACGGTGTTGACTTCCTGTCTGCTTCATGCTACAAGTGGCTCCTAGGCCCAGCTGGAGCCGGTTACCTCTATGTCAAGGAGCAACTCATAGAGGAACTCGAGCCTCCCTTTGTGGGTTGGGCAAGCGTAAAGCAGGAAATCTTCAACACAGAGGATTCATGGAACATTCGAAGTCTTAATCTCTCAGAAACCGCAAGCCGCTTCGAAATCGGCTCACCAAGCTTCATAAGCCTTGTAGGCGCAAGAGAGGCGATGAAGCTACTGCTGGATTTTGGCATCGATAGGATCGAGAAAAGAATCCTAAAGCTTACTGGCCAGCTGATATCAGCCGTCAAGAACTTTGGACTGAGACTTCAGACACCAGAAGAACCGCTTTGTCGTTCGGGAATCGTAAACTTCAAGACGAATGAGCCAGGCAAAGAAGTGAAGCATCTAAGACACAGAGGGATCGTTGTCTCCGCAAGAGGCAATGGCATAAGGGTTTCACCTCACTTCTACAACACGGAAGAGGAGATTGACAGATTCATAGATGAAGTAAGGCTCCTTAGCAAGTCATCCAGTGCTAAGAAGGCATAGAATGACGGAGATAACCTGAATGCGCACAAGTCTTAGCCTACCCACTTCACAATTCAGACGGATACTTCTTTTAGTCGGATCTAGATAGTCATCTGGAAGGGATCTGGAATGGTCGATATTCTTGCTAGAGATGTCATGATTAAGGATGTCCATACGGTTTCAGCTGATAGAAAGGTCGCTTTCGCCCGTCTTATGATGCTTAGGAACAACATCGGGGCACTTCCCGTTGTAGACGATAAGCACGTTCTGATTGGAATAGTCACCCAAAGGGACATTGACCTCGCGGGTTCAGATGTCTCAGATCTCCTAGTGTCTGATCTGATGACTCGCTCTCTAGTCAAGGCTAACCAAGCGACCCCACTGCGTTGGATAGTGGAGCAGATGATCAAGACCGGAATTCAGAGAATCCCGGTAGTGGACGAGGAGTCAAGACTGCTCGGACTTGTCACTCAAACCTCAGTCATCAAGGCTTCTCTGATGTACAACCTCCTCAAGTGAGCGTCTTAACCGCCTTGCTTGTCATCCCGCTTGTAACCGTTATTCTAACTTTAGAACTACACGTACTCGGCGTATTGGTATGGCTAGAAGCGTACTGGTCGTCAATTGATCGATGGCAATTCTCACCGACCACGATGACGGCTCTCACCCTCATCCCTTTCCTGCGTTACTGGAACCTCTTGGCTGCGGGCGTCTCGTAGAAGAATGCCAGCTAAGATGTTGGACATTGGAAAGGAATCGGAGACTGTAGCTCGTCCGCAGATAGCCACACTACTTTGTCGTTTCTCCGTTCAACCGAAAGAAGAAAACAGCTTTAGGAATCGAATCACAACCTAACCTCGGTGAACCACTAATGGTGTCGCTAACGGAACAAATGTCTCGTTACGAGAAGCTCCTAATCCAGCTGTCAGAGCAACGCTATAACCAAAGGGCCGGACTGCCGTTTGACAAGGAGTTGATGAAACACCTATCAGAACAGTTGACTGTGGTGTGTCAGGAGTTCTTGAGAGATTTCTCTGAGCCTCGAAGTATGTACCTAGAGTCAATCTCTACGATTGCAGCTGCAAGGAGACTGGATGTTGAACTGGAATTTGAGGAAGCGAGGATGGCGAAGATCTCGACTGATAGGTACGATGTGGCAGGCAGAAGGCTGAATTGGGGAAGCTGGCGTCAATTCAATTCCGCGACAGATGACTTCAACAAGAGAAAAGAGGTTTTCGACGACTTCATCTCGAAGGCGCCGAGTATCGCAGATCTTGTGGAAAAGCGTATGGCTGTTTCTGGCAACGTCTACGCAGAATATCGTATGACGCCCTTAGATAGCTACCTTGAGTTCGAGCAAATGACCTTCGATGAACTACGCGACTTCTTGACACGGCTAGGCGACGGCGCTAGAGAGCCGTTTCTGAAAGCTGCTAAACACTATGCACCTGAGGTTCTTGGCAAGAAGGAGGTCGAGTACTATGACGATTACTACACGTGGAACGGAAGGATATTTCGTCCTCTTTCAAGGTATTTCGAAGGGCTCTCTCCTCTTGAGAGGGTTCAGAGCTTTCTCGTCAGATGGGGATTCAATCCGAGCAAGGTCAAAGTTGATGACGAGGACAGGGAGAAGAAGAGTCCGAGCGCGTTCTGCTTCGGGATTCAGATTCCAAACGATGTTCGCGTCGTGTACAGGAAGGTTTCGCCCTTCTCAGACTTTGGATCGGTCTTCCATGAATTCGGCCACGGAATACATGGCATAAGTGGAGATCCCAATGATCCAGTTTGGAAGCGATACATCATTCCACGAAGCGTCGCCGAAACGTTCAGCATGCTGAATGAAAGTATGCTGGATACGCCTGAGTTTCTCAGAGAAGATCTCGGGTTGCTAGATGAAGCCGTCCGGGACGTATTAGATAGGAGGCGTTTCATGGACCTGGCATTTCTAACGTTCTACGCTGCAAACTCGGTAATGAAGATGGAGTTTTGGAGAAACCATTACACCGTTGAACAGGCTGCGAGAAGATGGCAGGAACTCACGAAAAGGTTCTTCATCGAAGTTCCCGGATACTACTGGGTGCTCCATCACATAATGCCCAACTACGACATGTACTCTCCAAGCTACGTGATAGCAGCAGTTCGAGTTGAGGCAATCAGAAAGAGGCTGGCTGAAGACTTCGGAGAGAAATGGTGGAAGAAGCGAGAAGCAGGCGCATTTGTCAGAAATCTTGCGCAAGCAAGAGGAGAATTTGACATCAAGGCATGGCGGCTAAGCCCAAACAACTTTCTCGATGGCGTGAAAGACATAAGCTTCCTTTGATCTCGAAACCCACTGAACGCTCAACGTTTTCTCTGAAGCCTTGCCTAAGAGGTAAGAGACGAGCTCCTAGTCGTTTCTCTGTCTCATAGTCTCTGATTCAAGCTTGTTCCGCGATGTATTTCTCTACCATGTGGTGAGGGTGGTAGCCTTCTTTCGCTCGTCGTATCCCTGGCTCACCAAGATCCTGCTCCCTATTGACATACATGAAACCAGCAAAAGCGTTCTTGCAGAACCACTGATTGATCACCTGATATAGGCCTCGAATCTTGGGGTTTGCCTTCTCGAAGTGTATCACAGCCGTGTCCTTGTTCAGTTTTTCTCCCACTGTGAAAGCTTGTATCCCTCCGTCCACGCTCACAGCCGCCCCAAAGACCTTCAGATCGCCATAGTGGAGAAAGGTCTCCTTGATCGCTTGGTCTTCCTCTCTCAGTCCCTTGGACTCGTTGCAATTCACTAAGTTGCACCACTCCTCCTGAAGCTGAAGGCAAAGTTCTACTATATCTGGTGTGATAGGAACATACTCGCATTTGTGCTCGGACAGGCACCGTTTCATGGCTTGGCGCTTCGAGTGAAATCTTGTACCGGGAAGCTCGATCAGGTCCTTGACCAGATACACGTAATCTGAATTATCTCTATCCAACTTCGCTGAAAAGCCAATCTTGGCCATCGCTTCAGCCTGATCCTTCGATACCCCATAGACTGCCGGGAGCCTCTCTCCTTTGCCCAAATCTCCGATAAGCTCTGAAACAGTGCCGGGCACGTCTTTGGATCCCAAGGGCGGCAGCAAAACCTCACGCTCGTCAGGGCATTTGAGCACCTTGACTAGCACGACATCACCTCGCCTCGAAAGCAAGGTTCGATCTGACTTTCTCCAAACATAGAGATTCGCAAATGTGTACTCGGAGATCTGTGGTTGGAAGGCCTCTAGGTATTCTGGCAAGAGCGCCTTGTCTTCCAGTACAATGGGTCTGAATTTGGGAAAGGTTGGAATCTGAGGCATGTGCTACCTGCCCTCCTGCGGCTATCGAGAGGCGAGTATCTTCGCCCGCCCGGCCATGTCACGCTTATGTGTTCAATTCCGCCGTGCTCGTTCATCTATGGTTTAAACCTACGCCTGCCACGCGCTTGCCCTATTACTACACCTGTAATACGCCCGGCTCGAATCCCTGTATAAAATATCAGGATGCGACGGGACAAACGAGACAGATTGGACAGAAGAAGGAGGGAAAGACGTGGAAGAGCCGAAGATCCATGGGTATACGAAGGAAGACCTAATGAACATGGGTCCCGCACCATTGAGAGCTATCTTACACGAGCGGACACACCATACGATCGAAGTCTTGATCTACCGGATTCTGAACCAAAAGTTGAAGAGTCCACCAAACTTCGGCAACCAAGCGAAGCTCCTCCTTGACATATGGAAGGAACGGAGGATGCCGGCGAATACTCCTGACATTCAATGGTGCATGAGGTACATCGAACTGGCAGACAAGCTCAATTCGGGCAAAAAAGTAGACCTCGATACCAAACTACCAGAATCATTCTCCGATACGGAGATGGACACTGTCAAGAAGCTACTGTATGAGCGTAGATCAATAAGACAGTTCACAGACAAACCAGTTCCAGAGGCCATGGTGAGAGAAATCCTCAAGGCCGGACTGATGGCACCCCAAGGGTGCAATGTCGGCTCGACCAGATTCATTGTCCTCCAGAAACCTGAGGAATGGAAGCTTGTTCAGAGCGATATACCGATAGAAAACGGCGTCATGATCGTTATCTGCCAAGACATGCGCGTCTACAAGGCATTGAGGTTTGACGAATACGTTCCACAAAACATCTACTATGACGCAGCCACAGCAGCCGACCACATGTGTCTGATGGCTCATGCCTTAGGCCTTGGAGCGTGCTGGCTCACTCACGGAATAGAGACACAGAAGAAGATTCGAGAGCACTTCGAGCTCCCTGAAACGTTAGTGAGTCGATGCCACATCATTGTAGGATGGCCTGACGAAGCTCCAATCAAATCTGGAAGAATGAGCCTAGACGATGTCGTCATAAAGAGGGGCTGAATTGGCTGGACACAAAAGCCGAAGTGAACACTGGATAGGCGAAGGTAGGACTCAGGTGTAGAGATAACCAGAGAGGAGAATTATGGGATGACGCAAAAAGAAAAGGTTGTATCTCTAGAAGATGCAAGACACCAAGTTGAAATCGCCGTCACTAGGCTCGCGCTCCTACATCTGTCTTTCTCCAGGACCCTAGTAGACGAGTTCGGCGAGGAAAAAGCAAAGGACTTGATTGTGAAATCTATCTTGGACTACGGAAAGCGTGTTGGTGAACGTGTCAAGAGGGGCTTACCTGATCTTCCAAGATATGGTGTCTACGGGGGCAGCAAAAATGGAAGAGTCTATGATTGCATCCTTGCGAAAGTCTTCCAAGAATATGGAGAACAGAAGATCGGCTGTCTGTACTGCTACGTTGATCCAGCGAAGGCGATGACGGCCGATCTGGATCGTAAGGTTATTCACACCACATGTGCAGCGTGTGGCGATGACTACTGTACGTTTCAAGAGAAGCTCACAACGGAGAAGGAGCGAAAGGACTTCCTCAACAGAGACAGAGATTGGAAATTTGTTGATCCACGCTTAGTCAAGGGAAGCTGACTGAAGAAAGCCGGATGAGCGATGAATCCGCCACCAGACTTTTCTGTTCTATGTGCCCAACTTGCACGGGTTGATTCGGAGGCTGCGTGGTTTAAGTATCTAGGACTTGATCTTCTTGGCGAGCCACGCGATCTTCTGAGCGAAGTGCTTGATTGTGTTGACCCCTTCTTCATCCTTGAGAACTTCTCCTTTCTGACGGCCGAAGGCAATGTTCCAGTATGTTGACCCCGGAACGATCATCCCAGAGATCAAGAAGAAGAACATTAGTTGGGCCAACGTGAAGTTGTGGCCTGCGCGTCTAGCTACCACGATCGGTCCCCCGACCTTATTCTCAAAAGGCCGTTTTGTTCCTCTGTAGGCATAGCACCTGCTGATTAGGCTAGTCATCTGAGGTGTGGCGGCGCCGAAGTAGACAGGCGTGGCAAGGATTATGCCATCTGCCCCATTCATCTTGGCGTAGACAGCTTCGAAATCATCTTCGATGTGGCATTTGCCCGTGGTGCGGCAACTGCCACAGGCGTCGCATGGCTCTATCTTTCTCCCGGCAAGGCTGATAAGTTCCGTGTCGAGTCCATCTTTCCGTATCTCTTCAAGGGCAATCCGAGTAATGGTCTCTGTATTGCCTCCCAGCCTAGGGCTACCGACGATGCCTACAATCTTCATTGATAGTCATCTCAGTTGCCTACATATCTTGAAAACTTAAGATTTACACGAGATGATTGCCGCATAACAGAACGTAACGCAAGCAAAGGTTCTGAGATTATGAAGCTCCTGAAGGTCTCCCTACAACTCATAAATCTGTCAGCTTCTTTGCTTTTCCCAATCGACTTAGCAGAACCACTCCGGAAGGCTCAGCTTCGTCGATGATCTTGTAGCTAGTCAATCCTGCAAGTCTTTCTGCGAACTCTCGAATGTCTTTGTGCAAAGGCATGGCCTCTTTAGGAAGGCGTCTAGTGAAGTAGCCTACGGCCATCGCTGCCTTCGGCTCAAGGTAGGTAGGGTTCGCCCTGTCTATCAACTTGACATAGCCCTCCGGATTCTTCAGGTTGACTCCTTTTGCCAGAGTTATTCTAATGACGGTTGGGCATGAGAAGCTGGTTATGCATTCGAGGGTTTTGCTTAGTTTTGTCCACCCACCAGGAACGAGCGGCCGGCACACAGACCGATAGGTTTCCTCATCAGGAGCACAAACACTGACGTACAACTGAGACGGTTCTCTCTCAATTCTGGAAAGAACCTCTGGAAGCAAACCGTTCGTGACCAAGAGAACAGTTGCAAATCCATGAGCAAAGTACTCTTCGATCAAGTCTCCGATTCTGGGGTAGAGGGTAACCTCGCCCTCAAGGCTTATCGCTGCATGGACTGGATCCAATGCAAGGTTCAGGAGTGATTTGTCAACCCTTTCGCTACCTTTGAAGCCGATGAGGGCTCTTCGCTGAGCCTTGATAGACTCTTCAACGATGAATGAAGGGTCTTCAACCTCGTCGAGCGGGAAGGTGGTTTGATCCCACTCAATTCCAAGATCTGTGCTCATCGCTCTCCAGCAGAACAGGCAGGCCTGAAGGCATCTTCCTAGGCTCGGGGTCATCTGCAGGCATCTTAGGCTTCGGACTCCATAGAACCTTTGTTTGTAGCAGTGTCTTTCCTCAACAGTATTAAGTGCCTGCCTGGTCCAGTAGCACGTTTTGACCGCGCTATGCTTCCCCACGATCTGATACTTCTGCCGTCGAAATACGCGGATCACTTCATCCGGAATCGGCAAGATGTCTACCCGGTCTTCGTCCTCTGTCGCCCTACGTGGAGTATTCGTCTAGTTTTCGACTGAGTTCCTCTATTGTTGGGACCTCTCCCACAAAGAGTGTCTTCTCCCCGACAGCAAAAGCAGGCGTCGAAGAGATCTGCAACATAAGAGCGGTGAAATAGTTCTCGCGGTCGGATATGTCAAGAATCCTCAAATCCACATCTTTTCTTTGCTTCTTCAGCTCCTCAGCAATAGCTTTTGCAGCGGGGCATTTGGGGCAGCTTGGCTGCACAAAAAGCTTGAGCTCAATCATAAGAAGCCCCCATCAATTCCAGCGATTATCGGGCATAAGTTAATGGCCACTGTCAGAGGAAAGCAATGAGCAGCTTCAGGCCTTACGCGAGCTTCACAGACTCTTCTTTCAGGCCATCCTTGGTTATCGTCAAGAGATCCAATCCTTCTCCGCTGCCGATGTCTCTCGCGATTGCTGTCTTCACGGCCTTCATGACAAGCTTCTTCGCTTCTTCCGCTGTTAGATCTTCCTTGTACTCGGATTCAAGCAGGCCCATTGCTATCTCCGCTCCTGTTCCCACGGACGCATACTTGTCTTGGATCACTGATCCAATAGGGTCAAGGACATAGAGGCTCGGTCCTCCCTCGTCGATTCCTCCTACGATGGTCTGCGTTAGAAGTGGAAACATTCGCCTCTCGAAGAGGAGATTGCCCAACACCTTTGCGGCAGTCTTCACAGATGCGGAGCGATCTCTTTCGTACGAATACAGCATTATATAGGCTTCCAGCTCTTTGGCGAGCATCTGCATGTCAGAGACGAGTCCGGCGCAGGCTGCGCCGATCCTGTCAGTCACCTTGAAGATCTTCTTTACGGTCTTGCTCATCACGAAGTAACCGTATGAAAGACGTCTCTCTGAAGCGAGAATAACTCCATCCTTGCAGACAACGCCTACGGTCGTTGCGCCGGGTACGTAAGGCATCTCTTCACTCATGACAACACCAGCCGGAACACGTCTACAACGATGGGCAATTTATACTTAGTGCGGTCAGTCTTCCCTCAAGTATCGACGGCCCCAATGCTTCAGTGCTATCTTCAAGTCGTCATGAGTCTTGGCGTACTCGACTGTCGGGATCTTCTCCATCCAAGCGTCGATCGCCTGTCTCATCGCGGTCGCGCCAGCTCTGGTTCCAAGAGGGTGACCGTGTATTCCCCCTCCTGCATTGATTACTAGATCGTTTCCCAGGGCCTCAAAGTTGGCGGCAACGATCCCTGGATGTATTCCTCCTGAGGCGACTGGGAAGGTGGTTTTCAATCCATGCCAATCATCCCGAGCGGCTTGGGCGACCTTCCTCTGTTCCTTGACGGCCTTTTCCATCTTACCGGCCGCAGCGCCCGTGTGTGCCTGATCCGCCCCTGCAAGCCGCATCAGCTTCGTTATCACCAATGTGTGTACCCCGTGTCTGGGATTTCTTGTCATGGCGGCGTGCATGGTTCTGTGAATGTGAAGGGGAACCTTGATAGAAGGGTCTTGAGCTATCCTCTGGACCGCAGAGAATCCTGTCGTCAGTACGTCGATCATAATCATGTTGGCGCCGTGTCTGATCGCAACCTCAACCATCTTCATCAAGCTATCATATTTTCCAGTAACATTGACAGCATAGAAGACATGCCTCCCGGTCTCTGATTTCGCCTTGTCGAGCGCCTCCATCACTTTTGCCACACGATCCTCAAGAGGACAGAATTTCTGGTTTCCAAGTGTCTCATCGTCCTTGATGAAGTCAACTCCTCCTATCGCTGCTTCATACGCTACCCTCGCCGTTTCATCTGGAGTCAACCCCACCTTTGGCTTGACTATGGTTCCGAGGTGAGGCCTTCCATTCTCCAAGGTTCCAGCAATCTTTCTCAATTCTCTGATGCCGAACTTCGGCCCAGGGAAGAACTGAACCACGCTTTTCGGTAACTCCACGTCTAGCAACCGCACATTCTTTAGGCTCGACAGGCCAAACAGATTTCCCGCAACGATGCTCAAGATGTTCGGTATGCCCCCGCTTTCGGCATCAAAAAGTTCGTCCGGAAAAGCCACGGTCACAAATCCTCTCGCCTTACCTTTCCACTTAAAGACCTTCGCAGCAAGGTGCCTCTGGATTCGCTCAGTCGTTGTGGTAAGCTTAGTCCAAGTTCCAATGGATTCCTCTGTCGCTATTTGCTCACCGGCCTTTGCAACTGTGAGAGGGCTTTCTACATAGTAGTCAGCAATGACGTATCTCTCCGGATCTATCTCCTCAGGCCTAGCAAAGAAGATGCTTCCTCTGAGCGTCAGACTTATTCCTCCTCCCGCAACTCATAGGTCTGAAACTCTTCAAGTTCTTCAGGGGTCGTCACCCCGAAGATTTCTTGAAGAAGGAAGATAGCGCCTTGGGGCGGTATTATCCCCCTTTCAGTTATTATCAGGTCGATGTACTCTGGCGGAGTCACGTCGAATGACGGATTTGCTACCGAGATATTCTGATACTTCAACTCAGAAGGCGAAATCAGCTCGGAGAAGTCCCGCTCTTCGATCTTGACCAGTTCTCCAAACATTGTCTCTGGGCTAAACTTGTAGGTCTCCGCTGCTACGAAGAAAAGTGTCCTGGACTCCCTGGCCGCTAGGGCTATGAGACTTGTTCCTATCTTGTTCACGACAGCGCCGTTTGCACTTACCGCGTCGGCGCCTACGATCACGCGATCAACCTCGTTCATGAAGTACCTGACAGCCGCGTCGGCGATCAGGGTGACTGGGATCCCCCCTTGGGCAAGCTTCTCCGCTGTGATTCTTCCCTGAAACCTAGGCCTTGTTTCGGTTGCGTAGACCTTGATTCTCTTTCCCTGCCTCCACGCCGTCTCGATCACTTTAAGAACAGCTGAGCTGTGGCAATGTGTCATCAGAATATCTCCGTCCCGAATCCTTCTCGCGCCGATCTCGCCGATTCTTTCGATCGCTGTCCTTGAGTTCTCAATGAATTCGCGACACGCTTTGACAGCGACTTGTTTGAGGGGCTCTATACCAGCTCCAGAATGTTCTCCCTCCCGGACTCTATGAATGACATAACGGATACCGTTTGGCAGGGAGACCGCTGTGGGTCTAGTCCTCACCATCAATCTTGCAGCCGCCTCTATCTCTTCGACCAGTTCTCTTGGAGTGCTCGCCGTTGAGTCCTGGGCCGTAATCAGCAGTGCCTCTACAGCTGACCTCGCTATCTCGCCTGCGCCTCTTATTCTCATAGCCTTGATGTCTTCCGCAATTGCGACTACTCTGTTGTATGCCGGGTTCTTCATGGTGCCCATCTTCCGGTCTCCATCGGAATTCGTCAGCTGTTCTGATCCTGCTTCGTACGAGATAAATGCGTAGCTGAGTTATCGGCACAGGCATAGATCTTATCTTGTTCTAGGCTGAAGAACAAGTCTGTTGGCAGAAGCCGTTGCATCCTCTGAGGAGTATTCTAAACAAGATCTTCTGGGACAAGCGCGAGAGATCAGATGATTATGTACTTACGTTCATTCATCGAGGGAGTGTTGGAGACACCAGGACTATACCCTTGACGAAGATTGGACACGTTGGAATCTCATCGTTCACCTATGTGGATGACACAGGCGATGAAACAACGATTCCCTTTCACAGGGTTATCATGGTCAAGAATGTCAGATCCGAGGAGCTATTGTGGCAGAAGAGAGGGGGTGCGTCTTAGTTTCCTCTAATGGCCCTATTCCGGAGACCAATACCTTGACAGGTAATCGTTGCAGGCCTGCCCTTGCCTCCGTCAAATGTAAACCGGGCCCCGGCGATGTTTCGAATTACCTCGATACATGTCAGCATGTGCAAGGTGAGTTCAGAGACCCTTATCTTGGAAGTGCCTTCTGCCAGCCCCATCCAGATAGCCAACTGATCTCCTAGGTGTTTGTCTATTGGGGCACGGCGCTCGATTTGCTCAATTAGTCCGCGGGCAGCATCTGTGCCAACCTCCTCGGCAGGCTTGCCACGCACTCCAAGTGCGTCGCCTGAGATGACGCCTCCAGATGAAAGCTCCGCCACGAGGATGATTCCGCACCCCGGATCAACCGCGCATCGCGAATCACCTTGTTGCAGTATTTCTTGATCGATTAGAACGTCGGAGTATCCAGCTTCGCGAAGCACATGCTTGGACGCAGATACCATTCTGTTCACAACATGGCCGGGAAGCCTTGAGCTGTACGCTAACCCCGATATGCCTCTAAGTTCTCCAAACTCCGTAACCGCGAGAGAGCGTATGCTTGCCCCTGGGTCTATCCTTACTTTGACGATTCCTTGCCCACGCGGGTAGAACCCGCGCCTAACAAGCTCCAAGAAGGCGGACACGCCAAACTTACTTAGCGTGGGAAAGAGAACTCTCTCCAAGAAGTCTACAGGCGGAGCCATGGGATTATTTGTTCCGCCCTTGATCACAACCTTCATGGGTCCTGGTGCAAACGCCATTGCAGGCATCATCGCCTGAAGAACCAAACCCACTGACCCTGCGGTTCCCACATCTATATCAAGATCTTTTGCTTCCGTACGGCTTGGAACGAATTCGATCTCCTTTGAACCCACATCGAGTCCGCGTGTCTCGCCGCCTACTAGCCTGGCAACTGCCTCAACAGCCTTTAGATGCTGGGGCCGAAGACCTGGATTCGAACGTTTCGCCCGGATGTTGAATACCTTGATCGGGGTCCCTGTGACTGCGGAAAGTGCAACCGAAACTCGCAGTAACTGGCCCCCTCCCTCCAGCATCGAGCCGTCAACTTCGATCATGAAGCCTCTCCTAGGAGCTGTCTCGACCAAACGGAACTTGTGGTCTACGAACCCTTAAAACATACCAAGACGCGCAGAGGTAGTGTCAGACTCAGAAGACATGTAGGGAGCATACAAGCTGTTCGTGGCGAACTTGGTAGGTAAGATATTTGTGGAGTAAGTGGAGGCACATAACCAAGCTTGATCCTGCCAAGAAGATATCAGACAAGGATCTGAAGATTGTGGCTACGAGTGGAACAGATGCGCTTCTTATCGGTGGAACTTTAGATGTCACTCGGGAAAAGGTGACAGACCTTCTCAAACGCCTTGGACCTTATGATACTGTGAAGGTTCAAGAACCATCGGATCCAGCAAATGTTGTCTTTGAAGACGTAGATTATCTATTCATCCCTTCAATAATCAATAGCGTCGACCCCAGATGGATGATCGGCCTCCACGCGGAGTGGATTCGAGATCTGATGTCGAAATATGGCTCTCTTCCGTGGAAAAAGATCCAAGGCGAAGCGTACATCGTCCTGAACCCCAAATCATCTGTAGGCATCACTACGAAGGCGAAGACGAATCTATCGATAGACGAAGCAGTTGCCTACGCAGTTTGCGCTGACCGGTACATGCACTTCCCCATAGTATACCTTGAGTATAGCGGAACCTATGGAAACCCGAAACTTGTGGAGGCTGTTGGGCGAAACCTCTCTGAGGCCCATCTATTCTATGGCGGAGGAATTGACAGCAAAGAGAAGGCGAGAGAGATGGCCAGATACGCGACGATAATAGTTGGAAACATAGTCTATTCTGACATCGACACGTACAAGCAGACTCTTGATTACGAGTAGGGCCCTATCGCGTAATAGCTCCTATGAAGAAGGCAGTTGTTCCAAGCACCATTGAGACCTTGATGAACCTGCTAACCCTTGAAGCGTTCTTGGGATGCAGCAGAGTGCATTCTCGAATGGCCGCAAGAATGACAATGTCTGCGGCGCAGATTGAGGCTAGATAGGCGAGCCCCGTGTAGCCCAGGAGAAAGGGCGCTACGCTCAGAGGGAGCAAAGCAACGTATAATGCCGCGACCACCGAGCCGGCAAAGCGGGGCCCATACTTCATGGCGATGGTTCTGCAATTCCTCACTCTATCTCCCTCTAGATCTTCCGCGCCCTTCACAATTTCTCTTCCCAGGTTCAATATGAAAGCGCAGATGGCGAAGATCGCGGTGAGAGGGAGAAACCAGTCAATAGTGAAGCCTCCGAAAATGAAGCTCATTCCAGTCCCAGAGCTTACTACGACATTACCTGTCAACCCAGTCGGCTTCAGCCAAGCAGCATAGGCGAAGAATATCGCCGCGTAGAATAGGGCCACAAGAAAACACCACAAGTTTATGGAGATCGCAATAGTGAGAGCCAAACCTGCCAGGATCAAGGATACGGCAACAGCTTGCTTTGGTGAGAGGTCCCCTCGAGGAAGCGGACGCCCAGGCTTGTTCACTTTGTCGGCCTCGATGTCAAAGACATCGTTCACTGCGTTTCCGCTCATCAGGATAAGAGATGCGGAGATGGCGCCAAGAACCATCTGCTGACTTAGAAACATCCTACTAACCGTTGCCGCACCAGCCATGACCGCGAGGAAGGCTATCACGGCATTGACAGGTCGAATGAGCCTCAAGATGCCCATCAACTTCAACATTCGTTTTCCTCGCGTTGGCCGACAATTGAAGATTGAAAGGAAACCTAAAAGCATAGTTGCAGCCCTCTAAGGACTTCGGGGCAAAGGAATATGGCTGAGACGGGGCTATACGTCGGCAGGTTCCAGCCCTTTCATCTCGGTCACCTAGAAGCCATCAGACATATCCTCAAGAAAGTTGATGTGGTGATCATAGCCGTCGGAAGCGCACAATATAGCCACACATTAGAAAATCCATTCACCGCTGGAGAACGGATGACCATGTCAAGGCTTGCGTTGGAAGAAGCCCGAATCTCCTCCAGCAAGTACCTCCTAGTTCCAATTCCTGACATCAACGTCCACAAACTCTGGGTGGCTCATTTGACCTCTCTTACGCCCCTGTTTCAGATTGTCTTTTCGAACGAGCCCCTGACTGTGACCCTTTTCCAGGAGGCAGGGTTCAAGGTAGGGCCAATACCATTCTTCAATCGTGAAATATACTCTGCGACTGAGATACGCAAACGCATGCTCAGGAACGAGGACTGGCCGTCCCTAGTCCCACAATCGGTTGCCCTTTTCATTAGGCAGATCAAAGGAGAGCAGAGATTACAGTATCTCAGCGGTTCAGACAGGATTTGACACGACGATTTTCAATTTAGAGCCGGGCTTGACACGGGCCGCCTTCGAAGCATCTCTCATTCTCATCGCTATCTCCAGAAAACCGTGGCTTCCAACTAAGCATCCGAGAGCACCTTCAGGAATCTCATTGTAGGTTCGGACGAATCCAAGTCTTAGCCGTTTTCGTCCTTGTGTGAGGACCATGGTCCTTTTAGGAATGAGATTGCTTTTCTTGATACTGAATACATCAACATTTGTCACAATATTGCCGAAGTCGTCGACATGGAGAACCTCGCATCCTATGGAATTCTCGTTGACGATAGGTCGGCTGAACTCTGGCTTCACGTAGTTCTCGACTTCGAATCCAATCTCAAGTGGAGGGACTTCGTTCGCTAAGTCTCCGGCAACACGGGCAAAGACATCTCTACCATGAAAAGTTGCCGATGCGGCATCCCTGAGATACTCCTGATCCTTGATGCAGTAAACACTTCGTAATCCTTCTCTTACCGCAGACAGCATCAACAATCCGTTGTCCGGCCCGACATAGAGTGATCTGTTTGACTGAGCAATCAGGGGCCTACGCTTCGACCCAACTCCCGGGTCGACGACTGCAAGGTAGATCGATCCCTCAGGAAATGATCGTGCTGCTGAAGCCAATACAAATGCACCCATCCGGACATCGAACTTTCGGATTTCGTGACTTATATCCAGCAATCTTGCCTCAGGGCATGCAGACAGTATCACTGCTTTCATCTCGGCTACATATGAGTCTTGAAGCCCGAAATCGGAAAGAAGGCCAATGACCTTCATTGCACTTCCATGAGAAAGACCGATGAGAGGACTAATAGAGATCTCGGTCAGATTCGAATCTAGGAGATTAAAAGAGAAGTGCGCTTGGGTAGCCTGGCTCAATGAAGCGCTGTGAAAGAGTCCAACTTAGCTTCTGTTGGCAACGCCTAACGTTCTCGTCATTCAGCTCATGTAGATTCGGTAGTATCTCTCACATAGCTCATAGGTAGACAACTACTGTTCGTTCCGTCAAACCTTTTATCTGCAGAATTACGCGTGATGAATCAGAGTGAACCAACTTGAAGCTGTTCACAGTCGGCCCAGTTGCCTGCTATCCTGAAGTCCTTGAGGCAATGGGACAACAAATGTACAGTCACAGAAGCGATGAATATTTCTCCCTACACTACGAGACCGTTGGATTGTTGCAGACTTTTCTTGAGACGCAAAATCAAGTCTTCCTATTCTCAAGCACAGGCTCAGGATTCATGGAAGCATCCGTTAGAAACTGCGTTCGGAAAAGTATGGTTTGCTGCATCAATGGTAGCTTTGGAGAGCGCTTCAGTGATGTGGGCGTAGCCAATGGCAAAACTGTTGTGAAGCTGGAGCCGCCACTTGGGGAACCAACTCTGCCTGACAACCTTGATGACGCTCTGAAGAAGCATTCTGAAGCGGAGGCCGTGGCCATTACTCATAACGAGACGAGCGTCGGTCTAATCAACTCGTTGAAGGAGCTAGTTGCAATCGCTAAGAATCATGACAAGTTGGTCTTTGTCGACGCAGTCAGCTCCATGGGCGGCACAGAGATCAAAGTTGACGAATGGAACATCGATGTCTGCTTCTCAAGCTCGCAGAAGTGCTTCGGTGTCCCCCCCGGCCTAGGCATAGGAAGCGTAAGCGAGAAAGCTTTGAAGGTTTCAGAGACAGCAGTCAACAAGGGCTGGTACTTCGACTTCAAAATCTGGGAGGAAGACCAGAAGCAGGGCGTTGGGACCCCAGTGACTCCTGCCATACCTCAGATCGCAGGACTGAACGCTGCTCTGAAGATGATAGAGAAGCGTGGAGGCAAAAAATGGTATTTCGATCTCTACAAAGAGCGGAACCTGCGAATCAGGCAGAGTATTGATAAACTGGGTCTTTCAACCTTCCCGAGGCGCGGTTACGAAAGCCCGACTGTGAACTGCATCAACGCACCTGAAGGCGTCGACGGATCTGTCATCTATGAGAAGATGCGCGAGAGGGGGTTTGAACTTGCTAAGGGATATGGTGCGATCAAGAAGAAGACCTTCAGAATCGGCAACATGGGGTATATTGAGATGGATGACATCGATCTGATGCTGAATGCGCTTGAAGAGGCCCTATCCTCCCTCTAGACACGAGCTTACAAGGAGGCGCCTATAGGGCCGAACTGGGCGTTTGATCTATCGGATGAAACCTGAGCTATGATATCTCAATCCGGTCTGAGTGTCCAGATTGTCAAACTTCAGCGAATATTTATCTTCTTGAGGTTCTCGCAGATGATGGGAAAAACTTGATCACATCCGGCTATAGAGATCGGTCCCTCGCAACCAAACTGTCAAAGCACATACTTGAATCAGCGAGGGACAGAAAATACCTCATAATGCATGTATGCGGCACGTGACTGAGAACTACGGTTCTCAGCCAGCCGAATCATGAGGCCACTATCGTAGAGCATGGACTCAGAAGCCTTTTTCCGCCAAACGTTGAGGTGCGATCCGGCCCAGGTTGCCCGGTGTGCGTAACCAGCCCAGATGAGATCGATGCTGCTGTTGAACTCTCGCAGCACCCTCATACAATTGTGACGACCTTCGGCGATATGCTAAGAGTTCCCAGTGGTCTCCGCTCTTTGGCTGAGATCAGGGCGCAAGGAGGAAATGTACAAGTTGTGTACAGCATACACGATACGGTATCTCTGGCGAAAAGAAACCCGAGCAATGAATACATCCATTTTGCCATAGGATTCGAGACGACAGCGCCAACGACCGCGGCAGAACTCCTCACAGGTTGCCCTGACAATTTCAGCATCGTGTGCAGTCACCGCCTCATTCCCCCTACGATGGAGCATCTTCTTAAGATGGGGGAAATCAGGATCAACGGCTTCATCTGTCCAGGTCACGTCTCAACGATAATTGGCAGCGATGCCTATCGTGTCATCTCCGAGAAATTCAAGATCCCTCAAGTCATAGCAGGATTCGAACCCATAGATGTCCTCATTGCCGTGGCCATGATCGTAGAACAGGTCAACGACGGCCGAGCACAGGTTCAGAATGAGTATACTAGGTCAGTGAGGTCTTCAGGAAACGTCAAAGCGAAGGAAGCCATGGCCAAAGCGTTCAGCATATGTGACTCGGAGTGGCGTGGGATCGGTACGATCGAACGGTCTGCCTTCGGTTTGAGAGACGAGTTGTCTCAGTACGATGCCTTCGAGAAGTTCGGTCTAAGGCGTCGAAGAGCGTATGAAGTTCCGGAAGGATGCAGGTGTGGCGAAGTTCTTCGTGGCCTGATCTACCCACATAAATGCCCACTATTCAACAAGGAGTGCACCCCTGCCCACCCTGTTGGTCCGTGTGCCGTGAGTAGAGAGGGTGCATGCTACATTTCAATGAGAACGTTGAAGAGCCAAGATAAGCTGCCCTCCAGACGAGTCTAGTTAAGACGAGCAACCACACTACTTGGACGTACTTGTTCTCCACAATGAATACAGAAAACATGCAGCTGTGAGAAACCATATCTTTGTTGCGAAGTTGAAGTTGACCGGGATTCCCACATGCTCGTGTGTTGTGTTTGCGAGTAGATCGATTGACCCACCCTGCAGTACCCACGCAGTAAACCATGCCAGAAAGTTCCATATGCTTTCATACGTTGCGATGAAGGCGCAGGTCACCAAGAAAATCTTCGTCAGAGGTTTCGACATCCATAGGTTGACCTTCTCGTTCTCCATCACAATTGTCCATAGAGCAAATCCGAAGATTACTAGAAGGGTAATCGGCTTGAAGCTCTGTATGACATAGAAAGGGAATATGAGGGGGATCTGATCTCTAACGAAGCGTTCTCCGAACGTTGTTTCAAGTGGATACTTGAGAACGTAGAAGAAGACAATGACAAGTATCATGGCAGCCAGCAACTCTCCGCAAATACGTAGCCTCCTAGTTATCATTGCCTGTCCTCGCGAAGTAGCTAGCTCTTCCCGAGGATCTCCTTCCAGAGTCTTAGAGTTTCAAGAGCCTCTTGTTCATCCAGGGTTTCGATGGCGAAGCCAGTGTGGACAATCACGTAGTCACCGACCTTAGCCTTTTCCAATAGATTGATCATGATCTCGCGCCTGACTCCACCGAAATCTGCGATTGCCTTGTCGCCTGTGATCTCAAGGATCTGAGCTGGAACAGCTAGGCACATTCAAACCGGCTCCAAGACTCGTGGCGCGAGTATTTAAAGGTGTGACGATAGTGTTTCTAAGAAATTACAAAACCTTCAATGTCTTGACTGGATGTCAATGTTTTTGACGATGCGCCAGGAGTCGTGCAATAGTGAAGATCTTCGGGTTCGCCGATTTCCATGGCAACACTGAGTCAGTGAAACGGGCATCCGACCTGATTTCGGTTGAGCAACCAAGTTTAGTTGTGATCGCAGGTGACTTAGCTAATCGGAACATACGGCTCGCTGAGCATGCCCTTGAGGACCTTTCTAAGTCAGTTCAGAAGGTCCTGTTTGTTCCGGGAAATATGGATGACCCAGCCCTTGCCAATTGGAGGGATACTGAGCGCATCGTTTGCATACATGCGAAGAGGGCAGTTCACGATGGGACAGTGTTCGTAGGCCTAGGTGGAGCGGTGAGAAGTCCATTCATGACTCCGTTCGAGTTTGGAGAGGCCGAGGCCAGCAGAGAACTGGCTCAGGCAGTTCAGTCCAATTTCTGTCAGAACGTGGTTCTTGTCTCTCACTGTCCTCCGAAGAATACCAAGCTCGATCTGGCAGGTGGGATAAGACATGTTGGCAGTGAGGCGGTGCGTAGATTCATCGAAGAGAGAAAGCCCCTGTTAGTGATATGCGGACACATACATGAAGCGCAAGGTGTCGATTCGATAGAGCAGGTACCAGTAGTGAATGTCGGCCCGGCCGCACACGGCCATTATGCTTCGATTTCACTTGACAGGCCAGTGAAGATAGAGCTTCGAGAGTTCTAGCATGCATCAGCGAGAATTGTTCCCAACTCGAAAGAGTATATAAGGCTGGGCCAACAACCTAAGCGATTCACTTTGCATCAGAAGGTCCTATGATATGGCCATCAAGAATGGCGACTTCATTCTTACGAACTTGACTTGCAAGGTCAAAGAAAGCGGGGATGTCGTTGAGACTACTCTAGAGAAGATCGCAAGGGACTCGGGGCTACACAAAGAAGGCGCCACATACGAGCCTATGTTTATCGTTGTGGGTGAAGGGTGGGTTCCAAAGGGACTCGATGAGAGTTTCGCTGGCATGGAGGTTGGACAAGCAGCTGCTTTTGAAGTTCCTCCTGAGAAGGGCTATGGCCTTCGAGATCCTTCTAAGATGAGACTCGTGCCGCTGAGACGATTTCGTGCTGAGGGCATTACCCCGTTGCCAGGAATGACGGTTCACCTTGATGGGAAATCTGCGGTCATAAGGGCTGTCGGAGCAGGGCGTGTTCAGTTGGACTACAATCATCAGCTTTCAGGGAAGACACTGCTCTATGACGTCAAGGTCGAGAAGGTCTTGGAGTCGTTTGAGGAAAAGGTCAGAGCGATCCTACACCGCAGAATCATCGGTCTGGAAGTAGAGAAGTTCACCACAAGACTGGTCGAAGGGAATCTGACGGTGGAGATTCCAGAAGAAGGATTCTTTCTTGAGGGGCTTCAGGTGTTGAAGCAGGCAGTCGGAGCAGACATCTTGAAGTATTATCCAGAGATTCAACAGGTGTCGTTTGTTGAAGTGATCAAGCGGAAAGAACCTGTTGCTGCAGAGAAGCCATCGCAAGAGAAGGCAGTTGAAGTCCCTGTGAAGCCCAAGTGAGGATGATCTTGTCGGTTGGGATTTTCGATGCTCATTCTTTCCATGTCATTGGTTGATCGGGGATCATTCGAACAGAAACCTTAAAATTGAGGAAGATGACGTTAGTCTTCGAAAGCGCTTAGATTCTCGCATGCGCTTGTTGAGATTTCCGTCAAGGCTTTTCGAGGGTTTCGCAATGAAGGTCCCGGAATTGGACAAGATACCGAAATACGTGCTGAAGGGAACGACTACGATAGGTGTGGTTTGTCGAGACGGAATCATCTTCGCGACAGATACACGGGCCACGATGGGTTACTTTGTCGCTCACAAACGCGCGAAGAAGGTTCTGAAGGTGGACGATCACTTGGCTATGACGATTGCAGGAGCGGTGGGAGACGCACAAGCTGTTGTCGAGATTCTCAAGGCTAATGCAAGCTTGTTCAAGTACGAGAACGGCAGACCCATACCTGTGAAGGCTGCAGCCAGACTCTTGGCAAACCTGCTATTCTCATCGAGAATTGCGCCCCTCCTTCTCCAAGCAATAGTAGGGGGAGTTGATGACACGGGCGCGTACATATTCGCCGTCGATCCCCTTGGCAGTCTTACAGAGGAGAAATGTGTGTCAACCGGGTCCGGATCCCCAGTGGCGTACGGAGTTCTTGAGAGTCAATTCAAGGAGGGAATGAGTGAGAAAGAGGCTCTGCCCATAATAATCAGAGCCATAGATTCAGCTATGAAGCGAGATTCTGCTAGCGGCGACAGCTTTGATGTCGCCATAGTCACTCGAGAAGGCTACAGAGAACTGCGGGAAGATGAGAAAAAGGCTGTTCTCGCAAACGCATGAAGACCCTATCGCCGTTTCACTGTCGCAGGAGTAAGTGCATTGTCAAAGGCCACTGAGAATACTCACGTGAGAATCAGGCAGACTATTCTTGAGCATATGCCGCGGGAAGCGGAGATAACCAGGATTGAGTTCGAGGGTCCAAGGCTCGCGATCTACGTCAAGAACGTCGTTCTTCTTCAAGAGCAGAGCTACGTAGTCACGGACATCGTCAACCTGCTTCACAAAAGAATCGTGATTCGGTCTGACCCCTCTATTAGAGTTCCAGAGCAAGAAGCAGAGAAGAAGATAAAGGAGATAATTCCCACCGAAGCTGACGTAACAAACGTCACTTTTGATCCTAGCCTCGGAGAGGTCGTGGTTGAAGCCAAGAAACCTGGCCTCGCCATTGGTAAGGACGGCGCAACCCTGCAATCAATAGTCAGGGCAACCAGTTGGCGGCCAAGAGTGCTTCGTGCTCCCCCGCTACCATCTAAGATAATCGCCAGTATGAGACACATTCTTCACTCCGAAAGTGAAGACAGAAGTAGAATTTTGCGCGATGTCGGAGAGAGAGTATTCAGGCCGACACTGGCACCTGCGAGCAACGTAAGGATGACTACGCTTGGCGGCTTCAGAGAGGTAGGTAGATCCGCCATCCTTATCCAGGCCAACGAGAGTTCCGTTCTGCTGGACTGTGGAATCAATCCCGGCGCCCAAAGGCCGGCTCAGTCATTTCCACGTATCGATGTTGAAGAGTTTGACTTGGACAGACTCGACGCAGTAGTCATCTCTCACGCCCACCTGGACCATTGTGGTTTGACCCCGTTCCTCTGCAAATATGGTTATGACGGTCCTATCTACTGCTCAGAGCCTACTGCCACAATGATGACTCTACTCCAGCTTGACTACTTGGATGTTGCGAGCAGGGAAGGAGCATTTGCGCCGTTCGACCAGAAAGATGTGCGAGAACTAGTCATGCACACAGTTCTTCTGAAGTATGGAGTTGTTACTGATGTTGCTCCTGATATCAAACTCACCTTTCACAACGCAGGACACATTCTCGGTTCATCCATAGTCCACCTACACATAGGGGAAGGTCTCCATAACATCGTGTACACAGGCGACTACAAGTTCGGAAAGACGATGCTACTGGAATCTGCGTCCTCAGCTTTTCCGAGAGCTGAGACTCTGATCACCGAAAGCACATACGGTGCACCTGAAGACATCATGTCGGAACGCGAAGGGGTGGAGGAAAAGCTTGTGCAGATCATCAACGAGACAGTTGAGAAGGGAGGGAAAGCTCTGCTTCCTGTTCCAGCAGTTGGACGAGCACAGGAAATAATGCTTGTTCTCGACAACTACATGAAGTCTGGGCGACTCAAGGAACTTCCGATATATATTGAAGGAATGATTTCCGAGGCGACCGCGATTCATACAGCCTATCCGGAGTACCTTGCCAGAGAGATCAGAGATCAGATCCTCCATCACGATGTCAATCCATTCCAGTCAGACTACTTTGTCACAGTGACAAATCCTAGTACTCGTGGAGAAATAGTCGAGGGCGGACCTTGCATAATTCTTGCAACCTCTGGAATGCTTGAAGGTGGTCCTGCAATAGATTACTTTAAGCAACTAGCATCGGATGAGAGAAACGCAATTGTCTTCGTCAGCTATCAGATAGAGGGGACATTGGGAAATAGGATTAGAGGCGGGTTGAGGGACATTTCCCTTATGAATCAGAACGGAAGGATGGAGGTAGTCAAATTGAATGCAAGGATTGAATCGGTGGAGGGTTTCTCAGGTCACTCCGATCGTCGCCAACTTCTAAACTTCGCTCAGAGAATGACCCCCAAACCTTCTCGAGTTTTGGTCGGCCATGGGGAAGCAAGGAAGTGCGACGACTTGGCTCAGGCAATAGGTAAGAGCCTGAAGCT
>CAZZFQ010000016.1:12375-24820 GCA_964653695.1 uncultured Candidatus Bathyarchaeia archaeon | reverse complement strand
GGCGTCTTCATTCCCGAATGTTGTTTGGCATTGGCCTTATTTGATTCTTGCTTCGATGCTCATTTCTAGCTATTGTTCTCCATAAGCGCGGCCATTTCGTCGATCTCATACGGTTCGTCTCCCTTCTCATGATCCTGAGAAAGATAAATGGTGTTACATAGATGAGTCCGATCAAGAAGCTTGTGAGGATACCACCTAGCAGGGTTGTCAGTTCGGAGTTCGTCGGTAATAGGGGGGGCACACATGATGAAACGCGAAGGGTTGCGATCAAAGGAGAGATCAACGCTCGAACTAGAAATCCTATCATTGGATTTGCCAGCGTTGCGTGGGCTACAGTGGGGCTGAATGAGTAGTAGAAATTGTTGAAGATGCGCATGAATTGGGCGCCAACGAACGTGGACATGACTGTCCAGTCCCTGAATTCTCGAAGGATCTGAACCTGAGATGCTAGCTCAGAACCATATGCGGCAGATGCAATGGCGCAGGGTCGAGTGATGACCAAAGTAGTTGTTGTGGTCATAGTAGTGACTTGTACCGTTGTTACCGTTGATGTTGTTGGAATCACCGATGTCTCGGTGGATGTTACTGCTACAGTAGGCGAGAAAATTGTGGTGTTCCTGTAGGCCGCACTAATTGACGTGACGACAACAGGGTAGAGTGAAGTCGAGGTATTAGTAAGCGTGACGGCTGCCAAAGATGTTAGAAAGGCCAAACTGGTGCTTGTTCTTGAAACTGTGGAAGTACTAGTTTGAGTGAGCCAAAACGATAAGGTCGTAGTAGTCGTCGTGCTTGTCGTAAGTGTAGAAACTGTTACTATGGTTTGTGTTGCTGTCGTAATTGTCGTCGTCGTGGTGGTATCCGTTGTTGATGTCGAAGTGATGGTGTAACTGTAAATGCTGGTGAATGTTTGTGTTTCGGTTGTCACTGTAGTGAGAGCACTGTCATGACTGATCACATCTGCTCCCGCAAAGGTGTGTTCGTTGACAGGACTAGTTTCGGCATAGAAAGGATTGTCAACTACAAGTAAGATGAAGACTCCGGCTAACGCTATGGCAACTAGTGATTTCTTCATTGTGACATACCTGCAGGCTGTCGATTGGAACTGTCCTTGTTCGGTTCAGTCGAAGAGCCTTTAATAGGTCTCTTGAGGTTGCCCTTCTTCCTGAACAAGTAGTGAATTCCCAATGCCACGGGGGTGATGCAAATGTTTCCAAAGAGAGCGCTACTGACCAATTCTCCGACGATCATTCCTGCTTCAACAGGTACACCAAATGCATGGAAAATGGCTTGGATGGCCCAAAAGATGCCTTGTAATGGGTACAGGAACAAACGCACGGCAGCCACTATTGGTTGTGATGAAACAACGACCGACACGGCAGTCGGGCTGAAGGTGGAATAGAACGTGTCGAAAGTCTTCATGAATTCTACGCCGACAAACAAAGGCCGAGCTAGTCGATCTCCGGACCCTGATCCATCTGTGGCGGAGGTCGTCAAGTACGGATAAAGCATGCGTAGAGGAATAATCGTTGTCACAATCCTTGTTGTTGATGTCAGAGTCACAGTCGGTGAGTAGGTTGTGATTGTAGTCATGAAAGTGGACGTGGTGGTAGTTGTGGTTCTTGTAGATACGGTTGAAGTTACGGTTACCGTTGGAGAGTAGATTGT
Source organism: uncultured Candidatus Bathyarchaeia archaeon (assembly GCA_964653695.1). Classification (GTDB taxonomy): domain Archaea; phylum Thermoproteota; class Bathyarchaeia; order 40CM-2-53-6; family JALHTG01; genus JALHTG01. Next base: position 23,155 of record CAZZFQ010000016.1, on the reverse strand, counting down.
GGTGCTCGCGGTAGTTACCCTAGTAGCAGGTACAGTCACAGTCGGTGAGAAGATGGTCGATGTTTCTGTGAGCGTCACAGTTGTGGACTTTGTTTCAGTAAACCATAACGTCGATTGTACTGTCGCAGTAGTGAGCAACGTTATGCTTTCCAGTGAGGTCGAAACACGCGTAGCGGTCACCGACGTCGTTGTTGACGTAGTCTCGACAGTAGCCAAAGATAATGTGTAGGTTGTGGTCGTCGTCGTATACGACACACTCGTGGTATACGTGTATGTTGCAACATAGGTTGTTGACGTCACGATATCACTGGCTGTGTAACGAAGGGGCGTGCCTACGACAAGTATGAGAAAAAGCATCAGTGTAATTTGCAGCTGTCTCATCAAGCAGTTTCACCAGGAAACCTGTTCATGAATGTGGCCGAGGATTTGGGCATTGTGGTCTCACTCTCTACGATCTTGAGTTCTCACTCTTTCCCTAAGGCTCGGGGATCCTCTTCTCGCCTTGAGACTTCTTCCGGTCAGTGTCCTCCGAAGTCTCGTCGCATCTTCCAGATTCTTCACATCTGGTGCAACCACAAGGAGTCCAACGAGAGGATCTCTTTGATCTAATTACCTCCCATGCACCTCAACTAGGCGTTCCTTGAGATCCATCAGCTGGCCTTAGTTGAAGAGTCCTGCAGGGAGGTTGAATCTAACTTATTCTGCGACAATCTAGTAGAAAGCCCGCCAAGATTGTACCCGATGATCTATGCGGTAGCAATGCCCATGGCTCTCTTCAATAGTTCTATGTTTATCTTTCCGGCTTTGAGAGTCGTCCCAGTCTTGGTGTTACTTATTGAAACCATGGCAGGCGCAAAAAGGTGCGGATCTATCCGGTAGAAGTCAAATCCAGCTTCCTTGAAGATCTCGTAGAATGGTTTGCCATATATGTGGGCGCTGGAAGAGGGGCACCTCGAAACGATTTCTTCTAACTGATGATCACTATCGACGCAGGCAGAGTAGGACGCGACTCCACCGTAGATCAATGCATCGTTTGTTCTCCCGATGGCTCTTGCGTTCTCTGGATGAACCGGAGGAACGGGTGCACATCCACATCCGTAGCTAACAAGCCTTGGATCCAACCCCAATATGAGGAGTTTGTGAATCCCAGTCTCAACTGTCCTTCCGCTTACTTGGATCGAGCCCACAATCGATGACGTGGGTGCCACTATCACATAGAGGTTCTTGGTTGAGATCTCACATTCATACGCTATGGTTTTCACAGCTTCCTCCGTAGGAAACGAGTCGGCTTCTAGTACGATGACGGCAGAATCATAGCGATCCTCGTACTGTATCAGCTCATAGATCTTCTTAGGTTTCTTGGACAAGGCCCTTGCAGGGCCGGATCCCATAGCGAAATAGTCCTTTGTTCTTACGTTCCATCCAGCTAGCTGTGACCCAAGAGTCGCAATTGCTGGAAAATCTGTCTCAACAAGGATGCTTGGCAGAACTAAATCCGCGTGTTGCATCAAAGTTAACGAAGCAAATCCACAGCCGCCGAGGCATACTTCTGCGACCCATCTTCCAGCCACATGGCCTCCAACAGCTTTCACCCCTGCATCAACAATAGTGCATCCAAGCGGCCCCGAGACTACCTCGATGCCAAGGTCCTCTCTCTTTCCCATTGCCCAGTCGACAAGCCTTAACGCGTTCTTGTTCACGCTTAGAGGCAAGATGATTCCCTACCATGTCTCCAAGTATTTCTCGCACCATTTCAGATGTGTATTTCTCTTCACACCGACGAATATACGGCCGGTTCCTTCACATGCCATGTCACCCCTGAAAACATAGAAAGGCCCTTCGATTCTTCTTTCACCTACTCTGACTCGTTCTCTAATTTCTTCGACTGTAAAGCTTGGAAGTAGATTCTCCATTCTTCCACGAATGATTACTCTGCCGCCAGTCATGCCTGCCCCGGCCCTGCCATCGCAGCTTCCTTTTATGAGTACAACTCCACCGCGCATATGCATTCCAGGGAACATTCCAGCCTTTCTATCTATCTGGATGATTCCGTTATTCATCCAGCATCCTGCTTCATCGCCTGCGTTTCCGTGGACAATTATCAGGCCGCCTTTCATTCCGTTGCGACTTCCTCTATATGCTGCACCGACATGATCTGCTGCATCGCCGTAAATCTCAATCGTGCCGCCTCTCATCTTTGAGCCCAGCCAAGATCCAGCATTTCCTTTGACAGAAATAGACCCTCCAGACATCTCCTCGCCCACATACATCCCAACATTACCCTCAATCCTGAGTAGGCCAGATTTCATTTGGTACCCAAGGCGCCGGACCTTTCCCACATCTCCGGAAAGCGTAACACAGAATTCCAGTACCGAGCCACCAGTTTCGCCCCTAACAGTGAATATCTCGCATAGATCGATCTGTCTATTTCCCTCCCATAACTTCAACCTCTCTATCCCCTCAAGCGAGTTCACTACGAGAACGTTGGGAGAGATCACATCTGCGTAAACAGGTGCCGAAAGTGGCCGTTTCAACTCCAGAACGAGTTGGCACAAGTCCTATGCCTCACAACGTGTCTGAGACGGAGTCCTAAGTGTCTCGAGCTGAGAAACAGTCTCAGTGCCACCTCAGAGATGTCAACCGTCTACATCACCGTTTGGACAGGAGCTGACCGGCCAAGATACTTCTCCGGAATCTTGTAGTTCTCCATCTTTACCGTGTAGTATTCTGTGAACTTTGTCTCCAGCTCGCGAAGCATCGATGATTCAAGGTCAATCGGCACTTTCGAGTTGACCCAAAAGGTCCTCCCCTGAGTCGACCTCACGATTCGTCCTTCGCTGACAATTATCTGCCCCTCTTTTAGGACATATGAGGCATTTCCAAATGCCTTCACTAGTTTCTCGTAGTCGTTCGACGGATCAATGAGCTTTGGATTCACCGGGTACACGGCTATGTCTGCGTCGGCACCTACTCCAAGGTGGCCCTTATCCCCCAATCCCAGTGACCTCGCTGTGCCAGCTCTGGTCATGACTGAGATCTCTGAGAAGGTGAGTTCTCTGTCGACTGATTCCAGACAGGTTCTTCTTCGCGCACTTCTTGGAATCCTTGAGATTATTCTCTCTCTCGCCTTCTTACTCATTAGCCACGACATAATCTTGGGATACGAGGTGAACGGTCCTCCATTAGGGTGGTCCGTGGTCAAGTAGACCTTCCATGGGCTCTTAACCAGTAATGCCAGCTCTAGGCCGATCGCCCACTGAACGGCGTTCACAGAATTCGAAAGCTTATACTCAAAGGGAACTATTCCAGCTCCAGACTCAATCTCAACATCTAAATTCATCCACTTATTCCTACTTAGGAGGTGGAGTTGGTACTGGAAGGGACCGTCTGCAGTCATTGTGGTTGTATCAGTGAAGACAACCTGACCGATGTCAACTGTCACATGGTCATGAGCGTTAACGTAGTCGGCTATCTGCGGTGCCTTCGAGGTGATTGAGAACCAATCTTTTCCACCGTAACCCTCAAACTGCACGTGGGTCACATGCAGAATCGGCTTCTCACATTCCATGCCTCTCAAACAGTCCATTGTCTCGATAGTGGTCTCGAAGTTTCCGGGCTTTCCCAGGTTGTTGGGATGCACATGGATGGCGTGAGGAAGCCTCAGTGACTTGTTAACCTCGCAGAGTCCTCTCAGGATCTCACGAGGAGTTATGTTGAAGTTTGGCACTTGATCGTCTAGGCTTGAAACGTTCCTTCCCCAGGCCCAAGCCTCAATGCCTCCCGGGTTGACTATCTTGATTGAATATCCTTTCGTGGCATCGAGCACCCAGGCCACGTAGGCGGCGCATTCATCGATTCTTCCTTGGGAAAGATACTCCATGACTATCCAATTGTTGCCGAAGACCGGAAAACATGCCTTGTCGATTACCGGAATATCGTTCAATTCTTCATGCGTATGTCTCGTCTTCAAAGGAGAAGTTGCAGGCTCAATCACGGTTGTGTATCCCATTCTCGCGTATCGGTATCCCGTTGTTAGTGTGGACGGAATTGAATACCCGACTCCTGACCTAGTCCGAGCTGTCTTGATTTCGACATCTTTAACATGATCCTCGGGTCTAAGGATCCTTCCAGCGTTCACCTTGGAGCCGGCGATGTGGCTCTATACATCTCTAAGCGAGATTGTGTATGTCCACCCCGCCAGCCATTACGAGCATGTCTGACGCATCGATCTCCATAGCAGTGTTCTCGTCAACCTTCTCGACAATTTTCCCGTCGCGAACGAATACGTCCATTCTGTCCCCATCTATCCCGTGAGCAGGATCAAAGACAAATCCATTCCTCACTATGATCTCGTTGCTCAAACTACTCACCTCCTCTCGGACTTGTCTTTCTGGCGACCATAGCGAATGCGTTCTTTTCCACGACGGGGATAGCCTTCTGGCCGTCAACCGTCATAACAAGAGCGTCCTTCATGGGGCAACAAACGACGCATTCCCCACACATTACACATCTGTCAGTTTCAAAGTCTATGCGAGGCCGATCTGAAATTCTTCGCCCAGCTCTGAACTCTGCCGGGAAATACTGTATTGCCTCTTTCGGACACATGTCAGCGCATATGCCGCATCCAATGCAACTATCCTTGTGCCAAACTAATCGATACTTCCGAACCAAGAACCGTCGCTCCATTGTTATCTCGTCCTTGCGATCAGACTTGACTACCTGACCTCGTTTCCTAGTGCTTCCGATCCCCCCACTCATTTCAGCTCAGATCCTTCAGCTTCCTGAAACGGTTCAGTATCCTCTGAAGTACTTCCGCGTCAGATTCTATTCCATCCGGAGGATCAATGATTCTTCTAAGGAATATCGGAACGCCGTCCATCCTGTGAGCAGTTCCCTCAGCCTCAATTCCCACGGGGGCGGAGGGAATTACGACACTGGCCTTTTCGCTGGTATACGTCCTGTGAGCATCAACCACAATGAGGGGAATCTCACAGAGATTCTTGGCCGCCAAAGCAGGAAAGCTCGCTAGTGGGTCTGACCCTATGACAAGCGCCGCATCGCATTCTCCTCTGGACAATATGTCAACAACCGATGTGTCTCCTGGGTTATACCTGGGGTAGCCGTGGCTGAGATCGACAGCGTAGGGATAGCCGGTAAGCCATGCAAGGACCGTATTGGCTCCAGTGACGTTATAATGGCCTCTCATGGGCATTATTGTGAATTTCGTCCATGTGTTTAGATCTGCCACTAGTGAGATCGCTTCATCTACGTTTCGAAGCTTGCCTGAGCTCATGGTCAGCCCCACGCCGAAGAACAGTATTCCGAATTCGCAGTTCATCATCAGGTCGGCAAGTTCTTCGACACTTTGTCTTGGAACACCTGCCACAGATTGTTGTTCCAATTCCTCGTCGCGAACCGCTACTCGTAGGGCCTTTAGAAGCTCGTAGTCCTTATTGGGCTCTACCTGGATGAAGTAGTCGGCTACGTTTCCTGTATACGTCCTCCTTACGTCGATGACGACCATGATCCGATCTGCACGCGAGCGCCGGAACCGTCCTCTCGACCCAACCGTGTACCGTGCCAGGTGTCTAGGGTGCGACTGCAACGGATTGGAGCCCCAGTAAATTACAAGATCCGCCCTGTGCATGACGTGACCCAAAGTGCAGGTTGAGACTCCCACGTCTTCTTCCGCCAAGATTGTAGGTCCATGACAAACGGTGGTCGTGTTGTCGATGACTCCTCCCATCGCCTCGGTTAGCTCTATACCGATTCGGATAGCCTCATTGCTCGTTGTGCTCCAGCCATAGGCTATTGGATACTTCGAGTAAGCCAAGATCTCTGCTGCACTATTGACTGCTTCTTCGAGGCTCACCTCATGTGACTGACCATTCTTTCGTACGATCGGAGAGTAGATTCTCTGTCGTTCATAGTTGATGAACTTGTTAAGGCCAAGAATACAGGCTTTTTCAACGCTGACTATCTTTCTGTCTTGAAACGCGACGTCTAAGTCGTCACACAGACATCCGCAAAATGAGCAAACGATATTCTTGACGACTTTCGTCTGCTTGACTGTTGTAAACTCGCCCGTCTTCTTAATCTCCAGAATTGCAGTCTCTTCAATGCCACTCTCTTTCGATCGCTGGAGTTCGACTGGTATCCCCTTGAAAGAAGGCATACCCGTTCCTTGAGTATCGGCGCTGATGAGCGCGTTTACCTGTTTGCTGTATGGTGCGAATATCATTCCTTGGGGGAGTTCCTGCGTCGGATCAACAACTCGAGCTGTGATCTCACCAGATTCGCTCCTGATTCGAACGTAGCTCCCTTGCCTGACTCCTATGATTTTCATGTCCTCAGGATTCATCTCGCAAGATCCTGCCACATACAGGTATTTTTCTGAGAACCTGCCATACTCCTTTGCAATTCCTTGGCTGATGCTTCGACCAGTGATCAGCGTAGCCCGAATCTTCTTCCTGTCCATTGACATATTGCCTCCAATCTATGGTGCACTTTTATCTATCACAAGTCCTCTCCAGCACTGGTACATAGGGACATCATCGACTCATGCCGACCATATACAATGCGCATTCGATGATGTATATAGCGGATTTCTGCCATTGGAGAGCGCCATAGGACCAAAGCGTCATGTGAAACGTTAAACCCGCAACATAGGCGGACATATTGAGATGAGGAACCCTGGATGCAGCTGCGCGTGGAGATTGAGGATACGTTCGCTGAAGTATTTATCATGCTTGTCGGTCGGATAATGATCACTGCCAACAGCGAAAAATGGGCGTTGATTTCGGCAAGGACAGCCACTGGGTTCGCATCATCCATCATAATGTCTCCAGCCGAGGCCGGCATAGAAGGAGGAACCATTCCGTCGAGTGAGACCCCTGACGGCAGACCAGGAGTGTTCATCCAGGTCTATCAAAGATCGGGTCACGAGTGGAAGGCTCAGATGGTACGCCGAATAGGGCAATGCATCCTAACCTGCCCGACTACAGCGGCATTTGACGGAATGCCAGACGCAAAGAAACGAATCAGGATAGGAAGAGCCGTAAGAATGTTTGGCGATGGATTTGAGAGAAAGGAAGTCTTGGGAGATAGGACTGTTTGGAGGATCCCTGTGACAGAGGGAGACTTCCTAGTCGAAGACAGGTTCGGAGTGAAGAAAGCGGTTGCGGGCGGAAACTTCTTGATCATGGCCGACTCGCAAGACGCCGGTCTCCAAGCTGCCGAGAGAGCTATCGAGGCGATTCGGGCGGTGCCAGGTGTGATTCTTCCATTTCCTGGGGGTGTTTGCCGGTCCGGCTCTAAAGTCGGCTCTAGAAAGTACAAACTCGGAGCCTCCACTAACGACCTGTTCTGTCCTAAGCTACGAAACACGATTGCAGGATCAAAGGTACCCATCGGAGTGGATAGCGTCTACGAAATCGTTTTCAATGGTCTTTCTCCAAGTCACCTCAAGAAAGCTACAGCTGCAGGAATAAGGGCCGTGATTGAGGCACCAGGAGTCAGAAAGATAACCGCCGTCAACTTCGGAGGAAGACTCGGACCACTCAAGATTCACCTCAAGGAAGCTCTCAGTTCCTTCTAGAGGCTGCTCTGTCGCCCTCTATTCAATGAAGTATCTTAGCTTGTGTGGCCGAGAAACCACTCTCTTCGGATGATTGTTCAGTCGGCAAGTCGCGCGAAACCAGCTTCTTCGCAGACTTTGACTTAAATGTGCATATACTTAAGATTCTGCATTGGAGATCATGAGATGAACATTGGCCTTCTGACAAGAAACAAGAACGCATGGTGCTCATCGCGTTTGAGAGAAGCCTTCGTCAGACTAGGTGTGACTTCTCGGTGCTTTATGTTCAGAGATCTTGTTTCAAGGGTGGGAATCAACCCTGCGATCTTGCTTGACGGAAAGGACATAGAAGAGGAGATAGAGGCACTTCTTGTGAGGCCCATCGGAAGAGGGTCACTGGATGAGATAATATTCCGACTTAATCTTCTGGACGCGATTTCGCGACGAGGCCTTCCAGTCGTTAATCATCCTTCAAGCATCGAGAAGGCCGCGGACAAGTTTCATACTCTTATTCTTTTGGCAGAGAACGGTATTCAGGTTCCTAGAACAATCGTCACGGAGAGCGTCTCTGAAGCCATCAAAGCTTTTCATAAGTTTGGCGATGACGTAGTAGTCAAGCCAGTCTTTGGTTCTCGGGGTATCGGGGCAGCTAGGATCTCCAACGAGGACGTAGCTGAGAGGGCCTTCAGGACATTACATTTCAATAGGCATGTGCTCTATGTGCAGGAGTTCGTACAGCATGGATCTCGAGACATCAGAATTCTCCTAGTCGGAGGTAAGATTGTTGCTGCCATGTTCAGAGTATCGACTTGCTGGAAGACAAACGTGAGTAGAGGAGCAAAACCAACTCCTCTTGAATATACCTCGGAGATGGAAGAGATAGCGATCAAATCCGCACATGTAATTGGATGCGAAATTGCTGGAGTGGATCTCATGGAAGGTGCGAGCGGTTACATTGTAAATGAGATCAACTCTCAACCGGGTTGGAAAGGCCTTCAGAGCACAACCAAAGTTGACATAGCAAAAGAGATAGGCACTTACGTTATCTCCAAGGCCAAGAGGTAACTCCTATGCAAGCTACAGAGACTCGCAGGATCCTCAGGCTCCAGTCTCTAGGTAGCCAACCCGAGGTAGTGGATGACACTGTGGCTACAGAGTCCGCGGTTCACCTTTTCATAAACGGTGTTCACTGGGAGACGATAATGTGTACTCCTCAGAGGCTAGAAGACCTTGTGACGGGTCATCTACTTTCCGATGGGATTATCGATCAACTCTACCAGTTGACTGCCATCCGTTTTGTCGACCAGTACAAATGTGAGGTAACACTTGTAGCTGAACTCAACCTCGAAGAAAGACTAGCAACACGCTTTTTCAGGGCAGTGCCTAGCGGCTTCCAAAGAAGAACACAATTACCAACTGAGAATCCGACCAACAGACTCATGCCTCTAAGAGTGATTGCCCCGACTGTCATTGACGCATCTGCTGTTCAACGCGCAGCGAACGCGTTGAATAACGAGGCGTCAATCTACCGAAAGACAGGCGGCGTCCACGCTGCCTCAGTTTGCCGCAAAGATGGAATACTAGAGCATTTGGCTGAGGATGTTGGACGACACAACGCTGTGGACAAAGCTGTTGGGAGTTGCGCTCGTAGCAGTCACTCGTTTGAAGATAGGTTTCTCATCTCCACAGGAAGACTTACAGGAGACATAATTCTGAAGGCGGCCCGAGTCAATATTCCTGTGGTCGCTTCAATATCCGCCGTAGTGACTTCAGGGATAGATGTAGCAGAGAAGACAGATGTTACTGCGATTGGTTTTGTGAGAGGAGAAAGAATGAACATCTACTCGCATTCTGAACGCATTTCCTATGCCTAAGAGAGGCCGCCGACGCAAATGGACATCCAGAAATACAGGAATTGGGTCACCTTCTATCTAATCGCTTTCTTGATCGCACTTGTGTTCTCGATGGCGATGATTGCCTTAGTCACTAACACCGCTGTCTTTGAGTCGCATGGGTTTACCTTCGAACAGGAACTCTATCTGGAATATATTAGGAAGGAAGTTGAAAGATCGATTCCCCCTGCGATCGCTCTTGACTGCGTAGTTCTCTTCCTTGAGTACAAGTTTCTCTCGCGGTTGTCGAGAAAGAAAGAGATCAAAGAAGCTATTGACCTTACGATCGGCACCTATACTATCACATTCGCCATATGGCTAAGCTACGCAATGTTTCATGGGCTTTCAGGCAAATACCCGCCCATGGCATTAGCCGTCACATGGCTCTCATTAGGCAACATCGTAGCATGCGGAACATTTTTCTATATAGGAGTGCGAAGAGCACCTAGAAGACTGCTAGAGACGTAGGATAGTGGCTTCATCCAACCGAGGTCTCTGCGCAGAGATCTGTCACCGCATCATCTTGGATACGCTGTTGTCTGTGGCAGTCTCACCTTGGCAGTCTTCTATCCCTCAAGCTAGGCTGAGTGAAAAAGCTCTCTTCAACGAGGCAATAGTGCCGGCTGACCTAAGAATGAAGAGAACGGCTCGATGTTCACCGATTCGGGTTGTCAAGGCAACTGCGGCCCTAAGCCTCTCAACAGATGGATGAGAGCATCTGACTATGCCAATCATTTTCTCCGCATCATACGCTATCAGTCGCAGAGACGCTTCAAGAACTCCGTATTCCCCGAAGAGCCTTCTGAGAGAGTTCTCAATTTCGCCAAAGAGCATCTCTCTTGGCGGGCCAACGTCAGAAGCTAGTCGAAAAGCGAGATATCGCCGCGACTGTTTATTCATACTCGTGGTCTCACTGTTTCTACTCCATTTGAAACAAATCTTTGCCCTCGTTTCTCAAGGCTCTTTTGAGCTAGAGAGAAAGGAATGCTAGACACGGCGTCAAGTGCTTGAGTTGCGTCCAGACCCATTATAGAGACGACCGCCGCCATGTCCTTAGGGGCTCTCATCAGCAAGCAGTCTGTTGCACCGCTCGAAATCACGAAGGGCAGATGCTTTCTCTTAGTATTCCATATTGCACTCAGCAATCTGCGCAGATTCGAGTCAACGAAGTCGTTGTTCAGTATGTCCGCGATATTGAACTCTACTGTTCTTTTTGCTCTCCCAGGCGTCAGTTCACTTACCCTCAGCTTGCGACGACTCGGCGAGAAGAAGACCAGATCGACTCTCCGATCTCTAAAGGCGAGTGGTGTGA
>CAZZFQ010000016.1:10621-12275 GCA_964653695.1 uncultured Candidatus Bathyarchaeia archaeon | reverse complement strand
ATTCCTTGAATGTATCAATTAGGGCCTATGTCAGAGGCACCGACACATACGACTCTCCTATGTGGAGAATCCGTGGTTCCAGATTCAGCAGTATACGTCCAAGCAATCCTTAACAGTTTCGGAGAGCATTCCGTTTCTTGATAGCTTTGAGTCCTAGCGAGTTCAGATACAAAATGGTCATCGCTGTCAGGACCGACCTCAGAATGGGCAGAGGAAAAACTGCTGCGCAGGTTGCTCATGCAGCCGTATCGGCACTGGAAGAAGCGAGAAAGGAACATCGCGATTGGGTGGAAGCATGGTTGAGTGAAGGTCAATGCAAGATTGCCGTCAAGGTGCACTCAGAGAAGGAGTTACAGGAGCTGAAGGAACAGGCTGTCAGCCTATGTCTTCCGTCCGTGCTCATTTGTGATAGAGGGCTGACACAAGTTCCTGCGAACACAACAACCTGCATTGGAATCGGGCCGTGTCCAGCCGAGTTAGTTGACAGGCTGACACGTCAACTGAAATTGTTCTGAGTAGCCTGGGAGTCAATTCATTTCATCATACGTACTTATCCAGGGGTTTTCCGTGAAGATCCTGAAACTACTTGTATACACATGGGGGACCAATACTCTTAGTCAGGATGTCTTGACGGTCTTCTCCCTTAGCTTTCCATCAGACTTGCGCTTTGACGAGCCTCTAAGCCAAGTCTTTATTGCTTTCACGTTCTCCTCCATCTTGGTTTGCCGCTTGGGATCGACTCGGACAGAAAGCTTTCTGGCGTTCGCCACTGAGATCCCCGCTTCCCGGAGTTCTGCCTTTGAGAATCCTCTTCCCAGTCGCGTCTCGAATGTGCCTTGAACGTGTCTGACTACAATCGCTTTCGGCATTTCCGACATGCGACAGCGTCACCTTCGGCCCTTAGCGTCTCATGCGTCGTTTTCTTGGCTGGCCGCTGCTCAAATCCTACGTTTCACAGCAGGATGATTCGGATCAGCAAGAACAGTTTCGAACCACGTGTTCTTTCCGTCTTCCCAAACCCAATATGAGTTGAGAACTCTGAGGTTTGGAAACTTCCTAGCCACTCTGGCTTCAGCGATCTCCTTCAGACCTTTTGCGCGAGTATATTTGACGGCACCCATTGCCTTTTGTCTTCTGCCAGATCTTGCTCGAGGCTTGCGGGCGCCTCCCTTTCTGATCCTCACTCTCACAACTACGAAGCCCTGCTTCGCTCGATACCCAAGGCTTCTCGCTCGATCAAGCCTGGTCGGCCTCTCAACTCGATGAATCGTACGCTCACCTCTCCATCTAATGGCGGCATCTCGCATGAACTCCTCTACATAGGAGGCAGAAGGCTTCTTCCAAGCTTGCGACATGTATTTGTATGCGCTCATAAGCCTCACGTATGCTGTCAGGCTCGATCTATCATCTTTGTTGCTATCGGAACGGCTATGGTTCCAGTAGAATACTGATAAACGTTGCGCGCGTGGACTTACTACTACCCGTCCGGTCTCTCAGTCTCTGCGATAGTACGGTTGTCTCAAGTGACAAAAGGCCTCTGTCGCTGCTACTGCTCCCTGACCTATTGCAGTCGAAATCTGTTTCACAGGAAATGAGGTGACGTCACCGGCAGCAAAGATTCCTTCGATATTTGTTTCTTGACGGTGATTGACGA
>CAZZFQ010000016.1:0-10521 GCA_964653695.1 uncultured Candidatus Bathyarchaeia archaeon | reverse complement strand
CTCTGCCCTCAACTCTCCTCTTCTATGGATCAGGTATACTTGACGGGCTATGCCTGCCAAGTACAGCGCCGATGATGCGGCTGAGTTCCCTCCACCAGCAACAGCGACGCTCTTTTCTTTGAAGAATGCTCCGTCGCACAGAGCACAGTAGCTCACTCCGCGCCCCTTCAGTTCCTCCTCTCCCTTCACACCTAAAGGCCTGTGTACCCCGCCTGTCGCTAGGATCAGGGCGCCACTTGAGTAGCTCGCCCTATCCGTCTTGACAGAGATCTGTCTGTTGTTCACTTCGATTGACTGGGCTACTTCTATTTCATGGATCTCAGCTCCTGCCTTTCTTGCCTGCTCAGTCATTTTGGCCGCTAGATCGAGCCCAGAGACACCTTCTGAAAATCCTGGATAGTTTTCTACGGCAGGTATCTCAGACAACAATCCTCCAGTGGTTTTTTCTTCTAACAGGAGAGTTGATAGTCCGCTCCTTGAACCATAGAGGGCAGCCGTCAACCCTGCAGGGCCGCCGCCGACTATTACAAGCTCCCTCTTGTTCACTGTTATGTGACCTGAAGTGAGAGGGCAGTCAGGTCTTTATTAAAGAGTTCACTCCCAAAGAGGACAGCACCTGAGACAGCTTTACTCAGTCGCGATCGGTAGGCCAGGAGAACTGAGATTGGGTAACATTGTCGGAGTGGTTGGCAAACCTAACGTCGGAAAGTCGACCTTCTTCTCGGCTGCCACACTGATCTCGGTTCCAATTGCGAACTATCCTTTCACGACAATCAAACCAAATCGAGGCATGGGATATGTCAGAACGCCATGCGTCTGCACGGAGTTCAACGTCAAGGACGAACCTGTGAACTCAGCTTGTCTCACCGGGATTAGGTTGATCCCAGTTGAAATCATTGACTGCGCTGGGCTCGTCCCTGACGCATGGAAGGGACGAGGTCTAGGAAACCAGTTCCTTGATGAGATAAGGCGGGCAGATGCGCTTATTCATATAGTGGACGCTGCTGGAGCAACAGATATTGAAGGAAGGCAATGCGAACCTGGAACACATGACCCTCTCGATGACGTCAAATTCCTAGAAAAAGAGCTGGACATGTGGCTATTCCAAATAGTCAAGAAAGACTGGGCCAAGATTGCCCGAAGAGTTGAGGGAACGAAAGAGGATCTCTGCGTCATACTTGAGGATCGTCTCAGTGGCCTAGCAGTAAACAGAACTCACATTTCCAATGCTCTCGAAAAAGCCGACCTGGACGAAGAAGACCTGATTGCCTGGAGTGACGAAGACCTAGTCGAATTGATGCGCGAACTTCGTAGGCAATCGAAGCCAATGCTAATCGCGGCCAACAAGATAGATTTGCCGCACGCAGAGGAAAACGTCGAGAGGTTGAGAGATTCAGGGCATAACGTGATTCCTTGCTGCGCAGAGGCAGAGCTAGCATTGAGAAGGGCAGCTGAAAAGGGATTGACGGACTACAAGCCGGGCGACAGCAACTTCAACATATTGAGGTCGTCAGAACTGAAGTCGGAACAGGCTTCAGCCCTTGACACAATCAAGAGGAAGATTCTGATAGAGTGGGGATCAACAGGAGTTCAAGAGAGCATAAACACCGCCTTTTTCAAGCTTCTGGGGATGATTACCGTATATCCAGTCGAAGACGCCGAGAAGCTAACTGATCACAAGGGACGGGTTCTCCCCGATGCGTACTTGGCGCGGTACGGCACTACTGCAAGGCAGTTCGCCTACATGATACATTCAGACTTGGGAGAAGGATTCATCTTCGGGGTTGAGGCCAGATCGAAGATGCGAATCGGAGAAGACTACTTGCTTAAGGATCGAGATGTCATCTCCATAGCCAGCGCAAAGAAAAGGGGCTGAAGAAGATCAGAAGCTTCTATGTTCTCGCGGTTTTTCTCTGGTAGTGGTCGTCCTTCTTTCGTGCGCCAAAACTTCCGAGGCCATGCCTTTTGAGCTGTGCTTTCAGCTTGGCGGCGTACTGAGTTGTTATCTCTCGCTTGGACTCTAAGTAGCTGATTGTGTCAAATGCATCCATTTCATTATCGCATCGCCTAAGGTAGTCGATCGCAGTTGGGATATATGCGCTGAGATTGCTGGCAGCCTTGTCGGCCTCTTCCGGAACCGTCCTAACAGACTCTATTTGCAACTTCATGTTGTCGCTGTCTAGCTCTTCAGCGAGGTGAGGGAACCTTTGTTTGAATTCCTCGCGCCTCATATTGACCACAACTCGTACCTCCATCCTCGTTTAGCTTGGGTCAGGCTTTCTTAGGCCTATGCTTCAAGGTGACTCTGGTTCCCGGCGGAACATCATGATCGAGAGTCACCCCTGGACCGATGAGCGAGCGTGACCCGACCTTTACACCTGGCATGATGTTAGCATTAATCCCGGTTTGCACTTCGTCTCCCAAAACTGCTCCGAGCTTCTTCCTACCACTATCTACTCTACTTCCCGAGATCATCATCGTCACAGGTTTTCCGTCAAAACGAAGGTTTGCTACGACTGTTCCAGCACCCAGGTTACACCGCTCCCCGAGGATGCTGTCTCCAACGTAAGAAAGATGAGGAATCTTTGTACCGTTCATCACAATACTGTTCTTTACTTCGCACCCACTTCCAATCTTCACATCTCCGCCTATGCTTGTGGATGGCCGAATGTGACAATTCGGTCCTATTTCCGCGCCGCCAGATATTATGACCGGCCCTTCAACATAAGCTCCAGATCTCACGACTGCCTCGCTCTTCACAACTATCGGCCCGATGAGCCGCGCACCTTCCTCGATTTTTCCCTGGATACTTGGCTTGAGTTTTCTCAGGGCTAGCTCGTTCGCCTCAAGTAGATCCCAAGGCCTGCCGATGTCTTTCCAAGTCTCACTGTCCAGTTCAGTCGCTCTAATCTCTGCCCCGCTCCCAATCAATATTTTCAGCGACCGAGTGATCTCAAACTCGTTTCTCTTTGACTTGGCAGTCTTCTCTATGGCTCGGAAGATCTCCGATGAAAAGACGAAGATACCTGCATTTGCAAGGTTCCCTACGGGAGATCCGGGTGGTGGCTTCTCAACTACGGACTTGACGTATCCATCTTTGATTGTGACTATTCCGAAGAAGTGAGCAGCTGGAACAGGTACAACAGCCATCGTAGCAGCAGCGGTGTACTTCTTGAAATCCTCTAGGACCTTTGGCATACACTCCTTGGTGACGTAGATGTCCCCATACACCGCTAGGAATGGCTCATGGCCAACGAAGTTCTGCGTCATTCCGATCGCGTGAGCTGTTCCCAAAACGGCTGGTTGGACCGCGTAACGTATTCTCAGCCCTTGATTGTGTCCGTCGCCAAAGTATTGCTGGACATTGTCCTTCCATCTGCCCACAACAAGCATAACTTCAGATATACCGCAAGCCGCCAAGTTCTCCATTAGGTGTTCAAGCATAGGCTTGCATGCGATTGGAACCAGATGCTTTGGTCTGTTGTCAGTCAGAGGCCGGAGCCGCACTCCTTCTCCTGCCGCTAGTATGACGGCCTTCAACTCAAGTTCTCTCTCGCTATGCTTGAGCATAAGTCGCAGGTGATATTGAAAAGATCTTCCGCAAGATGTGTAGATCGAGCCTCAACAGTCACTCGTACGGCGGGCTCTGTACCACTGGCCCTCACAAGAACCCATCCTTCTGGGATCTGAACACGAATTCCATCAATCTGTGTGATCTCAGTCTTATTGCCTAGAGCCTTTGGAAGATTTGAAGCTATTTTACTCATGACTTGACTCTTCGCTATGTTCGTGCATTGGATCTTCCCCCTTCTTACAGTATACCTCTTGATTCCTGAGCAGAACTGGCGTACAGTCATGCCTTGTTCCTCAAGTGCCTCCAACAGGAGGACGCTGGAAAGAATTCCGTCTGGGCAGAGGTGAAGGCTTGGATGAATCCAAGCGCCGCATGGTTCGCCGCCGAACATGGCTTTCTTTCTTACAATGGCTTCTGCGACATAGATATCGCCTACCTTTGTCCATGTAACTTTTCCCCCGTTCTCTTCAACAGCCTCCTGAACAGCCAAGGAAGTATCAACCGGTAGAGCCACCGTTCCTTTTCCTTCTTTCCTAACCATGTAGGATGCGAAGGCCGATAGTGCTACATCTCCGTCGACGCCTTGTCCTGTTTCATCGACGAGGAAGACTCTGTCAGCATCTCCGTCATAGGCGACCCCGATATCACAATTCATGCTTCGAACTACTGTCATGAGGGCCGACAGGGATTCTGATGTCGGTTCAGGGCTTCTTCCGGGGAAGACTCCGTCGGGCTGCGCGTTGAGAGACACAAGGTGGCAGCCTGATGATTGGAGAAGTTCAGAGGCGATCTGGTACGCTGCTCCTGATCCGTAATCCACGGCTACCTTCCAAGGCTTCTCAAGTGTTATTTGATTGAGAATCTTTTCGATATAGCGATATGAATAGTCAACTGAAGATACGTCTCTGAGTTGATCCCAGCTTGCGTAAGGTTGTTTTTCGTCGCCTAAGGCATGCTCAATCTGGGTTTGAAGAGCGTCACTGTGCGCTTTTCCATCCCTGTCGAAAAGTTTGATTCCATTGAATTCGGGAGGGTTGTGGCTCGCCGTGATCATAGCACCGGTCGCTGCTCCAAGTGAGTTCGTTAGGTACGCAAGGACAGGTGTTGGAAGGACTCCGAGATTCGTGACTTCTAATCCTCCTGCTAGGGCCCCCGCCGTAAATGCTGATGACAGCATCTCTCCGGAGGTTCTTGTGTCTCTCGCCAATGTAACCATACCTTCCTTGAAGAGAGCGGCGAGCGCCACGCCTAGTCTTATGGCTAGAACTGGCTCGAAATCAAGGTTTACTACGCCTCTGATACCAGAGGTGCCGAACAGGTCGGGCTTCTTTACTTGCATAGCTACGTGCGACTTAGTGAGGACGAGGTTATTTCGTGTTTCGGCCGGCTAAATGATATGCGAGTCTCAACTAGGATTACTGGCTCTTCTTGACCTGTATGACCTTCTCCTCAAGCTCAGGAGACAGCTTCGTTAACCTCGACTTCCTTACTCCAACATGTCTCAGTGGCGCTATCTTCTTGGCTTCATTGTAGATGTCCGATCCGACCTTGCCAAGAACCATCTCTTGTGAGAGCTGATCGTAGGTAAGGTTCTCCGCCTTCTCCTCAACTATCTTGCGCATGACTGCTCTAACCGCATGCTGCTGTGAAGCATTCAATCTGCCACGAGCAAATGCAACGATTGAGATCATTGTAGAAAACCTGTCCTTCGTCGTGACCTGTGCGATGCAGTCAACTCTCGAACTTCCACGCCTAACCAGGCTTCTAAGATAGTCCGCAGAGTATTCATGGCCCTTCAGTGTTGTTTGAGCCCTTTCGGCCTCTGCGCCAGTGACAAGAAAGTACAGCTTGGTTGACTGATGCGCAAAGTCCCCAGTGATGTCATACAGAGTGTTCTCAACGACCCTGCCGACCAGCTTTGACTGATCGTCGCAAGGGATCTGTGCAACGTTCAGCTCGCCAAAATAGGATGGGGTATACACTGAATACCAGTCCTTGGAACGCCATTTGTCTCTGACTTTCCTTGGTGCTTTCGACAAGCCTTTTCCTCTGCTGGAAAGCGTTCCTAGTCGGGTTGCCGCTTTAAAAACATTTGTCACGTTCGGTAAATGAGAATCTAATCATGTTGAGGTCTCAGACACGCACCTGAGGGCGTGTTCAGCGGCTTGCGCACATTTCAGGAGATCGTCGATCGTGGACATCAATGTGTCTACTCTGCCCGAGAACTTGATTTCGGTGACGACTTTGAGTCCTTTCGCTCTTGTCGATATCTTCATTCCCAGCGGCACTAGCGAGTTGTCCGGATCAAGCGCACTAGCAATGGCCTCTGCCTCTTCTGAGCTCTCGGCTCTAAGCACTATCTTGGCTTTCAGCTCCTTTCCCCCAAGACCCGTGAAATCTCGCTGTCAAGTTCCTTTAGAAACCGCTTCTCAGAATCGGCCGGAACACTGCCTCCGGCCGCGATATCATGGCCTCCACCGGATCCTCCATACCTTGAGGTGAGTTCTTGGAGGATCTTTCCCAAGTTCACTCCAGATATGACGAGCTGCTCTGTTCCCCGAGCTGAGATCTTCAGATCACCTTCGCTCGTTGTAGCCAAGACCAATACGGCCTTCACGGGATCAAAGATACCGGAGGAGACCAAGATTGTTGAGATGCTTCCCGTCATATTCTCGTCTATCGCCCCTTCTCCATGCACAACATAGATCGCTCCGAGTTCTTCGACGCGATCCGGAGTTTCGGTCACCCAGGACATATGCTGTGCTATAGTCTTTCTGTACTCAGCCAGGACTTCCTGTCCTTCATCCATGATGCTACCCCTCTCTCCTAGACAAATGCTGACCGCTAGCCCTTGTCGATTCATCCTGCCGCAGGCGTTGAGAAGCGACGAGAACTCTCTCGCGTCGCGTGTAGGCATGCCTCTCTCCTCCTTTGGTAGAGTATAGACAGTGCCAATGAGGCTAAGGGCAACTTTTCCAGCAATTCCCTTGGAGGAGACGGCCTGGATTATTGCAGATAGAAGATCCCGCTTCTCTTCGTCGCTCAGATCTGCAAGTGTTCTCCATCTCTCATCCTGCTTGACGGATATTCTAGCCGACGCTACGAGAGCCAGACACTGGTCCTCGTGGCCACTAAGTCCAGGGAGGAAGGGATTTGATGTGTATGCGAGCGCCCTGTGAATTGGCCTAGTTTCTCTTCCGTACAAGACAAGGTCTTTGTCAAGTTTGAGACATCCCGCTTTCACTCCGTCCTCTGCGATAATCGAGTTGAGTCCGTGCAGGGATCGCTCCTCTCCTCGATCTTGCATGTCGCCCAAGGCTCCCACAACACCGAGGGCAGAAAGATCTGTGTTCCTTGTATCCATTGCCCGAGCAACAAGATATGCCATCCCTGCGCCGCTAACCTCTCTTGCGCCGTCAAATCCAAACATGTGCGGATTGACATGGACGAACTTCTCCTTAGGCATTCCAACTGGCTGATGGTGATCAAGGATTAGAGCCTTCTTTCCCACTTTCGAGTTGAGCGGTTCAAGCATTCCACTTCCCATGTCTGCGAAAACTACGAGGTCTGCGGCATCAAGCGGGGCGTGGCTCAGAACATCCTCATCTAGACCATCTACTGCGCGTATGTGCATTAGGCCATCAAGCCTACTCAATGCGGTTCCAAGTATTCCAGCCGAAGCCAATCCATCAGTGTCGAAATGAGTCAGGACAAGAACTTGTGATCCTTCTTTTGCTGCAGCAGAAACAAGCCTTGCAGCTTCGGATACGCAAGCCTCAAGCGAATCAAGGTCAGGCTTCTTCACATCAGACAACTGAGGCAGCCATCAATTTGTATTCCCATTGAGGGGGCAGAACCCCCTCTTCCTTGTAGTACCTAGCCAACCGATATATCTTCGATTCAATGAGAGCAAGCGAGCGCTTCGCGATGCTATCTGCCTTGTTCCTCTCCAAATGCCTCCTAGCTCTCTCGGCCTTCTTGATCAGTGTATCTAGGTCCTCAGGAATCTTGAGAGCGATGTCGGAGGATTTCAGGGCCTCATGGATTGGCTTGCCGATGATTGGCTTTGCGAGTGGGATTCCATACCGGTCCCGAAGTATGATCCCTATTGTGCTCGCATTGTTTCCTTCCCTCGCAAGCTTGGCGACCAGAGCCTCAACTTCCTCCGCATTATACTTGCACCATGCTGGCGTCTTCTTGCTCAGAGGTCTTGTCGAACCGGATCTTCCTCGCTTGTGTGAATACAGCCTAGCCATACTATACCCGCCTTAATGTGAATCGCCGAATCGGATTTGGATGGCCTATCAGCGAAACGGTCTCTATTTAAGGTTTGACTGACTCAACGAACCATTTGGCGAATTCCCTGAAAGCCTTTGCTCGATGTGAGTGTCTGCTTTTCTCTACGGTCTGCATTTCAGCGAACGTCTTCTCACCTGCTCCTTCAGCGACAAAAATAGGATCAAACCCGAAGCCGCCTGTCCCTCTGGCTTCCGTTGCTATTGAGCCTTCTGCCCTTCCGGAGAAGCAGACAGGATCGCCTGAAGGTTCACAGAAGGCGACCACAGACAGGAATCTGGCTTTTCGGTTGGAGGTTCCGTTCATCAGCTTCAGAATGCCGTCGCAACCTAGCTTCCTGAAGACGAATGAGGAGTACGGTCCAGGAAAGCCGTTCAAGGCGTCAATGAATAGTCCGGCATCTTCGACCACTGTGACTGTGTTAGCCTGCAACGACGAGGGCCTAGCTGAATGTTTGGCGATCTCCTCAATGCTATCAGATTGAATCTCTAAGTCCCTGTGGCCTAGGAAGACAAGTCGTATGCCGTACTCTACTAAGATAGACTGAGCTTCAAGAAACTTGCTCATGTTTGAGGTAGCGAATTGGATTTCAGGCCTGCCTCTCTGCAAAGTACCGCCCTCTCTTCTCTATCTCATCGGCTCTGGTAAGCACGGTCTTGGTGAATCTAGATCCCAAAATGGATTCGTAACCAGTGATCATTGATTTGTAGCAGGACTCAGCGTAGGCAAAGTGTGTACTATTCAATGCGCGTTTTACAAGATGCATATCAACGCCTCTGTCCTCCGTCTGGTCAGAGTGGAAACTCAATCCGAAGTCGATGAAAGAAACTTTTTCATCATCCGAGAGTATCATGTTTGAGGTTGTTAGGTCCCCGTGAACTACTCTGTTCCTGTGCAATTTCCCAATCAAACGTCCAACCAAATGGCAAATGGAGATCCTTCTACTTGGAGACACTGTTGAAAGAGCTTCCTTCAGCCTTGGACCATGCAGGAACTCCATGAAGATTCTGCATCTCTGTTCATCAATCAGATAAATGACAGGAGTAGGGACTCCAGCTTTCTTTGCTTCATGAATCATTTGCGCTTCGTGAACAGTCCTGTAGCGTCTCATCTGATGATCCAGCGAACCTAGCCTGTACGATTTCTCTATCCTTTCCTTTACTATGACCTCTCGACCGAACCATTTCGCCCAGTAGAGGTTGGCTTCGGCCCCCATTCTGATGAGACGAGTCTCCAAGCGCTACTCTTCCGCTGATCCCACAAATGCCCTTTGTTGAATGAAGGTTGCGGTAGAAAACCTTTGTGAGTCGGCCTAAGCATTGCTCCCAAACTGAAGCTCAGACCAAGCATACAAAAGCGGCAACACATGATAGACAGAATCGATCGCAACTGTGCAACGGATCTATCCTTCAAATCCGCAGTACGGGCGAACCCTGATGTCCTCTTGAACTAGTCATATTCATCCAATATCACAGATCCATTCCTGAATCTTGCTAGGCGAAGCAAGATTGCTCCGGCAGGTCCTCGAAATCCATAAGATCCCCAGAGCTCCTGTATCATCTGAGAGCTTTAGAGGCGATCACATTTTTTACATGAAGCGTGCTGGCAAGGCCATTCTAGATAGGAATTTTCCCGAAAAAACTGCAAATAGTTTAAGTCATCGTGCCATTGGGACAATGACGAAACGGGCTGATGACTCGATCAAGCTGTGGTTTGGAAGCCTTGACTGAATCTCTAGAGCAGCTCACGTCGCCAAACAATTTGATGAAGAGGGAGAGAACCGCGGTTTTCAGAATAGAAACAGGTGTTCTCAAGAAGATTGTTGACCTCCTTGTAGGGAAGGGTTTCTACTGGTTCTTGCCTGTCATCTTGGCGAAGTCAACGGATCCTCTGTGGCCTGATACAGACGCGAGTATGGAGAAGAGGGTGGAGCTGGAGATCTACGGTCAGAGGGTCAGAACGATGCAGAGCATGATAGTTCACAAAAGGGTTTTGGTTTCTCTCTGTCACGAAAAACTCTTCATCCTATCTCCGAACATAAGGATAGAGACGAGGGAGCGGTCCAGCACAGGGAAACATCTCTACGAATTCACTCAACTGGATCTGGAGGTCGCCTACGCAAGATCAGAAGACATATTCAGGCTATTCGAAGAAATCGTGGCAGAATCCATATCCTATGTCAAAGAGTACTTCGAGGAAGATCTGCAAGTTCTCGGAAGGAGAATCGAGATCCCAAGGCTTCCATTCGAAACCTTTCGGAGAAGAGAGGTTGAAGACACCTATGGCCAAGATTGGGAGAGACGTATCTCGGAAAAGTCTGAGAACCCCTTTTGGGTAGTAGGCTTCCCTAGAGAATTCTACGACTTCGAAGACGAGGCCTCTGGGGAATGGAGAAACTATGACCTGTTTCTACCAGAGGGCTATGGAGAAGTAGTCTCAGGAGGAGAGAGGGAGTATGAACATGGGAGGCTTCTCCGCAAGATGGAGAGAGACGGCATAAGGAAGGAGGAGTATGGGCTTCTGCTTGAGCTCGCTGCGCAAGGCAGACTGAAACCCTCTGCTGGTGCAGGCCTTGGAATAGAACGATTTGTTGGATACCTATGCGGGGTAAGGCACGTTGCTGAGGCGCAGCCCTTTCCTAGGATCCCAGG